>JAJYZD010000325.1 GCA_021800315.1 Bacillota bacterium | reverse complement strand
GAGATGAAGCGATTCACGTCACCGGCCCCGCAAGGGGTCTCCGAAAGGGGATGGAGTCATGGTCCACGTAGTCGACAAGCACAAGAAGCCGCTGATGCCGTGCAGCGAGAAGCGGGCACGCCTGCTAATTTACGACGAATTAAGGAGTAAGTAATAGAGGCCTTTATCTCTTGTAGCATATTATTGGCAGGCTGGACGATACTGCTCGGAAGTGCATTTTATCAAGTTTATTTCGTAGCGATGGGAGGTAAGGTGGCATTGTATGCGATCAATTGATTGGAGGTAGGGAATAGTGGCCATCCGATTTGAAAAAGACGGTATGATCTGCTCTATAACCATTGACAACGAAGAGAGCTTAAACGCCCTCGACCTGGACGATCTGAGGGCGCTGGCGGAAGCCTGGTTGCGCTTCAGGGACGACGACGGTCTGCTGGTGGCCATCGTCACCGGCGCGGGGAACAAGTCCTTTTGCGCCGGGGCCAATTTAAAGAGCCTGATCCCGGCGCTTACCGCCGCGGCGGCTGGTGGGGGCAGTCCGGATTTGGAGTTACTGCACCAGGCTTTTATCAAGAAAATGGATCTTTGGAAACCGGTTATAGCCGCAGTGAACGGTTACTGTTTTGCGGGCGGGGTGGAACTGCTGGAGGCCACGGATATCCGGGTGGCCTCTGAAAAAGCGGTCTTCGCCCTGCCAGAGCCCAAATGGGGCCTTTTCCCCGCCGGCGGGTCCACCATCCGGCTGCCCAGGCAGATTCCCTACGTCTGGGCGATGGAGATACTCCTGACCGGGGGAAGGATTTCGGCCGGGCAGGCGTACGCGATCGGTCTTCTCAACCGGGTGGTACCGCCGGACGAAGTATTGCCCGAAGCCAGGAAAATAGCGCACGCCATTTGTGAAAACGGCCCTTTGGCCGTTAAGGCCGTCAAGGAATCCACGCTCCGGTGCCTTTCCGTATCGGAAGAGGAGGCCTACCGGATTGAGGATGAAATGTTCCGGAAGGTGTTTTCCTCGGAGGACGCCCGCGAAGGACCGCGGGCCTTCGCCGAAAAACGCAGGCCGGTTTTTACGGGGAGATAAACGGTGCCCCCTCCGGCGGGGATAGCTTGTGCCGATTGGTTACTTGGGCCGGGCCGGAGGAAAGTCCTTATGGTTCCGGCTTGCCGGTTCGGGGCAGAAAACCGGCCGGGCTCAAAGGCGTCGTACCGGGTATGCAGGAAAGGGGGCTGACACCATGGTTTCCGACCTGGAGCTGAACCTCATTCAGAGGGTGGCGGTGGGGGACATCATTCGCCGGCAGGCGGAGCGCCTGCCCTGGAAAGAGGCCCTGGTGGAAACCAGGGAGAACCGGATCGTGCGGTTGACTTACCACGAGTTCAACGAGTGCACCAACCGCTTGGGGCGGGCGTTGCGCGGCCTGGGTCTGGGGAAGGGAGACCGGGTGGCCACGGTATGTAACAACTCGGCGGAATTCGTGATCACCGCCTACGCCCTGGCCAAGTCGGGTATGGTTTGGGTACCGGTCAACCCCGGTCTCGGCCTCCAGGACATTCGCTATATTGTCAACCACAGCGAAGCCCGGGCGGTCATGGTGGACGATACCTTCACCGGCCTTCTGGACAGCATTGCGGCGGAGTTGCCGGGGCCGGAGAATATAGTCTGCCTGCCGGTGACCGGGGCGGTGATACCGGAAAATTACCGGGAGTTCTGGTCCCTGCTGGAACAGGGGGCTCCCGGCGAGATCGAAGACGTGGTCATCCACGACCGGGATCTGGTTCAGATCATGTACACCAGCGGCACGACCGCGGCACCTAAAGGCGTCATGCTGTCCAACCTGAATGTTTTTGTGGTTTCCCTGGCCAACTGCATCGAACTGGAGATTGGGCGCGACCGGGTTTGCTCCTGTCTGATGCCGTTTTTCCACGCGGCCCAACATACTCTGATCACCAGCGCCTTCCATGTGGGGGCCAAAGTGGTGGTGATGCGTGGCTTTGACACGGTGCGGGTTCTGGAAGCCGTCCAGAGGGAGAAGATCACCAACCTCTTCATTCTCCCGGCCATGTACGGCGCCGTGTTGGATCATCCGGATTTCGACCGGTATGATGTTTCATCGCTCGCCCACTGCATTTACGCCATGACGCCCATGGACCAACGGACCCTGGAACAGGCCGTGGTCAAGCTGGGGGCCCGCTTTGCCCTGGGTACGGGCCAGACGGAGGCCTATCCTTCAAGCAATAACTTCCTGCCCGAGTGGCAAATGAAAAAGAGCGGCAATTATTGGGGCATCTCCAGCCCGGTTTTCGACACCGCGGTCATGGACGAGGGGGGCCGTTTCCTGCCGGCCGGCCAGGTGGGAGAAATCGTCTGGCGCAGTCCGGCCGTCATGGAAGGTTACTGGAAGGATCCCGGGGCCACCGCGGAGGGTTTCCGGTTCGGGTGGCGTCACTCGGGGGACATGGGCTGTTTCGACGAGGACGGACTGCTTGTCTTTATGGACCGCCAGAAGGACATGATCAAAAGCGGCGGCGAGAATGTGCCTTCGATCAAGGTCGAGCGAGTCATCCTGGGCGACCCGCGCGTCCAGGGTTGTGCCGTGATCGGGTTACCGCACCCGCGTTGGATCGAGGGGGTAACGGCCGTCGTGGAACCAAAACCCGGCAGCGGAGTGACCGAAGAGGACATCATCAATCTCTGCAAGATGGGGTTGGGAGGATTCGAGGTGCCGAAGGCCGTCATTTTCGTAGATAATCTACCCCGTACCACGACAGGGAAGGTTCAAAAACACGTCTTAAGGGGTCAGTACCGCGATATCTACCAGTCATAGACCCCACGCCTAAAGGCGGGGGCTTGCGGAGGAAACTCCAAGGGTCTGCGTCTTAAGGCGGGAAAGCGGTATAAGTTGCTCGCAAGGGCACAACTATGTCGCGCTATGACCCGCCTCAGC
>JAJYZD010000075.1 GCA_021800315.1 Bacillota bacterium | reverse complement strand
GTCAAGCTCTTGACAACGGAAGTAATTTCGTTTGCGCACAGCTTCCTGACTGTCATATCATATCATACCTCCTTTCCATGGTATTAACATATGGGGAAGTCGCCGGAATGTTACCGCCGGAAGGGGTATATCCCGAGTGGTTTACCGTCTTGCCGGGCTAGCCGGACTACCCCAAATATGACCATTGGCATCGAACTCTGTAATAACCGGAAGACGTTTCACCCAGGTACAGGCTTTTTCAGCGGGATGACTGATTATCCCTCAATACGCCGGTTGCTCAACCTGGCATATAAGGTTTAGAATGGATATACTTCAAAAAAGGAGGTAGTTCATGGTTAAGCTAAAAAGATACTGGAAAGCCGGATTGGTTATCCTTACCGTGCTTTCGTTTTCCTTCGCCTTGCAAGCCCCTTCCCAGGCGACCACCGCCGCGACGGCACAACAGACCGGTGTTGCAATCGGCTGGTCCGCCGGCTACCAGGCGGGCGGCAACCCCGCCGGGATCTGGGCCGGTTACAGCGCCGGCTACACTCTGAACGCCGACGAACGGCAACTGCTCGGCCTGATCAACCAGGAGCGGGTCGCCAACCATCTCCCGGTCTTCACCGTCAGCTTGAGACTCTCCTACCTGGCCCGTCTCCGGGCGCAGGAAATGGACGACATCCAGATTTTGACCCATTTCCTGCCGGTATACGGCACGCCGCCCCAGATGGAAGAGGCCGCCGGCCTCACCGGGAAGCTGTACGGAGCGGAAAATATCGTCCGCGCGCCGGACGTCGCATCGGGCAACCAGGCCCTCTTCAACAGCCCGCCGCACCGGGCCAACCTGCTCGATCCGCGGGAAACGGAAATAGGGCTGGGGGTAGTCCGTGACCACAACGGCATATGGGTCAGCGAACTGTTTATGGCCGACTGACGTCTCGCAGGGTGGACGGCGGGCGCCTGCACGGCCAGCCGTTGCGCGGATATGTGCCAAATATAACCAGGCGGCCTGTATAATGCAAATAATGAAATATGGTGTCGGATAGGCCAGCTGTTTTAGACCTACGAACAATTGGTCGAAAATCCGCCGGTTGCCTTACTTTCCATTCCCGGTTTATCATGGAGCTACTTCAATAAAGGAGGTAGTTCATGGTTAAGCGAACGAAATACTGGAAAGCGGGACTGGTTTTTCTGACGGCGCTATTGTTTTCCATCGCCGCGTCTGCGCCCTCGCAGGCGAGTTCCCTGGCGGAAGTAGCGCAATGGTACGCCTCCGTCTACGGCTCGACAGGCCAGGTTCTCGTGATCGGCGCCGACCAGGCGCTGGCTTCGCCCACCCAGACCCTACCGGCCACCGGTACCAGCACGGCCACCGGTACCAGCACAGCCACCACCACCTCAACGGCAACCGGCGCCACGGCAACCACCGCCGACTCCAGCCTCCTTGATTATTACTTGACCAACTATGCCAACAGCCAGCCAGGCACCATAACCTTTACCCCGGTACCGGCGACCACGGCTCCGGCTCCGACGACGGCAACGAATCTGCCGGCTGCCAGCCCGCCTTCCTCCGCCGCGATCTGGTCCGGTTACAGTTCCGGGTACAGCCTCAACGCCGGCGAGCAGCAACTATTCGAACTGGTCAACCAGCAGCGGGTGGCCAATCACCTTCCGGCCTACACGCTCAATCTGAAATTGTCCTACCTGGCCCGTCTCAGGGCCCAGGAAATGGCCAACACCCAGAATCTCACCCACTTCCTGCCGGTGTACGGCACGCCGCCCCAAATGGAAGAAGCGGCCGGTATCTACGGAAACCCGTTCGGAGCGGAAAACATCGCTGAAGGACCCAGTGTGACGGTGGACAACACGGCGCTGTTCAACAGTCCTCCCCACCGGGCCAACCTGCTGGATCCCCAGGAAACCCAGATCGGTCTGGGCGTGGTCCAAAGCCCGAATGGAATCGTGTGGGTCAGCGAGTTGTTCTTGGGCAACTGACAAACATAGGCCGGGGACGATTCGGTAAACGGCGGGCCGCAGTTAAGCGGGCCCGCCGTTGCGCATGGTTTTCACCTAAGCGGCGTGTATTTTTTGTAAGCCAGCGGCATCCTGCCGGGTTCTACGGGTTTCATTCAGCGCAGGGGTGAATCGCAGGGCGGTTCTTCGCCGGAACGCCGGTTTTGGTCCTGGGTTACGGTGGTCTGGTGCCGGGTAAACGGCACGCTCTCCTGCTGGGGCAGGCCGCCGAACGGCCGCTGGAAGGGGGCGTAGGTCACCGGGTACGGGGAGGACGGGTAAGCGTAAGCCGGAGGCACCAGCGGCGGCCGCGGCGGCTGGACACCCGCCAGGCCAGGGAGGGCGGGATGCCGGAGCCCAGGGGTCATTGACGGTGGCAGCATACCTCCCGGCCGGCCCAGGAGTTGCCCCATCCCGATCCTGGACGGCCTTATGATCGCCGTCGGCTGGCTGTCGCCGGCCGTCGTCACCGGAGCGGCCTGAAAGGCGGGGGAGGGAGGGGGCTGCGGCCGGTCGTCTGTAAGATTGAACACGGCCCTGCCCGCGGGGTTCAAACGGGCCTGGGGCACCGCTTCCCTGAGCTTTTCCCAGAAGACCTGGACCGCCCTCCCGGGGCCGTTTTGGGTGCCGGCCAAGCCGCAGGAAGACAGGCTGGTGCCTTCGCCGCTGAAATGCCGGGCCAACCCCTGCTTCAATCCGGAGGCCCAATGGCCTATCGCCGGATCTTCAGCCGGCGGGCATTCGATGAGAACCGCGGGCAGGGTCGCCGGCAAGGGGCGGCGGGACCCCTCGATGAAAAGAATTTCCGTACCCGGGGTCAACCTGGCCGCCGAGGATAGTTCCTCGTTCAACAGGGAAGCCAGACGGGTACTTCCCGGATACTTTCCCGGGATTATGACCAGGGGGGTCTCTCGCGCGGCGTCCGCCAGCCATAACAGCAAGTGGCCACCGAGTGGAAGCGCGGCCGGGTGTCCGACCGTGCGTACCAGGTTAACCCTGGCCAGGGAGGCCGAAAGGAGTTCCTGCAGGGCTCCGCCCAAGACGGGGGCGGCCCCGGATCCTTCGCTTTCCACAATCACGGCTACCTGCCGGCCGCTGAAAGGGGAATTGACCTGCAGCACACCTTCGTTTGCCGACCGGTGGCAGGAATGGCCCAGTTCCCCGGCAACCCGGCAGGCCTTTTCGCCCTCGCCGTCCGGGAGGTGGCAGAGGGTGTCGAGCCCCCATACCACCGTGATTTCATCCACGATTATCACCTGCCTGTTCAAGCTGGTATATTCTACGCATGGGGATGGCCGGTTGTGCCGCGCCAAGCGGCCGTGACATTGATGTACCCGGACACCGGGTTGATGGGAATTTATGTTATTAACGACCGGTACTCATAAGTTTCGCCTGTATTCCCGTCAGCAGGGAACGCGTTATAATACCTACCATTATAGGTTTATATTACCACCACATTGCTGTCTTCACCAAGATAAGGCAATACACATAGAATATTCTAACCCCAGGTAAATGAGGGATTGCTTGAACCGGTAGCCGGCGGGTCGCTTGTGGAAAATAAGGAGGTAAAATCACCCATGCCGTGCATTGAAGTCAACCAGGTATTAGACTTTTGTTTCCAGACGGAATCCCAGGATGTATGTCTTCCTCTTTCAGCGTTTACGCTTGCGGTACCGACCCTTTTGACCTGCACCGGTAACACGGCTTCCTGCACGCTCACCAGCGTGAGTTGCACCGAGGTCACCCGCGTCGCCAGCGTCTCAGCGCCAACCGGTTTCTTTGACGTGACGTTCCTGGTTTCCTACGCGCTCACCATCAATATCGTCAATTCGGTCGGTACCATCATCGCCCATTCCACCAATACGGCCAGTTTCTTCAAGACGGTCACCCTCTGCGCGCCGGACGGAGCGATCACGGCCTGCGAGCTTACCTTCGGCTGCGGCCCCTGCATCTGTATCGACGACGTGGTCTGCTGCTCCTTCAACCTGTGTCTGGTCATCAAGTCGATATTCCCGATCGTCCTGAGCGTTACCGGCACCGTTCTGACCCCGACCGTGTGCGTCACGCCGTTCCCGTTCCCGCCGGTCTGCCCGCCCGTCGTTCCGACGGTGTGCAGCAACTGCCCGCCGGTGTAAAGCCCGGGTCCGGCGCAAGAGAGCCAGGCTGTCCGGCTGCCCGGGCAGCCTGCTCCCCTCACGCGGAATGTAAATGCCAGATCCATGGAGGTAGTGCAGTATTACCATGCTTAACAAAATAGCGGTCAATATCACGCAACCCCTCGACCCGAGCGGCGGGGAGAGGCTCAGAAAGTCGCTCCTGGCGCTACCCGGGGTCAAACAGGTGAACTTTGCCCGCTCCGGCCGGGTGGAAGTGTATTACGACGGGACCGAGGCCAGGGCCGGCAGTCTGATGACGGTCATACGGGCCCACGGGCTGAGGACGGGGTTTAATAAATGATGTCGTGGTGAGTAGGGGCGGTCGCCCCTATCGACCCGTTTCCGGATAGAAAAAAGGCCGGGGGGGGCAACGGGAGCGGGTGGCGGGCGGCTTTCGTGTGGCCCGGGCGGGGGAAGGAAACAGGGGGACCGGGCTTGGTCGTGTTACCGGCGCTTGGCGCCGGTTTTTTTGCGCCGGTCCGCGTTAATCCTTTATAAGACAATGGTTACAAATGTTTCTTGAGCTATCACCAAAAAAAGGCAAACTACATACAATATGCCAACCAGGGAGGAGCGAAAGGTTCGCACCGGCCTGCCCCGGGTATATCGCCCAAACGAGGAGGGAAACAAAGTTATGCCCGACCCCATCTGCATTGAAGTGCCCCAGGTACTGGACTTCTGTTTCCAAACGGAGCCGTTCGACGTATGTCTCCCGCTGGCGGTGTTCACACCGGCGATAACGGCGTGTCCCACCGGCGCGGTGGCTTCCTGCACCCTTACCAGCGCGACCTGCAGCGAGGTTTCCCGCGTCGCATCCACCACCCCCGGCTTCTTCAACGTCACGTTCCTGGTCTCGGTAACCCAACTCGTCACCGTCACGAGCACGACCGGCGCCACTTTTTCCACGACCAACTCGACCAGCTTCTTCAAGACCGTCACCCTCTGCGCGCCCGACGGGGCCACCACGATATGCGACATAACCACCGGTTGCGGTCCCTGCATCTGCATCGACGACGTGGTCTGCTGCACGTTCAACCTGTGTCTGGTTATCAAGTCGGTCTTTCCGGTAGTCCTGTCCGTGGTCGGCACCGTTCTCACCCCGACGCTCTGCACCCAGGTCAGTCCCTTCCCGCCGGTCTGCCCGCCCGTCGTCCCGACGATATGTGTCAATTGTCCGCCGGTATAAACGTCGCCGGCGCACGGGGGCAGCCGCTAATTCTACGCATAGGGGGTAGTATCGACGCATATGGTCACCAAGGTTACACTCAACACCGCTGCGGCGCTGAAGGGACCGGGCGGGGAAACGCTCCGCCGGTCGCTCGCCGTCATGCCGGGCGTAAAGCGGGTCGTCACCCGGCCGGACCGGGTGGAAGTGCATTACGACCGGCGGGAGACCGGGGCCGGACGGCTGATGACGGCCATCAGGGCCTACGGCCGCTGAACCGGCTCCCTCCTGCAACCCCAAAGGAAACAAGGGGCGGATGCCCCCGACACGAGGCCGGCGAATCCACGCGCCGGCCTTTTCCCGCGCCCCCACCCGGTTGGAGGGAGGCGCCGGGCTTCATAACGGCGGTGCGGACAAGCTCATAAGTGACATTAAGCGTAAAACTGTCTAATTCATGTAACTTTATCATGTATCATCCAAATCAATGATTGTCATGCAAATTCTGCCAGATCATCCGTTGAAAGCCGTGCCTTAAGAATAAAACTCCAGACCGGTTTCACCAAGATCAGGCAATAGACATAGGATATTTTAACCCGCGTAGTTAATTCCATGGTCCGGAAATAACCGGCCTGATTGCCAAAAAAGAGGAGGTATATTGGATCATGCATCGTGACCCGACCATTTGTATCGAAGTGCCCCAGGTATTAGACTTTTGTTTCCAGACGGAGTCCCAGGATGTGTGCCTGCCCATTTCGGCCTTTACCCCCGTAGTACCCGGAGCGGTCTGCAGTTGTACGGGCAGCACGGCCAGTTGCACCCTGGCCAGCGTATCCTGCACCGAGGTGTCCAGGACCGCCGGCACCACCGCCGGCTTTTATGACGTAACATTCCTGGTTTCGTACTCGCTCACCGTCAACATCGTCAACTCGGCCGGAACCATCACCTGCACGTCCACCAATACGGCGAGCTTTTTCAAAACGGTCATCCTTTGCGCGCCGGACGGAGCTTCGACCGTCTGTGACATCACCTTCAGCTGCGGTCCGTGCATCTGTATCGACGATGTGGTCTGCTGCTCCTTCAACCTGTGCCTCGTCATCAAGTCGATCTTCCCCGTGGTCCTGTCCGTGGTCGGCACGGTTCTCACACCGACCATGTGCGTTACGCCGAGCCCCTTCCCGCCGGTGTGCCCTCCCGTCGTCCCGACGGTGTGCAGTAACTGTCCGCCGGGGTTTTGACCCCGCCCAAGGGAGCAGGCGAAAGCCTGCTCCCTTAAAGACCAACGACCACCGGCCAGGGTTGTAGACGCGGATACGGGAGTGCGACACGGAAGGGAGTGGAAATGGTGCCCACCATGGTCACGCTCAAAACAGGCATGTCTTTGAGTCCGCAGGAAGGGGAAAGGCTGAAAAGCAAGCTGACCGGATTCCCAGGCGTCAGCCGGGTGGAAGTGCTCTATCCGGACCGCCTGCTCATAACCTACGACAGCCCCAGGGTCAAGTTGTCGATGCTCAAGGCGGCGTTGACATCGAGGGATATCAGGAATATCAGCGTCAACCGCAGATGAGGCGGGCGAAAGTAGGGGGGCCGTAGGCTCTCCCCAAACAGGGGACCGGCGCTGGGCCGGTCCTTCCCTTTTATTTGTGCGTTTTTTCCCAAATACATATTCACCTTCGGACATCCCCGTGGTATAATGTCCCCACGGGTAAAAAAGAACTTAGCGGAGCAGGAGGGACGTTTCTTGAATTTGCTGATCATGGGACCACCCGGGGCTGGAAAGGGAACGCAGGCGGAAGTCCTGGTAAAAGAACTCAAAATTCCCCATATCTCCACCGGAGACATGTTCCGGGCCGCCATCAGCGAAGGCACCGCGATGGGTAAAAAGGCCAAGGAGTACATGGACCAGGGCCGACTGGTTCCCGACGAAGTGGTCGTGGGCATGGTTAAAGAGCGTCTGGGCAAGCCGGATACCGGCGTCGGCTTCCTGCTGGACGGGTTCCCGCGTACATTGCCCCAGGCCGGTGCCCTGGACGAAACCCTGGCGGCCCTGGGTATCAAACTGGACGCCGTCATCAACGTGGCGGTGCCGCGGGAGCGACTGATGGCCCGTCTGACCGGCCGCCGGGTGTGCCGGAACTGCGGAGCCAGCTACCACGTTATGTTCAACCCTCCCCAGTCGGAAGGGATCTGTAACGCCTGCGGCGGGGAACTCTATCAGCGTAGCGACGACAACGAGGTTTCGGTTGGCAACCGGCTTGATGTCTACGAGGCTCAGACCCGGCCCCTCATTGACTACTACCAGGCCCAGGGCGTACTGAAAGACATCAACGGCGACCAGGCCATCGACCGGGTCCTGAGGGACATCCTGGCCTCCTTATTCTGAAAAGCTTGACCATGACCTGTTACGCGGCTCTGGCACAGGTTTACGACCGCCTGGTCCAGGGAGTCGATTTTGACGGGTGGGCCGATTACGTGGAGCAAATTCTGGCCCGCTTTCATGTTGACGCGGTCAATGTGGCGGATCTCGCCTGCGGGACGGGCAATACGGCGCTGCCGCTCTTGGCGCGGGGCTACCGCGTCACGGGCGTGGACATCAGTCGGGACATGCTGGCCCGGGCCGGAGAAAAGGCGCGGCGACTGGGGCTCGACCTGGTGCTTAAACAGGCCGACATGCGCCTGTTTACCCTGCCCGGACCGGTCGACCTGGTAACCTGCTTCCACGACGGGCTGAACTATCTGGCGGATGCGACGGAGTTGGCGCAGACCTTCGCCAGGGTGCGTCTGGCCCTCAGGCCCGGCGGATTGTTCATCTTCGACTTGAACGCGCTGGAGTGGCTGGCCGCATGCGGCGGCGGGGAGCAGGAAACGGTTTTCACCACGCCGGACTACGGCCTGACCTGGAGCACCCGCTACGATTCCCGGCGGCGCTGCTGGGAAATCAGTCTCCGCGGTTGGATCATGCAAGACGGGGACAAGGTCCTTTTTGCGGAAACCCATCGCGAACAAGCCTTTCCCCCGCGGGAGGTCGGCGCCGCCCTGGAGGCGGCCGGCCTTTCGCCCCTGGCCCTGTTTCATCCCTTCACGCTGGAACCAGCCGGTCCGGACAGCCGGCGTCATTTTTACGTGGCCGGGCGGCCTTAGGAGGGGACCCAAGTTGCCGCAGGATATACCACAGGCCGATGCCGCCGTGATCGGCGGTTCAGGCACCAACAGCATCGACTTCCCGCGGGCGCTTTCCCGGGAGGGCGTAGAGGTTCTGGCCGAGGGACTGGTATTTGACACGCCCTACGGTGCCGGTCCTCCGCTCACCCTTTTCACCGCCTGCGGGCGCAGGATCCTGACCGTGCGCATGCACGGCTGGCGTAGCGGCGTGACCAGGGCGGACGCCTCCCGGCAGCTGTTCTGGGTACTCAGCCGGGCCGGGGTGAAGGAAGTGCTGGCGGAGGGAGGGGTCGGCTCCGTCAACCATCTGTTGAACCTGCGCGACATCCTGGTGGTATCCGATTACCTGGATTTTTCCGTCCGTAAGGATGTCGGCTTGGACACGCCGTGGCTTAGCAGCATGCGTGATCCGGTCTGTCCCCGGCTGGCCCGGTCCCTGGTTCAGGCCGCCGCGGGTTCCCGGCGGGTGTTCGATCGCGGCGTCTACGCGGTCACGGACGGCCGTCATTTTGAAAGCCGGGCCGAAGTCCGGATGCTCGGGCAACTCGGGGCCGACGTGGTAGGGCAGAGCATGTGTCCGGAGGTCTACCTGGCCCGGGAGATAGGGGCCTGTTACGCCCGCCTCGACCAGGTGGTCAACTACGCCGAGGGCGTGATCAGGGAATGGGAACACGAGGACCTGCGGGACATCTTTTACGGCGAGTCCCTCTTTGTCGCCGGCATCCTGCTCGATGCCCTGCAGCAGGTTCCCGGCTCCGTCTCCTGCCGGTGCGGGCAGTTAAGATTCCCCACCCTCCTAAACGGCGTATGAACCGTATGGCCCACTTCAAAATGGGACAAAAGTCCCGGTCCCCGGTCCTAAACCTTTCCGCAAACCTGTCGATAAGGTAAGAAGGAAACATTAGAAATCCTACCTATTATATGGAGAACGTTTGTTCGGGGGACACAGAACCCGTATGTTTCCGGCAGGACCGGGGTACCATGGGCCCGGCGTCGAAATCACGGGAACGCGACCTTTTTACCGGACCGCGGCCGTGCCGGCGGAGTAAAGCATTACCCGGACGTCGAAAAGGCCGACATCGGGCCAAGGAGGTTTTAAGAAGCATGCCGGTGACGGAGGGCGGCGAACGGGTAGGCTCTCTAACCCGTAGTGAAAACCAGGATCCACCGGCCCTGACGCCGGACGCGATACTCAAGGCAACCCTGCTGGACGAGGTCTCCGACATCGTTCTGGTGCATGATATCGACGGGTTCCTGGTTTATGTAAACAAGGCGGCCTGTCAGGCCCTGGAGTATAGCGCGGACGAGATGTACGGCATGTCAGTCGCCCAGGTGGACCACAACGCCGTCAGGACCAGGCACATTATGGCGGCGCTACGGCGGCACGGGCGGTGCGTGTTCACCACGAGCTACGCGGGAAGGAGCGGAAAGGAAATAACGGTGGAGGTCAGCGCCAGCGTCATCAAGTACAGCGATGAACGGATCATTCTGAACGTGGCCAGGGATGTATCGAAGAGGGTGCAATCCCAGGAGAGGCTGAAACTCAGGCACCGGCGTCTGATCGCCATGAACAACCAGTTGCGCCTCAGGAACGAGCGTGATCCCTTCACCGACCTGTATAACCGGCTCTATTTCGAGAGGGCCCTGGGTAGGATTGAAGGCAACCGGGAGTACTATCCGGTAAGCATATTCCTTTTGGACATAGACGGACTGAAACTGGTCAACGACATCCTTGGTCACTCCAAAGGAGACATATTTATCCAGAAGGCCGTATCGATCATCAAGGGCAACTTCCGCAACGAAGACATTATCGCGCGCCTGGGCGGGGACGAGTTCGCGGTGCTGATGCCCGGGTCCAACCGTGAGGTGGCCGGGGAAAAAGCGGGCGTCCTGCGCCGGATGGCACTGGAGAGCCTGGACGAACCGTTGCCGGTGTGCTATTCGGTCGGTTTCGCCACTACCGAAAACATCTTTAAGAGTCTATACGATGTGCTGCGGGAAGCGGACGCCAACATGTACCGCGAGAAGGAAACCAACAGGGAACACATCTTCGCGGTGGTTAGCAAATCATTGTGGCGACTCAGGAACGAAGGATACCACGATTTCTGAGATGGCTCCGGGTGCGGCGCCCTTGATCTTTTTTGACCCGCCTTCCCCACCTCCCCGTAAGTTCCCATAATGTATATTATGTCAACTAAAATAACGGCCCCCATCCCTCTCCCCGGCGGCCGGGGCGCCAGATACCGCACTTGGTTCTAGGGGCAACCGGGCGCCGGAGATGCACAGGCCCGCCTCCTCCATGCCTTATGGACCCGGCGCCGTCCGCTACGCGGGCACCGGGTCCATAAGTCCGGCGGCCGTCAATCCGGCCATCTTTCGGCGAACACGATTTCCTCCATGGTCTTCCGGGGACGGGGCTTGGGGTCCTGGTCCGGATAGCCCAGCGGCGTCATCCCGACAATCCGCCAGTTGTCCGGTATACCGAGGGACTCCTTGACCGGGGCCTCGTTGAACTCCCCCAGCCAGCACGTGCCGAGACCCTCCGCCCTGGCCGCCAGCATAAGATTTTCCATGGCGATCCCTGCGTCGACCAGGTAGTACTCCTTGTCCCCCATCTTTCCGGAGGCCTGCGGGTCGACGCAAAGGACAATCATTACCGGCGCGGCCGTTATGGCCTTCTTGCCCGGGTTGCTGTCGTCGAAACCGGAGAGGATGCCGGTCTTGCCGGTTTCACTCCGCACCACGATGAAACGCCAACATTGCAGGTTTTTCCAGGATGGTGCCAGCCTCGCGGCGTCCAGCACCCGGGTTACCTGCTCCTCCCCAACCGGATCGGGTTTGTAGCGGCGGATGCTGCGCCGTGCCGCTATCGCTTCGTAGACATCCATTCGATTTTCCTCCCCAATGAATGTTGTATTCTCCCCTGGCCTGCCGGCCCCTCAGGTGCCTTCGCCCCCGAACTCCCTCTCCACCTGGCCGTAGGCGGCCGGAAAGACGGCGTCGTAGTTCAGAGTGGATGTTACCGGGTATCTTACCCCCTTGCGGTGCGTCTCGCCAAGTCCGGTAAGAACCGCGTCCAGCCGCCCGGCCGGGATACCGAAAGCCATCTCGAAATCCTGGGTCTGGCCGAAGACCCTCTCTCCCGTGCAGGGCATGGCCAACTGGCACTTACCGCTCAAAAACGGGGCCGCGATTTCCTCCGCGCAGGCGCCCCGCCCCGACATCGCCGTGGTGAAGGCTCCGCCCGCTTCGTAGAGGTCGGCCTGGATGAGTCGCATCATCTGGGCTGGATGGCCGTAAACCAGGACGACGTCCGGTTCGAATTCGAGCCGGTCCAGGGGGCCCATGACCACCCACCGGTCCCGGTTGAAGGTCAGGCGGGCGATGGCCTGCTCCGAGCGTACTCCCGCCTCGCTCGACGACACGTAGGTATGTTCGGCCAGGTGCCCCTCCAGGTAAAAGGGGCCGGGGCGGTCAAACCCGAAAATAAGGGATGCCAGGGCGCATTTTTGTTCATCCCGGCCGAACGCCGCCGTCCAGCCGTAGCGTCTGGCCATGGTGACCAACTGGCAGACGGCCATCTTCTTCTTGAAGTTGTGCACCGGGGTTTTGGCGGACCTGGGTACACCCTCCCTGCCCTCCAGGATCTTGATGCCCAGGGGAAACGAACCGGGAAGAAGATAGCGGTTAAGTTGCGCGGCGGCTTCCTTGGTATCCACGAAACCATCCCCCTTCGCGGCCGGCTGATTTATCGCAGGGCCGGCCGATGCCGCAGAAGTATTTCTAGGCCAACGCAGAGGATTCCTGCCTGGATGCCGACCCGGGGCCCTGGGCCTGGTTTCGGTCGTCGCCGAATGCGGCGGTCGCCTTCCCCCTGCACCCCCCTTCGCGGCAGTCGCGTCGATACTGTTTATCTTCCCAGGACCAACGGTCATCCCCCGTTTGCCCGACAATGACTGACAATATATGAGTAAATCACGAGTGCTGCAAGGCTTGACTCAGCCGTTTTTTGGCATACAATGGTTCTGCCGGATTTGGAAAAGGGGTGAAAGTGATGGATAATGATAGATTTCAAGAGTTGGTACTGGAGCATTTTGATAAGATTTACATGCGGTTGGACGTTTTAGAACGGTATCAACTAAAGCTCGATAATCTAATTGAGAACGAGGTTCTCGTCATGAACCCCACGCCTAAAGGCGGGGGCTTGTAGTGGAAACACCGCAAGTCTTTGCATTTAGCGCCGAAGGGTGGGAGGGCGGTACTCCCAGCGAACAATGACTATGACGGCTCCGCAAGGAGCAGCCGCGCCGGAGAGGCTGATAAGCAGTCCGGGACGTTTCGCTAATCCCGGATAACTGCGGCAGAACCGCTCAATGCCAGAACAATACACCCTACGGTCGGCAATCGTGGGGAAGTTTCTCCGGGCACGTCGAAGCGACACCAACCGGTTGGGGCCGTAATCGGCTCCTCCGAAAGGGGGTCCTCATGGAAAAGGCAGTCAAATTAGCAACCGCACTACATTTCAGCGACCGGATACCCGTTGTCTCGAAAGACGGCAAGCCACTGATGCCTTGCAAGCCATCGAAAGCCCGGAAGTTACTGGAACAAAATAATGCAGTTCCAAGGTGGAGTAAATTAGGCTTATTCTATTTACAGCTTCTCATCGAAGTGAATTCTGGTTACAATGCGAATCAGTCTTTCATCTTGGCAAATGACCCTGGTTCAAAGTTCGACGGTTTTGCGTTAGGTTGTAAGTATGTTCAACTTCGGATGATGGCGGTGTTACCCAGCAAGGTTCACGAGAAAATGGAGTCACGAAAGAACCTTCGCAGGGCAAGACGATTTCGCAATACGAGGCGTCGTCCTTGTCGCCCAAGAAGCCAAGGTCCTGATTGGATCGCTCCATCCCAGTTAGCGAAGGTTCAGTTTAGGTTGGCGATAGTCAAGGAGCTTTGCAGGCTTTTTCCTGTTACCCATTTTATCGTGGAGGACGTAAGATTCGACCACTATAACAAGCGATACGGAAAGTATTTCTCCACTGTGGAAATTGGGAAGACCGTATATTATGCAGAGCTTCGCAAATTAGGCATTCTTGTTCTGGTCGAAGGCTGGCAGACAAAGCTATGGCGACAAGCTGCCGGTCTGAAGAAGTGTTCATCCAAGTCGAAACTTGCTCCGGAATCCCATGCCAACGATGCAGTGGCAATGTTGGTCGGACTTGCCGGTTGTGAGCCAGACAATGCTCCGTTTTGGGTATACCGTCGTCCCGAATTCGCAAGGAGGAGTCTGCACCGGCAGCATTTTCAGAAAGGCGGCATTCGACCGAAGTTTGGCGGCACGTGCAACAACGGCATCTTCCGCAAGGGCGATTTTGTTGTCGCAAGCAAAGCGGGAAAGACGTATAAAGGTTGGGTATGTGGGTTGCCTACAATAGATACCAATATGGTAGGTGTAATGGATGCCAACGGTAAGCGGATAAGTCAATTTACCCCGTCTAAAGTTCGTCTTCTGGCCCGTTCTGGGGATGTTCTTTCGCAACGACTGCAGTAGTCGAGTAGTTTTGCGCGCCTCCTCCCCACGTCTGAAGCCAGGGGATTCCGCGCGATTCCTTTGTTGACAAGGGATACGAGCCACTGGGCCTCGTGTTGGGTAACAGCGTTTTCAGCATGGGCGTCACCGGCGGGCTGGCCACCGCCCTGCGCGGCCTGGCCCGGGGTGAACTGGTGGAGTATACCGAACTCATGTACGACGCCCGGCGCCTGGCCCTGGCCCG
>JAJYZD010000074.1 GCA_021800315.1 Bacillota bacterium | reverse complement strand
ACAGGCCGGCCTTCTTGGCGCAAAGCTGCTCCGTGCGCAGCAGTTCCCTGGCATGCAGTTTCTCCATTTCCGTTAGATGCAAGTGCCATCACCTCCCGCTTGTCCAACTGCGGTTATTTTGCCGGGGGCGAAGGTGTTTTATGCGCATGCCGCCCGGGTCCGGCCATTATACGGATGTGAAGGGTCCGGGCATGGTGATGGGTCAACGGGGAGCGAAAACCTGGTTACGGGGCGGCTGGTGAACAAAACTTGACCATTGTTAGGTGTTGTGGGCTTATTGTAACCAGGTTACGTCGCGGGGGGCGCAGGCCGCCCGCGGTCCGACGTCAGGAGGAAACGAACCGCGCGGGCCGTTGCGTCGGAATCCCCCGTCCGGCCCCGGCATATAGATAGAAAAGAGCCTGGCCACTACTGGGGATGCTAGTTTGAATGGCGACTACGTACTCATTCTCCTGGTCATGTTGGGAATCCTGGGACGCAACAACCTGGTGGCGGCCTCGGGGTGTATCCTGCTGGTACTCAGGCTGACCGGACTGGACCGGTTCACCTACCCCTGGCTGGAACGGCAGGGGATAGAAACCGGTCTTTTGTTTCTGATGCTCTATATCCTTGTTCCCTACGCCCGGGGAGAGACCTCGGTCGATCAACTCCGTGCAACCTTCACTTCCCGGCGGGGCATTCTGGCCGTGCTCGCCGGGCTTTTGGCCACCAGGTTGAACGCCCAGGGGCTGAGCCTCCTCCAGACCATGCCGGAAACGGTCTTCGGCATGACCATGGGAGCCGTCGTGGGCATCGTCTTCTTCGACGGTGTGCCGTGCGGACCGGTGATGACGGCGGCCGTCACCACCGTACTCATGGAGGTGGGTCGCTGGATCGGGCTGGGCAGGCTGGGAGGGTGGTAGGTCCTACGGCCGTTCGCCGAAAATGGTGAATTGGGGTTCGGGTGTCGCCGGCCGGCTTTTTTTGCTCCCTGGAAGAGGAGTTTCCACTGCCCGTCTCGAATCCTAAGCGTAACCGAATAGCCATGACCCGCAGGTGATCCCCCGCGGGGGAGAAAAAGGGAATCAGGTCTTAGGCCTGAGCGGTCTGCGCCACTGTAACCGTGGAGAAGCCGGCAATATGCCACCGCCTTGGGAAGGCGCCGGCTAACCGATGAAGCGGGAGCCAGGAAACCTGCCTGCGGGTAAACCGGGACCTTCGCGAGAAAGGGTAAGGTTTATCCGTTTGTCCTTTTCCCCGGCTCGCGTAAGCCGGGGAATTTATTTCCGGCAGGAGGGACTGATCCTTGGGTGAGTTGACTCTGGTGCTCGGAGGCAGCGGCAGCGGCAAGAGCGAGGTGGCGGAACGGATGGCCGCCTCCCACGGGGAACCGGTTATCTATCTGGCCACGGCGGCCGCCGGGGACAGGGAAATGGCCGGGCGCATCGAGCGTCACCGGAGCCGGCGGCCGTCCGGCTGGTCCACGGTGGAGGAATCGCGCGCCCTGGCTCTCGCGGTGGAGCGTGAGGGTAAAAAAGGCGGAGTCCTGCTGCTCGAAGACCTGACCACCTGGCTGGCCAACCTCTTGTCCGGCGGGGACGCGGAGGATGTCGTTCTCCGCGAAGTGGAGAACCTGCTGGCGGCGGTAGACCGGGTGCCGGCCCGGATCATCATGGTCGCCTGCGAGGTGGGCTGCGGCTTGGTGCCCGTTTATCCCCTGGGCCGCGCTTTCCGCGACGTGTCCGGGCGGGCCAACCAAATGGCGGCGGCGCGGGCCGGGCGGGTTTACCTGGTGGTGGCCGCGCTGCCGCTTACGCTGAAATAATGAGGGGGTATCGATCGCGGTGGGAAAGGCCATCATGGTGCAGGGGACGGCCTCGCACGTGGGCAAGAGCGTCCTGGTGGCCGCCCTGTGCCGGATCCTGGCGCGGGACGGGTACCGGGTGGCCCCGTACAAGTCCCAGAACATGGCTCTCAACTCCTACGTCACGGCCGAAGGGGGGGAAATAGGGCGGGCCCAGGCGGTTCAGGCCGAAGCGGCTGGGATTCCCCCCACCGTCGACATGAACCCTATCTTGCTTAAACCCACGGGGCAGTCATCTTCCCAGGTCATCGTCCTGGGCCGGCCGGTGGGCAACTATCCGGCCCACGCCTACCACAACGAGCACGCCCCGCGGCTGTTCAGCTTCGCCCGGGATGCCCTGGACCGGCTCATGGCCGCTTACGAGGTGGTGGTCATCGAGGGGGCGGGCAGTCCGGCCGAGGTCAACCTTATGGAGCACGAGATCGTCAACATGCGGGTGGCACGGGCCGCCGGCGCCCCGGTGCTCCTGGTCGCGGACGTCGAGCGGGGCGGCGCCCTGGCCTCCCTGGTGGGGACCCTGGCCCTGCTGGACGCGGAAGACGCCGCCCGGGTGGCCGGGCTGGTCATCAACAAGTTCCGCGGCGATCCCACGCTGTTTCAACCGGCGGTCGGCTTCCTGGAAGAGCGCACCGGGATCCCGGTGCTTGGCGTCCTGCCCTATTTCCACGATCTGCGCGTCGCCGAGGAGGATTCCCTGGGGGTCTGGCGGGGGGGGGAATCCGCTCAGGCGGACCTGGATATCGTAGTCCTTCATCTACCGCACCTGTCCAACTTTACCGACTTCGATCCGCTACGGGACGAGCCGGCCGTAAACCTGCGGTACGTGCGCAAGGCCGGTGAGTTGGGCCGGCCCGACCTGGTCATCATACCCGGCAGCAAGAACACGATTGACGACCTGGTCGTCCTCAAGGACTCCGGCCTGGCGCAAGCCGTGGTCCGGCTGGCCGGGGCCGGCCTGCCGGTGGCCGGTATTTGCGGCGGCTTTCAAATGCTGGGAGAAATCGTCCGGGACCCCCTGCACACCGAGTCGGACCGGGAGGAGATCGACGGGCTAGGGCTTTTGCCCATGACTACGGTTTTCGAGGCGGACAAGGTAACCTGCCAGGCGGCGGGGGAGACGGCCGGGCGGGGGCCCTTGCTGTCGAGCGGTCTGCCGGTCAGCGGCTACGAGATCCACATGGGGCGCACCACCTTTACCGGACCGGTGGATCCGGTGATCCGGGTCACCAGGCGCTCCGGACGGATGATTGATGAAAGAGACGGGGCGGTAAGCGCCGACGGGCTGGTCTTCGGTACCTATCTCCACGGTCTGTTCGACAACGACGCCTTCCGCGCGTCACTTTTGGACTCTTTACGCCGGCGCAAGGGTTTGACCGGGGAAGCGGGCCGGGGACCGGCCAGCGGGGACATGCGGGAGGATGGTCTGGACGGCCTGGCGGCCCTGGTGCGGGAGAACCTGGACCTGCCGGCCGTTTACAACCTCCTCGGCCTGGACGGGCCTACGTAGATGGTTTACCTGGTAACGGCCGCCTTTTTGTTGGACCTGCTGGTCGGTGATCCGCCCTTCCTGCCGCATCCGGTGGTGGGCATCGGCCGCCTGGTTTCCTTCTGGGAGTCCCGCCTTGTCCGACCCGGCCGGAGCCCGGCGGTCCAGAAGGCGGCGGGTGTCCTGCTCGCGGTCCTGGTGACGGGTACCAGCGCCGGCCTGGTTTTTCTGGTCCTGCTGGGAGCCCGGCGGCTGGGACGGCCCTTCTATCTCGCGCTCCAGATATATTTCATCTACGCGGCGGTGGCCGCCCGGGGCCTGGCGGCGGCCGGCCTGCGCGTCCGCCGGGCGCTTTCGGCCGGGGACCTGGCCGGGGCCAGGCGTCTTACGGCCCAGGTCGTGGGCCGGGACACCAGGCTCCTGACCGAGGCCGGCGTCAGCAGGGCGGCGGTGGAGACGGTGGCGGAAAACACGGTCGATGCGGTGGTGGCGCCGCTCTTCTACGCCTTTATCGGGGGAGCGGTGCTGGCGGTCGCC
Organism: Bacillota bacterium; assembly: GCA_021800315.1. Taxonomy (GTDB): domain Bacteria; phylum Bacillota; class Desulfotomaculia; order Desulfotomaculales; family JAJYZD01; genus JAJYZD01. Next base: position 10,477 of record JAJYZD010000074.1, on the reverse strand, counting down.
TACCGGGCCGTCAACACCCTCGACGCCATGGTGGGTTACAAGAACGAGCGTTACCGCTACCTGGGCTGGGCTTCGGCCCGGCTCGACGATCTGGCCAACTGGCTGCCCGCCCGGCTTACCGGGTGTCTTCTGGTGCTCGCGGCCTTTTTGACCGGCCGCCGGCCGGTACGGACCCTGACCACCATGCTGCGTTTCGGTTCCCGACATCCCAGCCCCAACAGCGGGGTGGCGGAGGCGGCTTTTGCCGGGGCCCTCGGGGTGCGCCTGGGGGGGCCGATCTCCTACGGGGGGGTGCCGGTCGACCATCCCTTCCTGGGCGACGGCCCCCGGGAACCGGCGGCAAAGGATATCCCGGCGGCGGTGGCTTTGATGGTGCTGACCGCCCTGCTGACCCTGGCGGCCGGCTGGCTGGTTACCCGCTGGTTGCGCTAAATCTGAACTGAGGTTGATACCATGCCCAACTTTTCCCGTATAGTTATCGGGGCCACGCACAGCGGGGCCGGCAAGACCACCGTGGCGGCCGCCCTGATGGCCGCATTAACGGCCGCCGGTCTTACGGTGCAGCCTTTCAAGGTCGGCCCCGATTACATCGATCCGGGTTACCACACCGCCGCCACCGGGCGGGTGTGCCGCAACCTGGACCCCTGGCTGATGGGCGAAGACGGGGTCCGGGAATGTTTCCGGCGGGCCGCGCATGATGCCGACATCTCGGTGATCGAGGGCGTCATGGGGCTTTTCGACGGCCAGGCCGACACCGGAACGGGCAGCACCGCCCAGGTTGCCCGCCTTTTGTCCGCGCCGGTGCTGCTCGTGGTGGACGCCCGGTCCCTGGCCCGTAGCGCGGCCGCGCTGGTGCGGGGCTATCGCGACTTTGAACCAGGGCTTGACCTCGGGGGGGTCATCCTGAACCGTACCGGCAGCGAGCGGCACCGGGCCCTTTTGCTCCGGGCCGTCCAGGGGGAGGCTGGCCTGCCCGTGATCGGCGCCTTGGGCCGGGAGGATGAGGTCAGCCTGCCGGAGCGTCACCTGGGCCTTCTGCCGGCCGTGGAGAGGGGGGGGCTGGACGGGTTCGTCGAACGCCTGGCCGGCCTCGGCCGGCAGTTGGACCTCCAGGCCGTGGTCCGCCTGGCCGCAAGCGCACCCGGGCCGCCGATGCCCTCCCGCGCGGTGTTTCCCGCGGAACCAATGCCTCCCGCGGTCCGCCTGGGCGTGGCCCGGGATCAGGCCTTCAACTTCTATTACCAGGACAGCCTTGATCTCTTGCGGGCCCTGGGGGCGGAACTGGTCGAGGTGAGCCCCGTGTCCGGCACCCTGGACCCCGGTCTGGACGGGATTTACCTGGGCGGCGGTTTTCCAGAGGTGTTCGCCGGGGAGATTGCCGCCAACGGGGAGTTCATGCGGGTCTTGCGGACGCTGTATGACGGCGGGCTGCCGGTATACGCCGAATGCGGGGGCCTGATGTACCTGGGCCGCTCTTTGCGCGGGCCCGACGGCGCGGTCCACCCCATGGCCGGCCTGCTGGCCGGGGAAACGGTCATGGAGCGGCGGCGGGCCGCCCTGGGCTACGTGACGGCCACCGTGCTGACCGGCAACCTGCTGGCTCCGGCCGGGACCATTCTGACCGGCCACGAGTTCCATTATTCCACCTACCGGGGAGAGCGGCCGGGTTGCCCGGCCTACCGGGTCAGCGGCGCAGCGGCACCCGACGGACGGCTGGAGGGAGTGGCCGGCCCCCACCTGCTGGCCAGCTACGTTCACCTGCACTTTGTTTCCTGTCCGGACAGCGCGCGGGCTTTCCTGAACGCCGCCAACCGTTACCGTCTGGCACGGGAGGGAGGCCTGGCGCCATGATTTTCGCCCACGGGGGAAACCTGCGGGCGGCTCAGCTCCGCTACGGGATTCCCGCCGGCCGCTTCGTCGATTTCTCGGCCAATATCAACCCGTACGGTCCGTCGGACGCCGTCGTGCAGGCGCTGGCCGAAAACCTGCGGGAAGTGCGGCATTACCCGGACCCGGACAGCGTCCTTTTGAGGCAGTCGGTCGCCGCCCACCTGGGTGTGAGCGCGGACTGGGTTATGGCCGGTAACGGGGCCTCGGAGCTGATTTACCTCCTGGCCCGGGTTTTCGCCTGGCGCCGGGCGTTGATCATCGGGCCCACCTTCAGCGAGTACGCCGCCGCCGTGACCGCCGCCGGCGGGCGGGTGCGGGAGGTGCCGACAAGCGCTGCGGACGGTTTTGTTCCTTCCCTGGCCGCGGTGGCGGAAGCCCTGCCCTGCTGCGACGCCGTTTTCTGGTGTCAGCCTAATAACCCGACCGGGCGATTGCTGGAGCCGGACGCCCTGGCCCGACTGGCCGCCCTGGCCGGCCGCGAAGGGGCGAGCCTGGTGGTGGACGAGGCCTTTCTCGATTTCGTGCCGGGCAGGGACGCGTATAGCGCGCTGCCCCTCCTGCCGCGGCACCCGGGCCTTTTGGTTCTCTACTCGCTGACCAAGATTCTGGCCGTGCCCGGGCTCCGGCTGGGTGCGCTCATCGCCTCCCCCTCGGTCCTGCGCCGCCTGCAGGCGTCACGGGACCCCTGGAGTGTGAATACTATGGCCCAGGTGGCCGGCGTCGCCGGCCTACGGGAACGGGACTTCCTCGCCGGGTGCGCGGCCCGGGTGGCCCGTGACCGGGAGGAACTGCAAAAGCGGCTCTCCGCGCTGCCCGGGGTGAGGGTTCTGCCCGGTCGGGCCAATTTTCTCCTTGTGGCCGTGGGGGAGAGCGGCTACTCAAGCGCGGAACTGGTGGACGCCCTGGGCCGGCAGGGCGTCCTGGTGCGTGACTGCGGCAATTTCCCCGGTCTGGAGACGGGCTATATCCGGGTGGCCGTGCGCACCAGGGAGGACAACGCGCGTCTTGCGGCCGCCCTCGCCGGGGTGTTGGCGGCCGGGTAGCGGTTTCCAAGCAGGATTTCGCCGGCGGCAGCGAGAAATTTTCGGTATACATGGGCGGGGGGCAACCCCGCCGTGGGAAGGGACGGGAAATATTGGCCGGTGACAATACGGTCTGCCGCGTTTACCTGGTTCGCCACGGAGTTACGGAATGGAACCAGAGCCTGCGTTACCAGGGCCAGACGGACATACCGCTCTGCGATTACGGCCGCCGGCAGGCGGCCAGGCTCGCCGCGCGCCTGGCCGGACGGCTGAAGGTGGACGCCTTTTACACCAGCGATCTGTCCCGGGCCGCGGAAACGGCGGCCATCGTGGCCGCGCCGCACGGCCTGGCGGCGAAGCCGCAGGCCGCTTTCCGGGAAATGAACTTCGGCCGCTGGGAGGGCCTCACGGCGGTTGAAGTGCGGGAGCGCTTCCCCGCCGTTTACCGGGACTGGCTGGATCATCCGCTGGGAGTACGTCCCCCGGACGGCGAGACCTACGCCGAGGTGGCCGAACGGACCCGGCGGGGGTTGGCGGAAGTGGTCGTTAGCCATCCGGGCCGGAACGTGGTCGTGGTAGCCCACGGCGGCGCCATCCGCTGTATCATCGGGACCGCCCTGGGCATGGACCTCAACCTCTTCTGGAAGCTCAGGACCGATAATGCCTCGCTTTCCATCGTCGATTACCCGGAGCCCGACCGGGGCATCCTGCTTCTGTTCAACGATGTTTCCCACCTGCCGGCCGATCTGCCGCCGGTGCCCGCCAACCCGTCGGGCGGGGCCTAACCATGGGACCTGTCGTCATTTACACCGGCCACGGCAAGGGGAAGACCACTTCCGCCCTGGGCGCGGCCCTGGACGTCTGGGCGCGGGGCGGCTCGGTACTGGTGCTCCAGTTCATCAAGGGTGGCTGGCGTTACGGGGAGTTGGCGGCGGCCGCCGCCCTGGGTTCCCGGTTCACCGTGCGGCAGGCGGGCCTGGGTTTTGTGCGCTTTGCCGGCCCGGAGGAAAAGGCCGCCCACCGCGAATCCGCCCGCCGGGCCCTGGCGGAAGCGGAGCGGAGCCTGGGTCAATACGATCTGGTGGTATTGGATGAAGTCATTTACGCGGTAGGTTTCGGCTTACTGACCGTGGAGGAGGTTGTTTCGCTGGTGCGGGCCAGGCCGCCCGCGGTGACGCTCGTCCTGACCGGGCGCAACGCCCCCTTTGCCCTGGTGGAACTGGCCGATGCGGTCTTCGAGGCGGTGGAGGTACGGCACCATGCCGGGGCCGGGGTGGGGGCGCAGAAGGGGATCGAGTATTGAGAAGGGAGGATGTCACGTGTTTCCTCGCGCGGGCCCGCGCATGCGACCGGTTCGGAATTTCCCCGTACCTTTGGAACGACGGGAGGGGAACCGTCCGGGAGGACCTGTTCCATTGCGGCAAGAAAACGGGTTCGTAGAGCTAATGTTTTCACCAATCATTAGCACCTATCGACGTTGACATGGAGTTTTGCTCCGTGGTATAATTAAGCATCATGGAAAAGATGTACAGTGCTGGAGAGGCAGCCAGAAGACTGGGAGTACGCCTTATCACCATCCAGCGGTGGGATCGCGACGGAAAACTTCGGGTAATACGGACTGTAGGAGGCAAAAGACGCATTTCCGCGTCGGAGATCGAGCGGCTGTTGGGCAGCAGTGAGCCTTCAGATGAACGGCGGGTTCTGGCTGTGTACGGGCGCGTTTCTTCTCATGAGCAGAAGGCGCGCGGTGATTTAAGCCGGCAGGTGGCGCAGGTCCGGGAGACGATGGTTTCCCGGGGATGGCGGGACATAGTGGAAATTACCGACGTGGCTTCCGGACTATCGGATAAGCGTCAGGGTCTGATCCGGCTGATGGAAATGGCCAGGCAGGGCAGGATAACCGACATTGCTATTTCGTATAGGGACAGATTGACCCGGTTCGGGTTCGGTTATCTGAAAAGTTTCTTTTCCGGTTACGGCGTTGCAATTCACGTGGTTGACAGTGAGGATGATAAAAAGTCGCTGCAGGGGGATTATAAGATACGTTTAACCGACCGGTTAGTTAGGGGTGCAGACAAGTGCCAGGTGGGAATAAAAGCGGTCCCGCCCAAACAATTCTGGAAACTGCGGGAGAGTTGTTTGCGGAAAAAGGGTTCAACGGTACGAGCGTCAATATGATCGCTGAAAAGGCCGGCGTCAATAAGGCGCTTATTTACTATTATTTCAAGGACAAGAACGATATTGTCAAATCGTTGTTCGATACCGCTATTGAAAAGTTGCACAAACGAATATCCCTGGACGGAAAAATTGGTCCGTACGAAAATTTTCAGGACAAGATCAGGGGAGTACTGGATTTCCTTGATGATAAGAAGAAGATCCTTTCGGTTATGCTCATGGAATCGTTAAAGGGTGACGATCAAAATAACTATTTTTTTCAGTGCGCGGAAAGTGTTATCAGACATTCAACCAATGCATGTTTGGAAAGTGGAAAGGATAACGGCAGTTCTGCGCAGGAAATGCAGCGTTACTTGGTTCACGAGTTCTTCACCGGCTTTATTCCCATCATTGCCTTCAGCGTATTTCAGGACAAGTGGACGGACTATTTTCATTGCAACCCCGACCAGCTGAAGGAATATTTCATTGATGAATTCGTGGCGACCCACCTTGCCGGTCAGGGTCCGCCTGGGGCCAATCCTTGATGCCAGGCGGTGCCGCGGCGTAAAACAACCATTTCACCCATCCATATCCATCCATATTGTCATTATCCAGGGAGGTGCCCTTGTGACGCCTGCCGCCCCTGCTGCAAATGTCCCTTTACCGGAGTTATCCGGGCCGGGATCCCCGAAGCCGGCCGGTTGTGAACCCGGCGCCGGGGAGTGCCCTGGAGTTTTGCGCGGACTTGCCCAGGAGCGCCGTTGGCAAAATCCTGCGGCGGATCCTGCAAGAAAGGGAGGCGTCGGGCCCATGAGGGCCACAGAGCCGGCTAGCGATCCTGTTGCGGTTTTATTGGCGGCCGCGGCTTCCGGCAGTTCCGCCTGGCCGGATCTTTATCCGGGCCGTCGCGCTTTCGGCTACTTTTGCAGCTATTGGCCGGAAGAGTTGGTTCTCAGTCTGGGCTGGGAGCCGCTTCGCATTCTGCCCATCGCCAAAAGGGCCGTTCCTGGCCGGTTACCGGCCTATTGCTGCTTTCCGGCCCGATCCTGTCTGGCTGCCGCGGAAGCGGGAGAGTATGATTTCCTTATCGGCGCGGGATTCACGCACACCTGTGATACCATGCAATCCCTGGCCGGCATCTGGCACCACCGGGATACTTTCCAGTTGGTGCCGCCTGTCACCCTGCAGGGTCCGGGGGCGGATGCCTACTGCACCGTCGAGATGCGAAACCTCTGGCATCGTCTGGCTGCCCGGGCCGGCCGGGAAGCCGACCCGCGGGAACTGCGGAAGGCCATATCATTGATGAACCGGGTCCGCTCCCTGGCCTTACGTCTGGACGAAATGCGACCGGGCCTGCCTTCTTCGTTGGTGGCGGCCGTCCTGCGTGCCGGCCAGTTGATGCCTCGGGCAGTCTTTGCGGCGGCACTGGAAGCAGCCTGGCCGGAGTTGGAAGCCGGGGTCGATGACGGCGAAGGGCGGCACCGCCTGCTCATCAGTGGCTCGGTTTTGGAGGAGGACGGCCTCTACACCATGGTCGAGGAATTGGGAGCACGGGTTGTGGCGGACGACACCTGCTCCGGCTACCGGTCTTTCGACGGATTGGTGGACGAGGAGAAAGAGCCTGTGGCGGCGCTGGTCCGCCGGCTGAGCGTCCGGGCGTCCTGCCCCTGCCGGCACAGCAGCCTGAATGCCCGGCCGGATTATCTGTCGGAGTTGGCCCGCCTGCGCGGAGCCAGGGCAGCGGTGCTGGTGATGCGAAAGTATTGTGACCCTCACGCCTGGGATGCTACGATCGTCAGTGAAAAATTACGCTCTTCCGGTGTTTCCGTCTTGATCCTGGAACTGGAAACCGGCACGGCCGGTGCACAGGAAAAGGTTAGACTGGAGGCCTTTCTAGAATGTCTGTCGGATTTGGATCAGGAGGGTCAGTAATGGCCGGGAACCGCCGTTACCTGCCCCTGGACAGCACCCGCCACCTGGGGCGAACCATGCAAAGGTACTATTTTTTCTCCAGGTACCACGGCCTCTGGGGCCGGCCCTGGCATCGGCCGCTGGCCTGGATCACCAGTGGGGCTCCGGTGGAGATCGTGCGCGCCATGGGGATCGACCCTGTCTACCCTGAGAATTTCGGCGCCATATGCGGTACCCGGCGGGTTACCTCCGAACTGTGCCGGGTGGCCGAGCAAGCCGGCTATTCACAGGACCTGTGCTCTTACGCCCGGGCCGATATCGGTGCGCTTTTGCGTCCGGACCTGGCTCCCATGGGCGGCTTGCCCAAACCCGACCTGCTTGTCGCCTGCAACAACATCTGCGGGACGGTGCTCAAATGGTACGAGGCGCTGGCCCGACGGCTTAACGTTCCCCTGTTCATGATCGACACGCCTTTTGTGGCCGGAGAGTTGGAGGAACATGCCGTCGCCTACGTATCGGCTCAACTGCAAGACCTGATCAGGCAACTGGAAACATTCACCCGCCGGCGTTTCAAGCCGGGCCAACTGCAAAAACATATCGACCTTAGCAATGAAGCGGTAAAGTTGTGGTGTGAGATAAGGGAGATGTGCCGCACGCGCCCCTCGCCGCTTAACACTCCCGACCTGTTTGTCCATATGGCGCCGATTGTGGTTCTACGGGGCACTCCGGCTGCGGTCACCCACTACCGCCGGCTCCGGAGCGAGGTCCGGGAAAGGGTGCACAGCGGACAGGGGGCGGTGCCCGGGGAGAGGTATCGTCTATTGTGGGACAACATTGCCATCTGGCATCAACTCTTTCGCTTCTATCGCCTGTTTTCGGATCGCGGAGCCTGTTTTGTCACCGACACCTATAGCGGGGGTTGGTCGGTCCAGCCGGCCCCGGGCGAAGCGATGGAAAGCCTGGCCCGAACCTACACGGCCGTTTTTCTCAATCGCTCGGTGGCCTTCCGCACCCGCCAAATGGTCAATCTTATCCGAGACTTTCATTTGGACGGGTTCGTCATGCACTCCAACCGGTCCTGTAAGCCCTACTCGCTGGTCCAGGAAGAAATTCGCCACCGGGTGATCGACGAGACCGGCGTGCCCGGCCTTGTGGTAGAAGCTGATATGGCCGATGCCAGGATTTACGCCGAGGAGCAGGTCCAGACCAGGGTCCAGGCTTTTCTGGAAGCGCTGGAAACGAGGATCTGACGGAGTGGGTGCGGCCCAATATGGGGAGGTGCCTTGTTCCTGATCCGGACGTAACATTACGCCATGCGGTCCAGGTTTAACTTTGCAACCGGCCACTTCCGGGCATGACGCGCCCTCACCGCGGTCCCCTCAAAGCCGGCTGCCCTGGGCTCTCTTCGTGCCGGCATCCGCTCCAACCATCCCCTTCCGGGTGATCGGCGCGGTGAGCCGGCTCCTGCCCGGTCTCTCCGTGGCCGCGCTCATCCCGCTCACCGGGAGAACGGGGCGGCGGACGTTCGCACCGGGCGAGCCCGCCTGATCGCCGGTATTGCCGGCTGTCCCCAACAAAAACAGCGGCGCCTTTCCCCTGGAAGAGGGGAAGACACCGCCTCGCTTTTGATGATCTTGATATTGCTGCTGCGTTTATCACTGGTTCCATCAAGTATAACCCCTATTTTCAGCTCGCACTGACAACGTTTAAGGATGCAGTGACGTTCAGTATCAACTTCTTCGGCACACAGCGGGATAAAGAAAGGATCCTGGCTTTTCTCCTTGCACTTGATGAAGAGTTTCCCTCTGCCGGGGACCCTGGATGGTCCGTAAGGGGGTGTCCGTGGTCAGGTGGCTCATTTGGGGGGGTGAGCGCGGTTAAGGCGATACCGGCCAGTAGAGCGGAACGGCGCCGATTCGATGTGTCAAGGGTTTTTGTGGCCCGAGCCGTTGAGCGGTCACGAAAGACCGAAAAAATCCTTTACTTCGATTCGCAGTTCCGGAAAAACCGGGGAAGAGAAGGTATCTTTTTCGTCATAGACACCGACCAGCCAACCGCCCTCGGCCAAGGACAGCACCTCGACCAGGAAGGTATCCGGATCAACCATCCAGTATTGCGTCACTCCGTTGGCGAAATAGAGATCGCCTTTGTGCTTGCGGTCAGTGAATTCGGAGCCTGGGGAAAACACTTCTATCACCAGGTCGGGGGCGCCCTGGATGTGCGATTCCCGGACGATGGCAAGTCTGTCTTTTGCGATGAAAACCAAATCCGGGGACACCACTTGGTCCTCGAAAACCACGTCAACGTCAATATATACCTTCCCGATGTCATGTTTCCGGAGAAAATCTCCAAGTACTTGAGCGATGGATCGAACAATTTCCTGGTGGCGAGGCCCCGGTTTTGGTTCGATGATAAGGGTGCCGCCGATTACCTCGTAATTATGTTCGTCACGTAACTTGCAGTAATCACCGTACGTATAATGCTTATCGCTTCGAAAAATAAAGTCCTCCATGGCGCTTCCTCCTTTGTAGAAAATACTCTCTCAGACAAGTCCGAAAATATCTTTTACCATGACCTCCAGACCGGACAGGAGCGGTGACGATACGGCATCCCCTTTGCCGTACAGCCCAAAACGCTTCCAGGCGCCATCGCCCGGAGAGAGTATCTCTACCGAGAACTGCGCGGGGTCGACAAGCCAATACTCTTTGACGCCGTTCTCGAAAAACAGTTGGCCCTTGACTCTGCGATCATATGATCTTGTGGAAGGTGAGAGTACCTCAATCACCAGATCCGGGGCGCCCTTGATATTAAGTTCACCAACAATGCAAAGCCTGTCCCTGGCCACAAAGACTATATCGGGAGAAGCTACCTGGGTGCCGAATACCACATCGACGTCTAAATACACCTCCCCACGAAAATCATCTTGCAGAAAAGTTCGTAATAAATGGTCCAAGACGCCCACGATCTTTTGGTGATACGGCCTCGGTCTCGGCTCCATGATCAGGTTTCCGCCGATGACCTCGTAATTATGGCCGTCGTTCAACTTCAGGTAATCGTCGTAGGTATAACGTTTATCGCTCTTAATAAGCAATCCGTCCACATTAGGGGCCTCCTTCCGGGCGAATTGTCCTAGGGGATATCGGATTAATTCTACCAAACATACCCGTTCAAAGCAAGTCGTGGTAACAATATTGTTCGCTTTTTTCGGATCTCCGGTTAACTTTCTCCTTACAGCCCGCACCGCTCCGGCTGACCGGAAGGATGCCCGGCCCGGGACCGTTACCCGGTGCCTTATTCCTGAACCGGACGTAACATTACGCCATGCGGTCCAGGCTTTACTTTGCAGCCGGCCACCTCCGGGCATGACGCGCCCTCACCAAATTGCCGCGCGGATGCCCCTGGATTTATCCATGGGGAGGAAGTGCGGCGCATCCCATTGCGATTCCCCCCGCGAGGGGGAGGGGGCTTGCGCCCCCCTAGCCCCGTAAGGGGCCGGTTCC
>JAJYZD010000073.1 GCA_021800315.1 Bacillota bacterium | reverse complement strand
CTTCGATCCGGACAGGTTACTCTCCTGTCAACTCAGACACAGAGTTCGGTCTCGTTCACCTCCTTTTGTTAGACCGCCTGATTTTGCCACGTATTACTACGTGGATTGTTCAGGAACAACGCATACGATGCATGGTAGCAGGTTCCGGTAAACCGTCCCGAATCTATGAAAGATTCCACAAGAACCGGTTCAAATCCATATAGGTTCTTCCAATCCGCTCTTACTTGGCGGACCAGCAAACTCAAAGCACTGGACGCCAGATTTTTTACCCTGATCCATGGGAAGAGCAAAAAACGTGCATTATTAACAACAAGATGCAGATGGGCCTTTCGTTCAGCAGATGTCCAGCCGATAAACCGGTCACGCGATCCCACTGTCCAGGCCGATGCCCCCACGCCCAAAGCTCCCACGAGTTGGTCGTTACCCTTGACAAAGTAGCGGATCTGGGCGCCGGGCAGGGGACTGTATCCCAAATAGTGATATCGCTCGATGAACTCATTCCAGAGCCTAGATTCCTGTCGGTTCGCCACCCTGGATAAAGACAGCAGACCCAAATCAGCGCGAGTACCCATCACGACGGGCCCCGGGTCGGAGGCGGCAGTGAGCTTCGGCCGACGCTGGCCTTGGCTGTTACCACCAGTATCCCTTGGCGGCGGGAGAGTGATTATTCCGTCCTGATGCATGCGCAAAAGGGCAACTTTGGCGGACATATCCTTGAGCCTGCCGTCGGGGCGAAGCCAAGCCAGTTCAATGCAAACCGCCCGGGCGATGGCCGCCCGGGTCGGATACACTTCCGGTTGAGCAATGACCTGCCGGATGAGCTGCAGATCAGCCTCGCCGAAAGCCCGACCACAATAATGTTTCCCGCAGAAAGATAAATTGCCCATGATAAGAGTGTACTACATTTACATGGTGCGTGTCCACCCGCGTTACGGGTAGCTACGGTGAGCGATGAGAAGGACTACATCCCTAACCAGCATGAATCAGCCATATCGATGGAATGTCGCTATTTTCCCCGGCTGCTCACACGGCAATTCGATCTTGTGAAAAAGCGTCTTCCATTTATCTGGTTAGATTATTAATTTACAAGCACTTAGTGCGCTCAGTTGGTCGGCGCCGACCAGAAAAACGACCACCGCCGGAGTGGATCCAGTTCCTACCCGTTCGAACGTCATGAAGCCCACATACTTGGTGGGCACGTCGGTCATCGGCAGGGAATTGATGAAACGGCCATAGCACAGGATAAACAAAATTTGGATTTACAGCTAATTGGTACCACCATATGCTCATGGCACCGGGGACAGAAATACTCTGCATAGCCCTTCTCCGGGTCGCTACAACCGAGCATCTTTTCGACAACGTCCCGCACCTTTTCATAGCGTGGGTAACGCTCCGCAAACCCCTTAAAGTGGTCACGAAAGATTTGTTTAAAGGTTTGCTTAGTGGTTCTTTCGTGTTTCTTCATACCCTACTTATTCGACTCTCGCTGGAAGGTTCCTCCTTATAATATTGTAATTTTGTTCCATGATTGGGAGGCGGAAAAAAGAAAATTCCTGTTGTATCTAGTTATCGCTGGTACAGTAGACAAATACAGCAGACTCAGACTAAAGAGAATCTTGAGCGTAATAAACTATTTGCTGGATAATATTAAGAAGAGTCAAAACTAATAAACAGGGCTGACAACCTTGGCTAGGGCTTCCGCCAGTGTTACAAGAGTCACAAGGTATGTGTCCGGAGGCCTTCTTCCTATAGGCAGTATGGCATCACCTTGGTTCATACCCACTCACCTGACCACCGCCTAAAGGCGGTTGGTTTAATTGCGACTGAAAGTCGCATTCGGGCTAAAGCCCGCTGAAAAGACCAGTGACTGAAGCTACCTGAAGATGTGACTGAAACTCACTCGGTTATCTTAAACACGTCCTCGGGGCCGTAGACCTGTTGGTTCTCTACATACTCCTTGATCATTTCTTCTGTGACAGCACCTACGGTAGCGCAGAAGTGACCACGGCCCCAAAGATGCTGCCCCCAGTACCGTTTCGCAAGGTGAGGAAACTCCTCTTGCAGCAATCTCGAAGACCGCCCCTTTAGGTACTGCACAATCTTCGCCGGTGAGAGTCCCGGTGGACAGGAGATGAGGAGGTGGACATGATCCTTACTGACACTGCCTCGCACTATTGTGATCTCCCGAGCCAGGCAACTCTGCCGAATGAGTTCCCTCGCCCGAAGGGCAACTTCCCCGGTCAGGACCTTGTATCGGTACTTCGTTATCCACACGATATGGTACTCCAGGTTGTAGACCGTGTGGCTCCCCCTCCGGTACTCCATCTGGCACCGCATCCCCCTTCATCCTATGGCGGGCCGATCCAGGCTTGTCAATGCGCTTAAAAGCTGTCCGCCTTACCCCTCACTCCAAACCCATCATCCTTACCCCCCTTCCCAACCCACCAGCGCCGTTATCGCCCCGAGCGCCGCCCGGGCGGCGTCGGGCCGCCCCAGGCCCCGGGCGGCCCCGCTCATGGACCGGCGGAACTCTGGTGAACACAGATAGTTCTCCACGTCACCGGCCACCCGGGAAGGCCCTTCGACCAGGAGGGCGGCGCCCTGCCGGGCCAGGAACTCGGCGTTACGTTCTTCCTGGCCCGGAATGGGGTCGATGATGAAGATGGGCAAGCCCACGGCCAGGGCCTCGGCGCAACTTAAGCCCCCCGCCTTGCCGATCATCAGGTCGGCGGCCGCCATCAGCCGGTGAATCTCCTGCACGAAACCGAAGACCCGGACATGGTTGGCCAGGGTCGGCGCGAGCCGCGCCAGACGCCCCTTTAAGACGGCGTTGTTGCCGGCGACCACCAGGAGTTGCACCGGCGTGGCCATATGGCCCAGGGCCTCGACCACCGCCTGCAGGGGCCCCATTCCCAGGGCGCCGCCCATCACCAGCACGCAGGGCAAATCCGGGCGAAGTCCCAGCCGCGCCTTTTCCTCCTGCCGGTCCCAAGACCCGGCAAACACCGGGTCGATCGGGATACCAGTCACCGCCACCCGCCCGGCCTCCACACCCTGGCGTACCAACTGGGGCACCAGGGCCTCCCCGGCTACCAGGTAGAGGTCGACACCTCCGAACACCCAGAAGGAATGGACGGTGAAATCAGTGATCACCGCGATTACCGGTATGGACAATTTGCCCCGGCGCTTGAGGTAATCCAGGACGCTCAGCGGAAAATTGTTGGTGCAGACCAGTGCTCCCGGGTCTTCGGCCGCGATGAGCCTGGCCAGTTTGGGAGCGGTGAGGCGGTTCAAGACCCGGGTGAACTCTACCTTGGTCCGCGCGGAAGTCCGTCCGTCCTCCAACCGCCGGTAGATGTAACCGTAGACCCGCGGGGTCACCCGGACCATCTCCAGGTACAGGCCTACAGACACATTCTGCAGGAAGGGACTGACGTACCGGAAGGTATCGATTACCGGCACCGCCACCGGCGGATGCCAACCCGCGCCGGCCCTGGCCAGGGCCGCGGCCGCCCGCATGTGACCGGCACCGGCCGAAACCGACAGGGTCAGGAGCTTGCCCGCCTTAGCCATGGTGGCCCGCTGCATCGGCCAGCATGACGTCTATCTCCGCCAGCAGGGCATCCACCAGCTCGCCTTCCGGGACGGTGCGGACCACCTGCCCGCCGCGGAACAAAATCCCGCCGCCCCGGCCTCCGGCGATGCCCACGTCGGCCTGCCGCGCCTCCCCCGGCCCGTTGACCACGCAGCCCATCACCGCCACCTTCAGCGGTTGGTCGACCGCCTGCAGCCGCTCTTCCACTTTCTCCAACACCCGCACCAGGTCGATCCGGCAGCGGCCGCAGGTAGGGCAGGAAATGATGTCGGGCCCGCGCTTTCTTACGCCCAGCGCGCCCAGGATGCCGTAGGCCACCTTGACCTCCGGCAGCGGTGACCCGGTAAGGGAAACCCGTATGGTATCGGCTAAACCTTCGGCCAGCAAAAGCCCTATGCCCACCGCCGAACGGACGCTGCCGCTTAATACCCCTCCCGCCTCGGTCACCCCGGCGTGAAACGGGTAATCCACCCGGGAGGCCAGGATACGGTAGGCTTCCAGCATGAGGGGAACGTCCGGGGACTTGAGGGAGATCTTGATGGCCGAAAAACCGCATGATTCCAAAAGGCGGATATGTTCCAGGGCGCTGTCAACCATGGCCTGGGCGGTGACCTCGCCTCCCGTTCCCAGCAGGCGGCGTTCCAGGGAGCCGGCGTTGACGCCGACCCGGATGGGCACCCCGCGTCGGCCGGCCTCCCGGGCCACGGCCGCCACCCGGTCGGGGGAGCCGATATTGCCGGGATTGAGGCGCAGCCCGTCCACGCCGGCCTCTAGGGCGGCCAGCGCCAACCGGTAGTCGAAATGGATGTCCGCCACCAGCGGAATGGCTATCCGCTCCTTGATCCGGCGTAAGCAAGCGGCGGCCGCCGCATCCGGCACCGCCACCCTGACGATCTCGCAGCCGGCCCCGGCCAGGGCTGCAATCTGGGCCGTGGTTTTTTCCACATCGGCGGTATCGGTATTGGTCATACTCTGAACGGTGACGGGAGCGCCGCCGCCCACCTGGACCCCGCCCAGGCGGACCGGGGTCGTGCTCCGGCGCGGAAAGGACAATTCAAACACCCCTTCCCATAACCACCTGCTAAAGCAGTTTAGTGTGGTCTCGACTGAAAATCTACTGAAACCGGAGGAGCTAACCCCCGACTTCCGGATCGGGGTATCCACCCAGGGGGTGGGTCGGGGTGGAGGAACCGTAATCGCCGCTGCCAAGGCCGGGGTCAGACCAGATGCAGGACATCGTTGTAAGTAATGACCACTATCAAGATAAGCAGCAAGCCCAGACCCACCATGTGGATGAAGTTCTCCTTGGCCGGATCCACCGGGCGGCCCCGCACCGCTTCGGTCAGCAGGAAGACGACGCGGCTCCCGTCCAGGGCCGGTATCGGCAGCAGGTTGAAGATACCCAGGTTAACGCTGAGGAAAGCGGCCAGTTCCGCCAGGTTCGCCAGGCCCAGCCTGGCCGCCTGGCCGATCTCCACCGCGACCCGGACCGGCCCTCCCACTTCGGCCGGCGCGTGGTGAAAGATGATTTGGCCGACATAAACCAGGATCAACCATGTTATCCGCCAGGTGTAGGTGAAACCGTCGGCCATGGCCTGGAAGGGATTATGCCGGATCATCACCGGAGCGGCGTTGGTAATACCGATCATACCCTGGCCGTCCGGTTTGGTCACGGTTTTGAGCGAAACGGCCATCCGGGAATCGCCCCTGCCGACCTCCAGGATTATGGTCTGGTTGGGCCGGGCCTCGATCTGCCGCGCCATCTGGTTCCAGTCGTTAACCGCATGGCCGTCGACGGTAAGGATGCGGTCTCCCGGCCGGAGTCCGGCCGCGGCGGCGGGGGTTCCGGCCTGGACCCCGCCGACCACGTTGCTCAGAACGGGTGACCCCTGGACCTGGAAAACCAGGCCCAGAATGACGATGGCCAGGACGAAGTTGGCCGCCGGGCCGAGGACTATGACCAAAAGGCGTTGCCACACGGGCTTTTCGTTGAAGGAACGTCCTTCTTCCACCGGTTCGGTCCCGCCCGGATCCATGCCGGCCATCCGGGTATAACCACCGAGGGGGATGGCCCGGACGCTGTAAAGCGTTTCCCCGTCGCGGAAGCCGCCCAGCCGCGGCCCGAAGCCCAGGCTGAATTCGTATACCTTTATCCCGGCCCCCTTGGCCCCCAGAAAATGTCCCAGTTCGTGGCAAAAAACCAGGAGCCCGAAAACTACGATGGTCGCCGCAACTGTAACCATTTTACGCCCCCCGCCCCATCTGGCCGGCCAACTGGCCGGCCAGCGTTCTCGCCCAGCGGTCCGCGGTCAACACCGTCTCCAAACCCGGTTCCTTCAATGGCAAATGCTTGGCCAGCACGCGGGACACCAGGCGCGGTATATCGGTAAACTTCAGTTCTCCCGCCAGGAACCGCTCCACCGCCACCTCGTTGGCCGCGTTTAACACGCAGGGAAACGTGAAACCGCGCCGGCCGGCCTCCCATGCCAGTTCCAGGCAGGGAAAGCGCGCCAGGTCCGGCGGCTCGAAAGAGAGCCGGCCCATTTGGCCGGGGTCCAGGACCGGCAAACAGCCCGTCTTTCGCTCCGGGTAGAAGAGGGCGTACTGGATCGGCAACCGCATGTCGGGCCGGGAGAGGCAGGCCAGAAAGGTGCCGTCACAAAGCCCGACCATGGCATGGACGACCGATTCCGGGTGCACGACCACCTGCAGCCGGTCGTAGTCCAAACCGAACAGCCACCTGGCCTCGATAACCTCCAGCCCCTTGTTCATCAGCGTGGCCGAATCCACGGAAATCTTGCGTCCCATGGACCAGTTGGGATTAACGCAGGCAGCACGAGCGTCCACCCCCTCCAGGTCCGCCGGCGGCAGGGTCCGGAACGGGCCTCCGGACGCCGTCAGGATAACGACGCGCACATCCTCCGACCGGCGGCCCTCCAAGCACTGCCAAAGAGCGGAATGCTCGCTGTCCACCGGCAGAATGCGCCCCCCACCTTTGGCCGCGGCCATGACCAGGTCGCCGGCCGCCACCATGGTCTCCTTGTTGGCCAGGGCCACGTCGATACCCCGGCCCAGGGCGGCCAGGGTGGGCGCGAGACCGGCCAGGCCGGAAACGGCCACCACGACCAGGTCCAGACCGGGCCAGGCGGCCACCCGGGTAAGGGCATCCGGCCCGGAGAAGACGGCCGGCCCCGGGCTCAGGTGTCCGGCATCCACCCTTCCCTGGGCCAGGGCGATTACCTGGGGCCGGTAACGCGCCGCCTGGGCCAAAAGGGCGGGCCCGTCATGCCCGCAGGCCAGCCCGACAACCTCGATATCCCCGGGAAAGGCCTCCACCACGGCCAGCGTCTGCCGGCCTATGGATCCGGTGGACCCCAATATCGCGATCCGCTTGGGCAAACCCGTTCAACTCCTCGCGCTACTTACGGGGATAAGTGAAACTCATGCCTGACCGCGTGAGCGCTTTGGCGATTATGACCGTCAACAGGCCCAGCAGGATACCGAAAAAGCCCATAATCTTCAGCCCCGCGTACATGGCCACCAGGACGGCCAGCGGGTGCAGTCCCAGGTTGGCCGCCACGATGCGGCTTTCGAACAACTGCCGGACGATGAAGATAACCCCGTAGAGAAGGGCCAGCTTGATCCCCAGCACCACGGCCCCGGTGAAAAAGGCCCAGGCCGTCCAGGGCAGGTAAAGGGCCGCCGGTCCCAGGGGAACGAGGTCGAAGAAGCCCACCAGGAGGCCCACGCTCAACGCATATTTTGCCCCGATCAGGTAAAGACCCAGGATGGACAGGATGGTGGTAATGCCCACCAGGATCAACTGGGCCTTCAGATAGGCCAGCCCCGCGCCCGCCGCCTCCTGGAAGACCCGCCGCGCCTGATCGCCCAGGGGGGAGGGGAAAAGGCCGAACAAAAACGCGCCGATAACCTGGCGGTCCCGGCTCAGGAAAAAGGTGGCCAGAAGGCTGACCACCAGCACAATCACCACGGTCGGAACAGCGGAAGTGAGGTAGAGCAGGGAGGCGATGACGGCCCCGACCATCGCGGACAGGCTTTTGGAGAAAGTCCCGAAGGCCTGCTGCAGATAGCTGGCCACGGTCGGGTCCAACCGTCCGTAGAAGACCAGGGCCTGATTGGCAAGGCTGAGCACATTGTTTTGCACCACCTTCAGGGTAGCGGGCAGGGCGGCGGAAAGGACGGTCAGTTCGGCCACCAGCCGCACGATGATTACGGTCACGATCAGCCCCAGGACCAGGAAGACACCGGCCATGCTCACCAGGACGGCCAGGCCCCGGGAGAAGTGCAGCCTGACCTGGAAAAACCGCACCAGGGGATCGATCAGGACGGTTAAGAACACGGCGATCAGGAAAGGCACCAGCACCGGGAAAAGGTATTTCAGCACGACGACACCCAGGGCGACGAGGAGGGCCGCCGCCAGGATATGAAGAACAACCCAAAGGAACCTGGACATAAGAACGGCCCACCCATCCACCTTTTGGCTAACTAGTATCCTATGTGCCCGCGATCAGAATATGTTAAACACCCGGGCGAAGTAGTACACCAGGGGAGCGGTAAACAACATGCTGTCAAAACGGTCAAGCATGCCGCCGTGGCCGGGGATCAGGTCGGAGGCATCTTTCACGCCCGCCTGGCGCTTGAAAGCCGACTCCACCAGGTCGCCGAAAACCGCGGCCAAACCAACCAGAAAACCCAGGATCAGCAGCCGGTGCAGCGGGGCGAAGGGGTCGACGCGATAATAGACGCCGGCGGCCAGGGTACTGCCGGCCAGGCCGCCCAGCGCCCCTTCCACCGTCTTCCCGGGCGACAGCGCCGGCGAAAGACGATGCCTCCCCAAAAGGCGCCCGGTGAAATAGGCCGCGGTGTCAGAGGCCCAGGTCCCGGCCAGCATGAAGCTGATCCAGGTCCACCCGCCCTCCAGGGTCCGCAAAAGATAGATGTAGACCAACAGCCCGACATACAGGGTTCCCAGAAGGGTGGCCGCCCCATCGACCGGCGAGTAATAAGGGTACATCACCGTCATGTAGATGAGTTGGGCAACCACGATGAGAACCATCATCGGCCCAAGGTTGCCGCCGTGGTACAGGTAGGCGTCCCCGAGGAGAATCAGGCAGCCCGCGGCGGCCAGGATCAGGCCGAACTTGACACCGGGCTTGAGCATCCGGTCCATTTCCCAGAGCGACCGGCCCATGATCACGGCCGTAAGGACCAACAGGTACCAGTGGCCGTACCAGGCCGCCAGAACCAGGAGGGGAACACCAACCGTAGCGCTTATGACCCGCTGCCAGAGCAATGCCTCAACCCCAGTCTTTCTTAGGGGTTATGTAAACCGCCAAAACGGCGTTCGCGTCTTTGAAAATCCACCAGGGCCTTCAACAGGTGCAGCCGCCGGAAATCAGGCCACAGGACCGGCGTCAGCCAGAATTCCGTGTACGCCAGTTGCCAAAGCAGGAAATTGGACAGGCGCAGGTCCCCGGCCGGGCGGATCAGCAGGTCCGGATCGGGCAGTCCGGTCGTGTACAGATAGCGCCCCACGGCCTTTTCATCCACCTGGTCCGGTGCCAACTTACCGGCGACAACATCGCCGACCAGTCCCTTCACCGCGTCCACTATCTCCGCCCGCCCTCCGTAATTGAGGGCCAGGTTCAACAAGAGCCCTTCGTTTCCGGCACTCTTGGCCCGCGACCACTCAAGGGCCTTCACCGCCGCGGGGGGCAGGTCAGCCGTGCGCCCGATGGCGTTCACCCGGACCCCGTTTGCGCACAACTCCTCCATCTCCCGGTTCAGGTATTCCACCAGGAGGTTCATGAGGAGGCCGACTTCCTCGCTGGGCCGGCGCCAGTTCTCGGTGGAAAAGGCGTAGACCGTAAGCATCCCTATCCCCAGGTCACTGGAGGCGCGCACCACCTCGCGCAGGGACTCCACCCCCGCCCGGTGGCCGAAACCGCGGGGAAGACCCCGGGATCGCGCCCACCTGCCGTTGCCGTCCATGATGATGGCCACGTGGACCGGCACCCGTGACCGGTCGAGGAGAGCCAGCAGCTTCTTTTCCTCATCCGTCCAGCCGATTGCTTTCGCCCAGTCCGCCTTGCGCCTTAGCATTCCTACCTGCCGTTTCCAATTTACCAAATTACCTGATTATATTTCCTTTCGACGAATTGGTAAACCGTTCCTACCTACGACCGACCCGCAAGAGGTACGCTTGCGCTCCGGTGACTTTATGGCGTTACCGAATACGGTCTTTGCCAGCTTGAACCGTGACCCGCGCCTGGCACTGACGCAGGCTGCCGCACCGTGCGAACTCAGCCCGTACCCCGCCATGCCGATGTTGCGAAAGGATTGACCGCGATAAGCTCGACCGCTGCCCTGCCTGCTGCCGATGCGGCCATCCGGCGGTACTTCGCGTAGACCGGCCCGGACAGCATCCGGGCGTAACGAGCGACGGGCGGGTTTCCCGCCCTTATCCCTGGCGCGGTACGCCGGTGCGCCCATCTTCCCAACCCTCCGCGGCAACGGTGAGACTAACCGTACCGGAATCGTCCCCGGTGACCCGTACCACCCTCAGGCGACCACACCCCCCCAGCCGGCCAGCCGTAAACCTGACCACCACCCGGGCGCCGTTGTTCAGTTCCGCCAGGACATCCACGAAATAACGGGACAGGGCGCGCTCCGCGACTTCCATCGAAACTCCCATCGAAACCCCCGCCGTCCGAAACTTACACCTGCATGATCTCGTGTTCCTTGGTTTCCACCACAAGGTCGATCTCCTTGACGAACCGGTCGGTCAGTTTCTGGATCTCGTCCTGACGGCGTTTTAAGTCGTCCTCGGAAATCTTGCCCTCTTTCTGGGACGCCTTGAGGCTGTCGTTGGCTTCCCGCCTGATATTGCGCACGGCCACCCGGGCCTCTTCGCCCTTTTTCCTGACCGCGCGGCCCAGTTCGGCCCGCCGTTCGGTGGTAAGCTGGGGAATGGCCAGCCGGATCACGGTGCCGTCGCTGGTCGGGGTTATGCCTAAGTCGGACTTGAGAATCGCCCTCTCGATATCGGGCAGCATCTTTTTATCCCAGGGAGCGATAACCAGCAGCCGTGGCTCGGGCACCGACAGATTGGCCAATTGGTTGACCGGGGTCGGCGTACCATAGTAGGGAACCATGAGTTTGTCCAGCAGGGCCGGAGTCGCCCGGCCCGCCCTCAGGCTCCCCAGGTCCTTTTTGAGGACCTCGATGGTCTTCTTCATGGAGTTTTCCGCAACGCTCAGATGCTCATCCGGCAAGAAACTTCACCTCCGACATAGGTGCCAACCTTTTCACCCAGAACCGCCCGCTTGATATTGCCTTCCCGGTTGAGATTGAAGACGATGACCGGTATTCCGTTGTCCATGCACAGGCTTGTCGCGGTGGCATCCATAACCCCCAGGCCCATGTTGAGAACGTCGATATAGGAAAGGGTTTCGAATTTACGGGCCTCCGGATTCGTCAAGGGATCCGAGTCGTAGACCCCGTCCACCTGCTTGGCCATGAGAATGACTTGCGCCTCGATTTCGGCCGCCCGCAGGGCGGCGCAGGTATCGGTCGAAAAATAAGGGTTACCGGTTCCGGCGGCGAAGATCACCACCCGCCCCTTTTCCAGGTGCCGGATGGCCCGCCGCCTGATGTACGGTTCGGCCACTTCCTGCATACCGATGGCCGTCTGGACCCTGGTATCGACGCCGGCCTTCTCCAGTCCGTCCTGCATGGCCAGCGCGTTGATCACCGTGGCCAGCATGCCCATGTAGTCGGCCATGGCCCGGTCCATCCCGCGGGCGCTTCCGGAAATTCCCCGCCAGATGTTGCCCCCGCCCACCACGATGGACAATTGCAACCCCATGCCGACGACTTCCTTGATTTGCCCGGCGATGGTCTTGACGACTTCCGGGTCGATACCGTGGTCCGGCCCCCCGGCCAGCGCCTCACCGCTGACCTTCAGGACCACCCGGCGGTACTGGGGAACCTTCTTGCCAGAGTCCAAAAAAAGTCCTCCGTTCCCAACTCCAGTTCTACACCGGCAGCCCAAATCCTCCCCGCCGGCGCCCAGGTTACTTGCCGGCGGCCATCTGCGCCACCTCGGCCGCGAAATCGTCCTCCCGCCTGGCCAGACCCTCGCCCATCTCATACCGGGCAAAGCGGCGGACGTTGATATTCTCGCCGATGCGGGCGATCTTCTCCACCAGGAGACCCTGCACGGTCTGGTCGGGATTCTTGATAAAGGCCTGTTCCAAAAGGCACTTGTCCTTGAAAAACTTGTCCAGGCGCCCTTCGACCATCTTCTCCATCACCTTGGCCGGCTTACCTTCCGCCGCCGCCTGGGCGGCCAGAATGGCCCGCTCTTTTTCCACGGCCGCGGCGGGAACATCCTCCCGACGCACGTATTCCGGGCGGGCCGCCGCCACCTGCATGGCGATGTCCCGGGCCAGGGCCCGGAATTCGTCGGTCTTGGCCACAAAATCGGTCTCGCAGTTGATCTCCACGAGGACCCCGATCCGTCCCCCACCGTGGATATACGCCTCCACGATTCCTTCGGCGGCGATGCGTCCCGCTTTCTTGGCCGCACTCGCCAAACCCTTCTCCCGCAGAAAGGTGACGGCCTTTTCCAATTCGCCGCCGACTTCCGTCAAGGCCTTCTTGCAATCCATCATGCCCGCTCCGGTGCGCTCCCGCAATTCCTTTACCGCATTGGCACTTATTGCCACAAAAACTCCCCCTCGTCTTGTGCCAGGTTATTCCTACTATTATACCCGCCGGGCCCGGGATCTTAAAAGCCAAGCAAAAGGGCAGGATACGCCTCGCACCCTGCCCTCCGGAGCAACCGTCACTGTGCCGCCGCCTCCAGTTGTTCGCCCTGCCGCCCCTCCAGGACGGCGTCGGCCATCTTGCCGGTTAAAAGGCGCACCGCCCGGATCGCATCGTCGTTACCGGGAATAATGTGGTCGATTTCGTCCGGGTCGCAGTTCGTATCGACAATCGCCACTATCGGTATACGCAGTTTCCGGGCCTCGGCTACGGCTATTCTCTCTTTGCGGGGGTCGATTACGTAAAGGGCGCTGGGAAGTTTCTTCATTTCCTTGATCCCGCCCAGGAACTTGTTCAACCGCTCCTTTTCGTGAACCAGTTCGGCTACTTCCTTCTTGGGCAGGGACTGCATCCTCCCCGACTCTTCCATGTTCTCCAGTTCGTGCAGGCGGTCCACCCGCCGCCGGATGGTCTGGAAGTTGGTCAGCATACCACCGAGCCAGCGTTGATTCACGAAAAACATGCCACACCGCCTGGCTTCCTCGCTCACGGAGTCCTGGGCCTGTTTCTTCGTGCCGACAAACAGGATCGTCCCGCCCGAGGCCGCCAGTTCGCGTACGAAGAGGTAGGCTTCGTCCACTTTCTTTACCGTCTTCTGCAGGTCGATAATGTAGATACCGTTGCGATCGGTGAAAATGTAGGGAGCCATCTTGGGATTCCAGCGCCTGGTCTGGTGACCGAAGTGCACGCCGGCTTCCAGCAGTTGTTTCATGGATATCACAGCCATAAATAACACCTCCCCCCGCCTTGGTTTTACCTCCGCCGCCTTCATCCCCGGACAGGCCCGCTCGAAAACGGGCACCCTCCCCGGGCTCGGACGGCGTGTGTATTTTGGCACCGTCATACATTCTAACATGATAGGGAAGTCCTTGGCAAGAGCGGGAAATCCCCAAATCCCCCGCCCCCCGGGCGGGGGATGGTTTACGCGACTACCCCCCGCTCCCTTAAAGAAATGACCGTTTCTTCGTCGAACCCCAGGAGGGCCAGTGTTTTCCCGGTGTGCTCCCCCGCGGCGGGCGGCAAGGTATCGTTCCGCGTCTCCGCCAGGGGGAGTTTTATCGGCGGTCCGATGGTTCTAACCGGACTCTCCCCCGGTAACGATATTTCCAGGACCATTTCCCGGTGGATTACCTGGGGATGGGTCAGCACTTCGTCAACGTCCAGAACAGGTTCAACACAGGAGTCTGCTCCTTGGAACAAATCGATAATTTCATCCCTGGTTCTGGTACCAAAAAACTCCCGTACCACCGCGAATATTGTTTCGTCCGTACTAAACCGGTGATCCAAAAGGTCTTCCCGCCCCGCTACCCGGCAAAATACTTCCCAGAATTTAGGCTCGACGCAGCCGAGGGAAACAAACCGGTCGTCCCTGGTCCGGTAGACTCCGTAAGATACCCGGCCGCCGCCTAAAGACGTTTTTCCCCGGGCGGGCTTTTCCCCGCCGGCAAGACGGGCCCCGAGGTACAACCCCATCAACGAAACCGCACCGTCCAGCATGGCCACATCGATATATTGACCCCGGCCGGTGCTCCGCCTCCCGACCAGGGCCGCCAGAATGCCCACGGCAGCCGGCAGGCCTCCCCCGGCCATATCGGCCACCTGGATGCCCGGTATCACCGGCGGGGCGTCGGCCGGCCCGGTCAATCCCAGTATCCCGGCCAGAGAGATGTAGTTTATGTCATGTCCCGCCCGGCTGCGGTAGGGACCGTCCGCGCCGTAACCGGTCAGAGAGCAGTAAATCAGTCCGGGATTGAACTCCTTCAACCCTTCATACCCCAGACCGAGCCTTTCCATCACGCCCGGCCGGAAACCCTCCACCAGGACATCGTAATGCTTAACGAGACGGCGTACGATTTCCTGTCCTTCACGATGTTTGATATTTAACCGCATGCTTTCTTTGTTACGGTTGAGGGCC
>JAJYZD010000324.1 GCA_021800315.1 Bacillota bacterium | reverse complement strand
AAGGAGAAAAAGCAAATGTACCAAGACGGCAAAGGCTACGTGCATGTTTACACCGGCAACGGCAAGGGAAAAACCACGGCCGCCATCGGTCTCGCCATCAGGGCCCTGGGTGCCGGCCACAAGGTATACTTCTGCCAGTTCATGAAAGAACTCAATTACAGTGAACACAAAATCCTCCGGAAACTGGAGCCCGGTCTTCGGCTGGAGGGCTTCGGCAAACCCTATTTCCTGACCCCGGACGACGTTGACGCCGGTGGACGGAAGCCGGCCACCGCTCCTTTTCAGGAATACATGGCTGTCACCGGCGAAGGGATGAAGCGGGTGCGCGAAATTATGAACGACGGCGCTTTCGATCTGGTCATTTTGGACGAGGTCAACGTCGCCGTCCATTTCGGCCTTGTGGCGGTGGAAAGAGTGACGGAACTGATTGAAAACAGGAAAGCGCATGTGGAAATGGTGCTGACCGGACGGGCGGCACCCCGGGAACTGATTGAGAGAGCCGATCTGGTAACCGAATTCAAGGAGATCAAGCATTATTTCCAGCAAGGGGTGGGGGCGAGGCCGGGGATAGATAATTGACGGTGCCCTCCCAAACCCGCCGGACGGCGGCGGGGTCCTGGCTCCGGCGGGTGGGCGGCAGGCCTTATTCTTCGCAGGGGAGTGGGTGTCATGCAGGTTACGGTAAATGGCAAGACCGAAGAGATGCCGGAGGACACGACGGTATCGCGGTACCTGGAACGTCGCGGCGCCAGCCCGGAGTCCCTGGTCGTGGAATTGAACGGCGCCGTGCTCGCCAGGACCGGGTGGCCCGGCCGGATTCTCCGGGACGGCGACCGGCTGGAAATCGTCCGCTTCGTGCAGGGGGGATAGATTGTGGCCGCGAACAGGAAAAATGACCCGGGCTTTCCCGGCGCGGCGGCGGGTCAGGTACGACCGGCCCGGCAACTGTCTCCCGCGGCGGCCCGCTTGGCCGCAGACGAACCCGCGGTAACCGGGACGAAGGCCCTTTACCAGGAGCGGCGGGCGTTATGAGCGGCCTGACCGACGCTCTGGCCGGTTACCTGGGGGAGGACGCCCTGGCCAGGATCCGGGCCGTGCGGGTGGGCCTGGCCGGCGCCGGCGGCCTGGGCTCGAACTGCGCGCAGTACCTGGTGCGCTGCGGTTTTTGCCGCTTGCGGCTGGTGGACTTCGACGTAGTGGAAGCGGCCAATTTAAACCGGCAGTTCTACTTCGCCGCCCAGACCGGCCAAAAGAAGGTGGCGGCCCTGACGGAAAACCTCTTGCGCATCGAACCGGAGCTTTCCGTGGAGGCCCTGGCCGAGAGGATCACCCCGGAAAACGTCCTGGAGCTTTTCGGCGATCTGGACGTGGTGGTGGAAGCCCTTGACCAGACCCGGGCCAAAATCCTGGTGGTCGAGTCGCTGCTCGGCCGCGTGGGATGCCTGGTGGCCGCCTCGGGTCTGGCCGGATGGGGTGATCCGGACGCCCTTACCGTCCGGCGGGTCAGGCCGGACTTCTACCTGGTAGGGGACGAGACCTCGGCCGTGCAACCGGGCCGGCCCCCCCTGGCACCGCGGGTCAACGTGGCCGCGGCCAAGGAAGCGGACGCCGTGCTGAGTTGGGTGCTGGCAGGGAAGGGAACATAACCGCCGGGGCGGGGAACCGGGGCGCCTCCCGGGCTGTCCTGGTCACCGGACTCGCCGGGCCCCGGACCTGCCGTCCAGGTCCGTCCACCAGCCGGCCAACGGCGCCAAGCCCGGATACCTACTTCGGAATGAAAACGATCGACGGAACGCCCGGCGGGGATGCCGGCCACCCGCGGGCCGCCCGCACAGCCCCGTATCGTGCGGTCAATTGGTCAATCGGGCCCGCGTCCAGGGCCCGCACGGGACAGGCGTCCACGCACGCCGGTTTTTTATTTTCCCGCAGCCGTTCCCGGCAAAGGTCGCACTTCTCCATTTTGGCGTTGTCCCGGGCAGCGAATTGCGGGGCGCCGTAAGGGCACGCCTCAAGGCACAGGCCGCCGCAGCTATCCCGGCCCAGGCAAACCTGCCGGTCGACCGTCACGATGCCGTCTTCCCCATCTTTCCCGATGGCCTTAGCCGGGCAAACGGCGGCGCAAGGCGGCCGGGCGCAGTGGTAGCAGGCCGCGAAAAGACGGCTGACGGTAACGTCCGGACAGGTCCCCTGCTCCAGGGTTTCAATCCGTAACCGCTTCACCTGCCCGGCGGGTATATCGTGCCAGTCCTTGCAGGCTACCGCGCAGGCAAAACACCCGGTGCATCTTCTTTGATTAAAGAACAGGCCGATCTGCATAGCTTTCTCCTTTCCCAAACAGGATGTATCCGGCTGCTACGCTCCGGGTTTTCGAACTTGGACCAGACAGGTGTTGGCAGGAAACGAGCCGGCCGGCGAATACCCGTCATTGGTGAGAACGTTGGCGCAACCGCCCCGGTCGATGCCCCGCCGGTCGGGCTTATGCCAGGATCCTTCCTGGATGCTCACCACGCCCGGCATAATGCGCCCGGTTACCCTGGCCGGGATTGCCATTTCGCCCCGGTCATTGAATACGCTGACCAGGTCCCCGTCCCTGATTCCCCGGACAGCGGCATCCGCCGTATTGATCCAGACGGTCTGCGGTTCGAGTTCCCTGAGCCAGGGGACATTATCCAGTTGGGAATGGGTTCGTCGTCCGCAGTGGTCGGAAATCAACTGCAGGGGATACTCTTGGGATTGGGGATCATCCGGACCTTCCCAACCGGCGACATACTTCGGAATGGCCGGTAAGGCCGGATTGTTGAGCTCAGCCAGTTTTTCGGAATATATTTCAATCTTTCCAGAGGGTGTTGGAAACGGATGGCCTGATGGATCATTTATCTGCTGCTCAAATGCGACAATCTGATCGGGCATTCCAATCCGGTGCACACCGTCTCTCCTGAATTTATCAAGATCCGCTATTTCCCTGTTCATATCTTCGGCGTCGGCCATCAATGAATCGAGAGTA
>JAJYZD010000072.1 GCA_021800315.1 Bacillota bacterium | reverse complement strand
CATAATTAAATTGCAGGTGGCCTGGTCTACCAGGAATGTATGGTGTTAACAGTTGGGGGGGATCATGCTATTTATGCAGATCCCCCCACAAATCTAAGATATGTAAATATATGGCCATGATTGATCTAATAATAGGCATACTAAAGTATCATTATGTTCATTCGAGCACAATGACACTTGATTTCTGCATTGATGCAGTACTATAGTTTAATTTAGGCGATTTTGAGTATTTTACTCCAAGATCTTATAAGATCTGGACTATCCATTAAATGAGCCATCATTATCATGATATGAAACGATGTCACACATCTATCACCATGAGCCTGGGCATTTACGCGGTTCCTTTTTCGGAATCTGCGAAATCCCATGGCTTAATTCAGGAAACTTATTGCCCTTTCGCTAGCTGTGCGCATACTATAAATAGTCTTATGTGTTTTGCTGTACTGGGGAAAATCCCAGTTTATTTGAGGAGTATCTTCTCTCTTGATCCGGTAATAGCGACCAGTGGCATTACCATTACAGCACGATAGATGATTAGCCTCACTACATGTAGCATCCGGTATATGACATTTAGGATTGAATACAGGACATCCCCAAATGTATTCCCCATGCTTTATGTCGCGGCCCAGTAAGCCAAGTTTGTGCTCGCTAATGCAATGCGGTATACCATAGCTGTAAATGAGAATAATTCCGTTGGTATCCTCAATCTTTTGGTCCTTTCGATTGCGAGGGTGAACAGGGCAAACCAAGCGTGAATCAGGCCCCAGTAATTCCCGAACCAATAGCTGGTCATCGACGGTTTGGTATATTCCATCGACTAATACATCTAACGATGGAAACGTCGCCACAAGAAATGGGTAATCGCAGAATAACTTTACCAATGTTGGTTCTATAGTTACATTATCAGCCTAATTACCCTTAAAAGCGTATGCAGCGATCGGGATATTTTGCTGGGGTAACGTGGGACTACTAAACTTATGGGCAATATATGTTACAGTTTTAGATTTGCGAAGCACTCCTACATTGTCGCAAGTAGGTTGCTCTGTGCTATCCTTTGGAAGTGGTATCGAGTCTGCTTCAACATGAGTAGTGTCAATAGCGATCTGCTTTTCTGGCTCTATATACCCTTTAAGAAGTTTGTGGTAACTACTTTGGTCCTTACCCTTTCCCGAAGTCCAGCTATAGTCATAATCTGGTCAAAACGCGCAAATGTCCAATATGAAGGAAGTGATTTGCCAAATCCGCATACAACCGCAAAATCAGTATTGCAGTACAGCTGATGATATATCGAAACTGTAGACTGGTCCGTTCGTAAAGACCACGCAAGTGTGTAAGCCTTCAAGCACGCCCAAAAGTCGACTGGATCTCTTCCTGCGTTACTGAAGCGTAGACTTGGATTTCCCTTATCGTCCTCCTCAACGTAGCCAATCAAGGTAAGAATTTCCCGCTCTTGATCGCTGAGATCCGCATCTCTTCTCCGCTTATCGTTTATCTCTTTGTTATATACGTATCGAGCCAACTCATATTGCACCTTTATGTCTGAAAATTCGGCTTACCAAGGGTATATTGTGGCAGTTTCCAAAATATGTGGTAGGGATCCTTGGTTCCTGTCCTTCGTCTATTAAGGTGTATTGTATGGCGACAGGCATGAGCAATTCAATCCCCTTAGTCTGTTTAGCTAATTATAGCACAGGAGGCTGAATAACGCAATGCCTATGGGAAATTATCTTGTGCTAATCTTATGAATATCTCCATTAAGAAGCAGAACAACAAGGAAGATTATGGATAAACCTCGCTCGAATGAAAGTGCGCCATTACTTCCTTTCCTCCTGCTCCCTAAGCTACTCCAGATTTACAATACAACAGAGCAAGAGAAAACAAATTCCTGAGGCTGGCCATCGCTTCCTATAGCGTAATCAGTTTATTCTATCCGTTTTAAACACAATGGCCTGGAAAGATATTTTGATTCTTATTCCACAATGCAGGGGGTCAGAATAAATTGGGAAAAATAATGACAAAAAATGTTAGCAACCTAATGCTCGGTCTTTTAAAATTATGCGTCACTCTTTCCTGAATCAATGCCGGAAACTCAGTTCGGAATCATGTGATGGCAGAGAATACCATGATAGCCATTAAACCCCATCCCGGATCCCAAGGCAAAAGTCCCTTTGTTTTAGCGACCTCCAGGCCTTACGGCAGAAGGTCTTGGCCGGACTTGTCTTTTGATCGCGCCCTTTTGTGTCGTAAGTCATCAATACCTTCTTCATGTTACTCGGAAAATTTGAAACCGGCAGGGAGTTTTTCCTAAGGCGCCAACACGGCCAGTCGCTTGTTGACGTCTCCTTGGTAAAGGCCGCCGTGGTAGCAGATTGCAGTTTCGACGTCATACCGGGTGAGCTTGCGGAGCGATCTTGCCGCCTCGTCGGGGTCGAAGGTCAGGTGCGGGGACATTTTGTCCAGCCGGCCGTCGGTGACGACCAGGGCGTCGCCCGCCACCAGGGCGAAATGTCCGGGAGTGTGGCCGGGAGTGCCGATCACGGTTACGCCGCCGCAGAACGGTAATTCCTCACCGTCGGTCAGCATCCGGTCCACGGCCGCCTTGGGCGGGTTCTCCAGGGCGGTTTTCATCGCCCGGCGCCGATGACGATTATGAACAGGAGGGCGGTGGTGACGACGCCACCGGTCCGCGGCAGCCGGGTTTAAAGGTCCTCCGCTTCCGGGCATAATATTTGCCGGAACAGGGGTTATGTTTACGGGAGGGATTGTCGTGGCCGACCTGAAGGAACGGGTGTCCTATTTAAAGGGGTTGTCTTCCGGCCTGGACGTGGATCCGGGCAGCAAGGACGGCAAGATTCTGACGAGCGTGATCAGCGTGCTGGAGGAGTTCGCCGATACCTTCAGCGACCTGCTGTCCGCCCAGGAAGAGCTGGAAGACTACGTGGAAGAACTGGACGAGGATCTCGGCCACCTGGAAAAGCGAATTTATACCGGGGTCAAAGGAGCGGCCGAAGACGAATACGTTGAGGTACAGTGTCCCAGGTGCCATGAAACCCTCTATTTCGATGCCGGTATCCTCGAAGACGACGACACGGTGGAAGTGGTTTGCCCGAACTGCGACGAAGTGGTGTTCATCAACGACGAGGGTCTGCAAACAGCCGACGAGGGCCAGGAACTGCTGGGCTTACAAGCGCCGGAAGACCTTTAAAAGCCATCCGGCTCTTGTTTTTGCGGGCGGTTTAACTCCCGGGGACAGGCGTGGGCGGCTGTCCCCGTTTTTCCTTACCCGCCCGGTGTGCCCCGGGGTAGTCGCGGTCCGCCGCGGGCGTCCGGCCCGGAACCGTTCCCGGTCAAGCCGGACGGCACGGGCCGGCAACTCCGGCGGGGCGACGGGCGTTGGTCAGCGCTGAAAGTCCATGTCTTTTGTTTCCCGCCAGAGCCAGGCCAGGATAATCAAGGCGACAGACGATATCAATACGCCGATGGTCATTACCGAGCCGAATCCGTATTTGACGGAAAAAAGACCTACCAGGATCGGCGTCACAATGCCGCCCAAGGCGTTGCCCGCGTTATAGGTCAGGCCGTGTCCCGCGGCCCGCATTTTGGTCGGGAAGTGTTCGGCCGTGTAGGCTGCGTTGACGCTCCATGCTCCGCCCGGTCCAAAAAAACCGATGATAATGGCTCCCGCCACCAGGACAGCGGAGCTATGAACGGCAACGAATAAGGGAGCGCCAACGATTGTGCCGATCGCACTTATGGTGATGACCCAGCGCCTGCCCAGAAGGTCCGATAACCGTCCGAAAATGATACTTCCCACGACCGCTGAAACATTGAGAAGGATGACCACGGTGGCAATCCTGTCCGTGGAGAAATGCCGTTGCACAAGGAGGAAAGTCGGATACCAAGCGGCAATCGAATAATAAAGGACGAGGTAAGCCGAATTGGCAAGATAGAGTGAACGGTATCCCATGCCTGCGCGCCCTTGAACAGGTTCACTATGGGGATCCTTTCCGCGCCGCTAAGGGCTTGACCCTTTCTCATGAGCCACATCGGCGATTCTTTCAGGATAAGAAAGAGATATATTGTTACGAGAAATGCGATTATGGCGGCCGCAAAGAACATCCATCGCCATCCGCCGGTTGGATAAATCCAGGTGTATACCAAAGCGGTCAGTATAGCACCGGCGGGAAAGCCGATTTCCAAAAAACCCGACGCCAGACCCCTCTTTTTTTCCGGTACCGTTTCCATGAGCAGGGTTACCCCGTTGGAATACATCGATCCCATGGCCAGGCCAAAAAGGAACCGGAACGCATACAGCACGGCAAAGGTCCAGGAGAATCCGCTCAGGAACTCAAATACAGCAAACCAGATAATCGATGTA
Source organism: Bacillota bacterium (assembly GCA_021800315.1). GTDB lineage: Bacteria > Bacillota > Desulfotomaculia > Desulfotomaculales > JAJYZD01 > JAJYZD01. The sequence continues at coordinate 10,267 of JAJYZD010000072.1, read as the reverse complement.
AGTAACGGCAATTTTCTGCCTGCATAGTCACCGAAAATACCGCCGGCGGCTGCTCCAAACAAACGTGCCAAAACGGTGATGGATATTACCGAACCGGCTATGGCCGCGGAAACGTTAAAGTTTTTCATAATATCGACTGCAATAAATGTTACGATTAAATAGTCAACAGCATCGACTATCCAGGCCAGTGTCGTGCCAATTATTGTATTAATTTGGTTAGCAGTCAATCTGGAATCAATATTGGTGGTGTTTTCGACTTTTATTTCCATGAATTCCATCCCTCCTTGTAATTGCAGATGGCGACGGTAACAGCCAGAATCTTCGCAAAATTCGACGCATGGAAAATACTGTCATTCCTTTCCCCGGACCAGGACCGGTAAGAAATTCCTAATCACCTCCCGCTTTTTTCAACACGGATTTCATAATCTTGCCGGTGCCGCTCTTGGGCAACCCGGAAACGAACTCCACCCTGCGGGGAACCTTGAATCCGGCCAGGCGGGCCTTGCAAAAGTCTATCATGTCTTGCCCGGAAACTTGGGTGACTCCGGGCTTCAACACTATAAAGGCCTTGGGAACTTCGCCCCATTGTTCATCATGCTCACCCACCACCGCTACTTCCAGTACCGCCGCATGGGTGTACAGGATGTTTTCCACCTCCAGAGAAGAGATGTTTTCACCGCCGCTTATGATGATGTCCTTTTTGCGGTCAACAATCTGCAGATAGCCCTCTTCGTCCATAGTGGCCATATCTCCGGTATGAAGCCAATTATCGATAATGACCCCGGCCGTTCCCTCTGCATCGTGCCAATAGCCAGACATTACAGTGTCGCCGCGAACAACCACTTCGCCCGTTTCCCGGCCGTCATGCCGGATTTCCTGACCGCATTCGTTGATAACGCGGATCTCCACCCCGACTACGGGCAGACCTGCTTTGGCCTGCAGACGGTGGCGGCGTTCAGACGGCAGGCTTTGCAAATGCTCCTTGAGCACGCTGTTGGTTATTACCGGCGAAGCTTCGGTCAAACCATAGCTGCCTATGTACGTGCATCCGATTTTCTCCTCGACTTTCCTTACCAGGGTTTCCGGGGAGGATGCCCCGCCGACCACGATCCTCTTCAGGCTGGTCAGGTCATAGGAACCGATTTCCGGTGTGTTCACCAGGGTGTTGACCATGGTCGGCACCATGCAGCAGATGGTTACCTTCTCCCGGGCCACGAGTTCCAAAACCCGGCGGGCTTCAAACCTGGGAATCATGATGTGGGTGCCGCCGGCATAAGTAATCGCGTGCGGCGTTCCCCAGCCGTTGACATGAAAGAGAGGGATCGTGTGCAACAAAACGTCGGTAGACTGGATGTCCAGGGACAACAGGAAATTGACGGCGTTGGCGTACAGGTTGCGGTGACTGAGCATGACGCCTTTCGCCTTGCCCGTGGTCCCGCTGGTATAGAAAAGTTCCGCCACATCGTCCCCGGACATAAGGGGGTTGATGTAGTATTCCGCCGGAGCGGCTGCGAGCATCTGCTCATAATCCCAATAATCCCCGCTTTGACCAGGCGATACGGCTATATAATCCCGGGTGACCTCCAGGTGCTTTCTGATACTGTTAATTACGGGGATGAAGTCAGCATCGACCAGTATGGTCCGGGCTGCGGCGTGATTGAGCATGAAGGCGAAGTCTTCGGCCCGGAGCCTGATGTTCAAAGGCATTAATACGGCACCGGTTTGAACCACGCCGTAATAGGCTTCCAGGAGGGTGTGACAATTGCCGCCCAGGTAGGCGACGCGGTCGCCGCGTCGCACGCCCAGGTGCAAAAGCGCATTACCCAAGCGGTTGGCCCGGACAAAATAGTCGCGATAGGTGAACCTCTTTTCCCCGCAGACGATGGCCGTCTTGGCCGGATAAAGTTCGGCTGCCCTTGGCAGAAAACGTAAGGGACTGGCGCTGCTCCGCATTCCGTAAACCTCCGCAGTTAAAGATCGGGTTGGCGTTTCCTGTTTGCAAATATCATGCCCCTGCGGAAAACAGCGGGCCCGGCCGTTTCGCTGGACCGGCCGGGCGTTGTGATTGTTGTTCGATCTTGCGATTTGGCAAGACGATATGGGTTTTTGCAACAGAACCCGGGTAGTCCGTTGGGTGGGGCTCGAAGGTCTGCCGGCCTTACCGGATTGGTTGGGGAGTCAATCCCGGGGTCGTAAATTCTGTTGCACACGATGCCACTTGCGCGAGGCCGTAGAGACATCGATTTCCAGGAGACGGGCTGCCTGGCTGACGTTGCCGCCCTTTTCCACGGCCAGGGTGAGGAGTTGCCGCTCCATTTCCCTTAGCGCTTTCTTCCAGGGGACCACCCGGTTTACCGTCAGGGGGCCGTCCGGTTCAATCGTGCCCGGGTCCGGCAGGTCCCCTACTTCGATTACGTCCCCGGGAGTTGTCACCAGAAGACGCTCCAGGAGGTTTTCCAATTCGCGCACGTTGCCCGGCCAACTGTACCTCAGGAACCAGTCCATCACCCCGGGAGTGAAATCCTTGGTCAGATTGTAGCGCTTTTGCAGTTGGCCGCGAAAATGATAGACCAGGGGGATGATGTCTTCGGTCCGCCGGCGCAGGGGCGGAACCGTGATGGGTACCACGTTGAGACGGAAATACAGGTCCTGCCGGAAGCGGCCGTCTTCCACCAGTCGCTTCAGGTCGCGGTTGGTGGCGGCGATGACCCGGACATCCACCTGGCGCAGGGTGGTGCTGCCCAGTCGCATTACCTGCCTGGACTGGATGACCCGGAGGAGCTTCACTTGCAAGGGCAGGGGCAGTTCACCGACCTCGTCCAGGAGGATGGTCCCGCCGCCGGCCGCTTCAAACAGGCCGGTCTTGCCGCCCTTGCTGGCACCGGTAAACGCGCCGGCCGCGTAGCCGAAAAGCTCGGACTCCAGGAGGTTCTCCGGGATGGCGCCGCAATTGATCTGGATGAAAGGCTTGTCCCGCCGCGGGCTGGCCTCATGGATCCAGCGGGCCAGCGAGTCTTTGCCGACACCCGATTCGCCCAGGATCAAAACCGTGGAATCAAACCGGGCTACGTGGGTAGCCAGTTCCAGGGTTTGCAGCATCGGCCCGGCCCGGGCCACCATGCCTTCCGCCACGTAACGGCCGGTCAACCGGCCCAGTTCGGTTCGGTACTGTCTGGTCAGGGCCCGGCTTTCCTCCAGTTCGCAGCGGAGGCGGTTCAATTCCATGATGTCACGTACGGTGACCACAATCCGGAAAAGCCCTCCCTGGCCGTTAAAAACAGGCATGGCGGTGGTAAGGAGCAAGTGTTCGGTTCTGGAGCGGCGGATACTGCTTACCACCTGTTTTTGGGCGATGGCGTCCATGGTCACCGAATGGGTGAAAAGGCCCGCCGCCACCAGATCCTCCATGTTTCGGCCCAGTACTTCCTCCCGGGCCAGGCCGGTAATACTCTCGTATGCCTGGTTTACCCGCAGCACCGTACCCTTACCGTCGGTGATGAAAATACCGTCGGAAAAAGCGTCGATGACCGCGTCCAGTTCGGCTGCAAAATCTTTGCAATCCCGGAGTTTGCAGGCCAAGTCCTCGTAACTGGTGGTTTTGAGCGCCATCTTGTTGCTTCCTTCCGGTCCCAATACCTTTCGATCCGTGGAGGAGTCGGCGTCAGCTATAAGTTTCGCCGCTCCCGGCCGGTTTCCTACCGTTTCCGGGTGACGGGCTTTACGGTTTTACCCCGCCGGGGTCGCTGCCCGGCGGGGTTGTTTTGTCTCCCGCCCGGTTCAAGCGCCGGTAATAAACGGGACGACCCCCCCATAAACATAGGGCAGGGAGGGGGACAAACATGAACGGTTCGGTCTTGATCGAACCCCCGGTGCCGTGCACCGACCCCTGGCCCCGGTTGTGGCCGTTCCTGCCGGAACGGGTGGCCTGCCTCCTGAAGGGATGGCCCCGGTCGCTTTTGGGCGCCGTGGAGGAGATCCGGTTGCGGGCGGGAAGGCCGCTTACGCTTACGGTGGGCGGGCAGGCCGTCCCGGCCGGTCCGGGCGGTCCCGCCGGGGACCCGGCGGCGGTCTTGCAACTGGATGGGAGCGACCTGCAGGCCTGCGTGGAACTGATCAGCGGTTCCTCCCTCTACGCGCTGGAAGAGGAACTGAAACGCGGTTTCCTTACCCTGCCCGGGGGACACCGGGTCGGGCTGACCGGGCAGGCGGTGCTGAACGACGGCCGGGTCCGGTCCTTGAAACACCTGGCGGGGCTGAACATCAGGGTGGCCCGCGAGGCCAGGGGAGCCGCCCGGCCGGTGGTACCCCATCTCTACGACCGGGAGGCGGACCGCATCCGCCACACCATCCTGGTGTCGCCGCCGGGCGGCGGGAAAACCACCGTCTTGCGGGACCTGGTGCGTTTGATTTCCTCCGGTGTCCCTTCCCTGCACCTGGCGGGAAGGGCGGTGGGCCTGGCGGACGAGCGTTCCGAGGTGGCCGGGTGTTACCGGGGCCAGCCCCGGCTGGACGTGGGGCCCAACACGGATGTCCTGGACAACTGTCCCAAGGCCGAAGGACTGATGATGCTCCTGCGTTCGATGGGACCGCGGGTCCTAGCCACCGATGAAATCGGGCAGGGATCGGATGTGGACGCCCTTTTGGAGGCGCAGAACGCGGGGGTCAGCCTTCTGGCCACCGCGCACGCGGGCAGCGTGGGCGAATTGTTCCGGCGTCCCGGGCTCCAGCGCCTCCTGGCGGCCGGAGCGGTGGAAAGGGTGGTTGTGCTGGGCCGGTCGCCCACGCCGGGGACGTTGGTGGAAGTGCGCGGCGGGTGGCATCTGGAACCATTGGAGGTGAAGTCACGTGGTCAAACTCCTGGGGGCGTCGGTCCTGGTTCTGGGTAGCGGCCTGGCCGGCGTATCCGTGGGCGGGAACTACACCAGGCGGCCGCGGGAATTGAAGAGCCTGCAGACGGCCCTGAAGCTCTTGGCCACCGAGATTTCCTACGCCCTTTCCCCCCTACCGGAGGCGATGGCCAACGTGGCCGCCCGCTCGCCGGCCGAGGCGGCTTCCCTTTTCCGGGTGGCCGGCGCGGAACTGGCCGCCAATACCGGCGGGGGAGCGGCCCAGGCCTGGCAAAAGGCGACGGCCCGGTTCGGCCTGAACACTTCCCTCACCGGTAATGACCTGGCCCTGGTCAACCAACTGGGACAAGCCCTCGGCATATCGGATCGCGACGACCAGATGAGTCACCTGGAACTGGTGCTGCACCAGATCGACCTGCAGATCGACGAAGCTCAGGCAGCGGCCGCGAAAAACGCCAGGTTGTGGAATTACCTCGGCTTTCTGGGCGGCCTGGCGCTGGCCCTCATCCTTTATTAGGACGGTGGTTTTCAGGATGATCAACGTGGACATCATTTTCAAGATCGCCGGCGTAGGTATCCTCATAGCGGTTCTGCATATGGTTCTGAAGGAAGCGGGCAAGGAGACGATGGCCGAGATGGCCACCATAGCCGGGGTGGCGGTCGTTCTGTTCTGGGTCGTCCCGCTGCTGGCGCGGCTCTTTGAGCAGGTCAAGACCGTTTTCCGCTTGTTTTAAGGGGTGGCTTGCCGTGGAAATATTGCCGCTCGTCGGAATAACGCTGGCCGGCGCCGTCCTGGCGGTCGTCCTGCGCCAGCAAAGGCCGGAACTGGCCATGTTGCTCAGCCTTACCATCGCTGTCTTCATCTTTCTGTCGGTGGTGGGTCGGATCGGGGCGGTGGTCCAGGTCCTGCGCGACCTGGTCGAGAGGGCCGGCGTGAGCATGTTTTACCTGGGTACCATCCTGAAGATCGTGGGCATCGCCTATATCGCCGATTTCGGGGCCCAGATCAGCCGGGATGCCGGGGAGGGCGCGGTGGCGGCCAAGATCGAGTTCGCCGCCAAGATCATGATCCTGGTGCTGGCGGTACCGGTGGTGGTGGCCGTACTGGAAGCGGTTCTCAAGCTGGTTCCTTGAGAGGGGGAAGCCTCCTTGTGGCGCCTGGCGTTTATTCTCCTGACCGTTTTGCTCTGGTTGGGATTGGCCGCTCCCGCCCGGGCCGCCGAACTGGATAAGCAGTTCCACAGCCTGGACCTGGACAAGATCCAGGGCTACGTGGACCACATGAACCAGGAAATAAACGGGGCGCTGCCAGCGGTCAACTTCCGCCGGATGGTCTGGGATCTGGCCCGGGGCAAGGCCGGCGTAACCCCGGGCCACGTGGCCAACGATATCTTTAATTTTTTCTTCCGGGAACTGGTGGCCAACTCCAGCCTGCTTGGGCAGTTGATCCTGCTGGCGGTGGTTTGCGCCGTCCTGCAGAATCTGCAGGGGGCTTTTGAGAGCGCCACCACCGCCAAGTTGAGTTACGTGGTCAGCTACCTCGTCCTGACCGGCCTGGCGGCGGGATCCTTCGCCCTGGCGATCACGCTGGGACGCAACCTCGTGGGCGACATGGTTTCCTTCATGCAGGCCATCCTGCCGGTTCTGATCACCCTCCTGGTGGCGGTAGGCCAGGTGGGGGCGCCGGCCCTGATGAGCCCGGTGCTCTTTTCCTTTATCACCGTGGTGGGCACGGTGATGCAGAACCTGGTCCTGCCCCTGCTCATTATGGCGGCCGTCCTCCGGCTGGCCAGCAATCTTTCGGAACACTTTTCCGTCTCCCGCCTGGCCGGGCTGGTCCAATGGTTCGCCTTGGGCGTGATGGGCCTGATGACGACGGTGTTCCTGGGCTTCCTGACCGTCTACGGAGTGGCCGGCGCGGTGACCAACGGCATCGCTTTCCGCACGGCCAGGTATGCCACCGGTGCCCTGGTGCCCGTCGTGGGTGGCATGTTGTCCAATGCCCTGGAAGCGGTGGTCGGGACTTCCCTGCTCTTGAAAAACGCGGTCGGCCTGGCCGGTATTGTGGTCATTGCCCTGATGATCACGGTGCCGCTGGTTAAAATGCTGGCACTGGGCTTTACCTACCACCTGGCCGGGGCGGTGGTGCAGCCGGTGGGAGACGCCCGGCTGGCCGAGAGCCTGACCGGTCTGGGCCAGAGCCTGGTTTTCATTTTTGCGGCGGTGGCGGTCGCGGCCCTTATGTTTTTCTTCACCATCGCCATCGTGGTGGGCGTAGGGAACCTGAACGCGATCCTGCAATGAAAGGGGATGGCCGGTGTGAACAGCCTTCGACTCCTGGTGGAGAACCTGGTGCTGATTATCGTGCTGGCCGTTTTCCTGGAGATGTTGCTGCCGGCCGGGACCATGGGCCGCTATGTCCACCTGGTGGTGGGCCTGATGATCATCGTGGCCGTTCTGCAGGCGGTGACCGGGGTGCTGGGCCGCGGTCTGTCCGTCAACCTTCCCTTCATCGACCAGGCGGTACCGCCGGATATGGACCAGGCCTTGCGCGCCGGACGGCAACTGGCCCGGCAAGACCAGGCGGACGCGCTCAAGGGTTACCGGGAGGCCCTGGAACGTCAGATCAAAGCCTTGGCCTCCCTAAACGGCGACCTCGTCGTGGAGAGCGTCTGGGTGGATGTGCCGGGCGACCGGGCGAGCCCCTCCTTCGGCAGCCTGGAGGGTGTGACCGTTGGCGTGAAAGTCAAGCCGGGCATACCGGGGGGCAGGGTGGCGGCGGATATGGACGGTCTGCGGCGGGAACTGGCCGATTTTTACAACCTGAAGCCGGAGACGGTTTCGGTTGACCTGGAGAAGGGGGGACCCTGATATGAGTTTGCGGGAAATCTGGCAGCCCTTGCTGGGCGGATCCGCCGGTCCGGGGCGGCAGGTGAGGGTGTGGTGGCTGGTGGGCCTGGCCGCGGTGGGAGCCATGCTGATGATCCTCAGCGGAACCGGGGGGCGCAATCATCAGCAGAACCAGCAGGCCGCGCCCGTTTCCGGCGGGGTCAGGCCGGGGACGGTTTCCCCGGGCGATACCGCCGGGGAAATGGAGGACCACCTGCAGTCCATCCTTTCCCAGGTGGCCGGAGCGGGGAAGGTGGAGGTGGAAATTCACCTGGCCGACGCCGGGCGGACCGATTACGCCAACAACGTCAACACCGACAAAAAAACGTCGACCCAGAAGGACAGCGGCGGGACTACCAACGTTACCTCCGATGTCAGCGAAAACGACCAGGTGGTGATGAACCAGTCTCCGGCCAGTGACAACGGCACGCCGGTGATCAGCCGCAAACTCGCCCCCAGGGTGGACGGGGTGCTGATCATCGCCGGTGGAGCGACCAATGCCTCGGTGCGGGCGGCCCTGACCGAGGCCGCGGTGGTGGCCCTGCACGTGCCGCCCTACGAAGTGCTGGTCCTGCCCGGGGGAGGTGAGTGATAATGGCGTTTCAGGTTAGCCGGCGCCTGGTGACCCTGTCGATCCTGGTCATTCTCGGCGCGGCCTTGATATTCATCGGGGTGAGAACCCGTCCGGCCACTTCGGCCGAAACCGTGCCGCCCCCCAGCCAACCGGTGGCGGTTACAACCATGCCCCCCGTCGCCGGCCCTACGCCGTCCAGGGATCAGGCAACCCGGGATTCCTTTTTCGCCGAATACCGGATGAACAGGGACAGAGCCCTGAGCCTGGAGGCGGCCCTGCTGCGGGACGTGGTGGACAACTCCCGTTCCGGCGCCGACGCCAGGCTAAAGGCCCAGGATGATCTGCTCCGGCTGGGCCGGGAACAGGCCCTGCTGGTGGAACTGGAAGGCCTGGCGCACGCCGAAGGATTCAACGACGCGGTGGTGTTCCTGGAAAACCAGGGACTGACCGTGGTGGTTGGCCCCGGGCATGTCTCCGCAGCCAGGGCGACCGGTCTGGTCCAGGTGCTGGCCCGCCAGGCCGGGGTGCCGCCGGCCAACGTGGCGATCATCCAGAGACCGTGACGAGTGCGGACGGGCTTGGTTCCGTCCGCACTCATCTTTCAGACGGAGGGGGCACGGGGCCTGGAACAGAAAAAGAAGCCGCCTGTTGATCGGGAGCACGATCTTTCCGTCGTGGTGTGCATTTGGTGGTAAAGGGTAATGTCGGTCCGCATCGACTGTGGTCGCCGCATGGCCGGCCAGTCGCCTATGGGGCGTGACGGTGGAGAAGTATGACGATGAGTTAAGTTCCCAGGATATTATTCCTTCCCCAACCGGTTGGCCCCATGCCGAAAATGATGACACCGACCCTCCGGACTGCAGGGACCGTATTACCCACCGGGTAAGATCCGCTACGGCCAGAGACCCCAATCGAGAGGAAAAATCTAATAAGTGTCGAAGATAGCGAGCATGGGTTTGACGGTTGCCAAACTACCCGCCGGGGCGGTAGGAAGTCGTTGGTAGTGCTTGTTGTCTTATCAGAAGTTGGCGGTCATTCGCATTCAGCCGAACTCTTTTTTTCGACGGACTGTCAGGAGGATATTTGAAGAAGCTATCACCGAGCAGCGGTTCTTGGACTTGATTGATGATTTATCCGAGAAACGGCAGGGGCTTTATTATACGGATGAAAGAGAGACTTTACATTCAGTGGTTGATTTCACCATTAGGGAAGGGGGTTTGAAGCTACCGGCCAACTTGAATTCAGCACCAGATCTACTTTATGTTGTGTCGGTTGACTACTTGTTGCTTGGTTTACTCGACCATCTACTACCGTCCTTGTTTGATGGCAAAGAATGCATTGTTTGGGACTTGCTTAACAAGAACGGTGGCTCGTTGATTATGGATGCTGAGGACCGATTTGTTTTTTCTATAGTAAGGAAGTATTGGCCGGAGATTAAGAAGGCAGTAGCGCACAATCCGTTTCACGTAATTTCTGCTCGAAAAGCGATTGCTATTTTACATAATATGCCACAACGAACACCGGGTATAGGGTTAAGGGCATGGGGAACCGGGGCAAATGCAGAGGTGAATGTCCATATTTCGATCCAGGAAGATACTACTCCCTGGTGTGCTGTTTTTGATCGCATTGTTACTCGTGGAATTTCGGACATTATCGAAGCAGTCAACAAAAAACGGGTAAAAGAAGTATATGATCCCGAGATATGAGGAGCTTTGCTTATGCCGCATAGAATGGTGAGCCTTTTCACCGGCGCTGGCGGGCTGGATTATGGCTTTGAGGCCGCCGGATTTCACGCGTGTATTGGCCTGGGAATAGACAGCGACTGTTGTTTTACAGTCACCAAAAATCGGGAATGGCCTGTTATTAACAAGGACATTCACCATACAAGTGCGAGAGAGATACTTGATGCCGGCTATTTGCGACAAAGTGAAGTTGATCCGCTTGTGGGAGGTCCTCC
>JAJYZD010000071.1 GCA_021800315.1 Bacillota bacterium | reverse complement strand
GTCAAAGACTTACCCGTGGTTTTTGAACGGCTTCACAGCGAAATAGTCCAGTTCCTCCAGGGAATAGAGGCAGCCAACAATGATCAGAACAACGAGTAGCTTGTAAGATAGAGACACCTTCACCATCCCTGCCGTGCAGGCACATTCGGTGTGGCCGCCAACAGCCGGGACAACCCGGTGGTAGCGGATGCGCCGGCCGGCCCACCGGGCTTTGTCCTCTTTCCCGGGCAGGCTAAAAGGAAGTGGGGGGACTGGGGGCGAATATTCCCGCAAGCGAGTAGGCATGAAGGAGAGATCGCAAGTTGCGGTTGAAAAGCTTCCTGGACAAGGAAGGCATCGAGTATTCCTTTGTGGACGTAGACCTCCTGCAGGGACAGGAGCGGGACTTGGCCCTGCAGGAAGTGAACCAGATCAGCAGGGAGAGGTCCTTTCCCCTGAGCGTGGTCAACGGCCGGGTGATCAATGGCTTTAACACGGACCAGATCCTGGCGGCCCTGCACGATGAAGAGTAAGATCCACTGCCCGGTCTGCCAGGTCAGTTTTCCTTCTCCTGACGGCCTGTCCGCGGGGGATGCCGTGGTCTGTCCCGTCTGCGGCGCCCTGCTGACCGTCGGAACCCCGGGCCCCGGAGAGATTACGGCCTTCAGGGCGCCCCAGCCGCCCTGGCTGGAGATAACCCAGCGGGTGGATAACTTCGCGGTCTTGCGGCGCTACGTCTTCAACGATATGAAGGACCTGGTCCTGGAAGGCCTGATGCAAAAGAAAGACCGCTACGGCGACTTTTACTGCCCCTGCCGGCTGGATAACGTCCCGGAAAACCTCTGTCCCTGCCTGGAGACGAGGATGAACCGGGTGCTCAAGGAAGGAAGCTGCCGCTGCGGTCTGTTTTGGAAAGAATAGGGCCTCTTGCGCGAGAGGCCTTATCTTATGCTTTTAATCCGACGACGACCACCTGGGGCTCTCCGGGCAGGGAAGCCTTGTCCAGGGCCAGGGCCTTTTGCCTCCGGGCCCCGGGATAGTATTGGAGGAAATCCTCCACGGGCGCGATGGGCATACCCATCCCGGGGTCGTACTTGTAGTGCATGGGCAGGATGACGGCCGGTTTGATCTGTTCGACGGTCTCCCGGGCCACTTTGGCGTCGATGGTGTAAAAACCGCCCACCGGCACGCAGAGGACATCCACCGCTCCTATCTCCGCCGCACTCTCCGAAGAAGTAACTACTCAGCCTCTCCGCTTTGCCCATTCCTCAGCCGGTATTATAACGAGGGAGTCATCCGGTTCACGGGTACAGGCGTCTGATCTGAGAGTGATTCGAAGCCATTGCCGTTTGATGACATGCCTCCGCCTCATAATCCCCGGGATCGTCCGTCCAAGAGCCCCCGCCCAGTATCAGTTACTACCGGGCAGAATTAAAAGATGCGTTCGTCGATAAATCTATTCCAAGGAAAACCCTTCCTACCACCACAGGCACTCCCATTAGACATTCCCCCAACTGTTTCAAACCCTGGGTATCTAAATGCAATATCCCTATTCCTGCTGGCACTTTCAGCCTAGCCTGAGTAGTTACGTGGTGTTACAAATCTTGTCGAGGAATTTAAGAAAAATAAGCCGGACCCCTCTGACTGTCACGTGATAACACCTAATTCGGCCAAAGTAGTGACAAATAACATTGTCAGCTACATGCAACCTCTTCAGAAAATAACTCGTATAAGTAATATGGGCCCTCCCTATACAGACCCGTCTCGTAGTCACACAAAAACTTATACAGCTTTGAATTGTATACTATATTCATTGCCTCAAGCAAATCAAGCCCCTTATCTTCTCTTAAAATGCTTATTGCATGATCACCGCCATAATACTTACGTGTTCTCTTAGCGAAAGCGTGAGCTTGCTCTTCTATGCTTGTTAAATAGAACCCCTCCCAAAGTCTTTCCTATGCCTACATTTATTTCCCAACCGCCAGGTCTAATACCTCCGCCTTTCAGGCGGACAGCTTTAGCATCTGCTCCTCTGACCCCCGTTTGAAAACGGGGGTTTTGGGGGGCGGAAGAATTCTCAACTACCCCCGGTACCTCAGGGATCGCCCCCTACCCCGGACCGGCCGACGCGCTCTTCTGGTACTCGCCAAGAATCTTTTTCACGTAGTTCTGGGTCTCCTGGTAGGGCGGTATGCCGCCGTAGTTCCGCACGGCCCCGGGTCCGGCGTTGTACGCCGCCAGGGCCAGGGCCACGTTGCCGTTAAACTGCTTGAGCAGTTGGGCGAAGTAGGCCACCCCGCCGCGGATGTTCTGTTTCGGATCGTAAGGGTCGGTGACCCCTAGTTCGGCGGCGGTACCGGGCATCAACTGCATCAGCCCCTCCGCTCCCGCGCGGCTGGTCGCGTTGGCGTTGCCGCCGCTTTCCTGCCGGATGATATCCCATATCAGCGCCGGGTCGACGCCGTACTGCTCCGCCATGGCCGTCACAATGGAGCCGATCTGCCCGGGCGGCAGGTTTTTCGCGGCCGCTTCCAACTGATGAATGGCCTGCATCAGGGCTGAATCCTGTTGCTCGAGCCGGCTGACCATGGCTGCCTCCACGGAACGCTGGCTGTCGAGTTGGGCCAGGAGGGTTTTACGTTGCCCGGCCTGGGCCTGGTACTCGATCTCGGCGGCGCGGGCCGTCCGGGCCATGGCCGCGAGTGACGACACCTGCTGCCTGAGTGACCGGACCTGCGCCGCTTCCCGGGTTTCTTGCCCGTGAAACTTCTTCAGAACGCCTACCTGGTAACTGACCAGAGACCGCAGGTACACCATCCGGCCGAGAAAATCGGAGAAGGATTGGGCGCCCATCAGCACGGAAAGGTAGGATCCGGGCCCCTCTTCCTGGATAAATTTCAAGACCGCGCCGACCTGGCGCCTTTCGCCCGCCATGTCCGCTTTAAGCCGCGCCAGGCGCGCCTCGCCCTGGACCAGGTCATTGGCCGACTGCATCTCCAGAGCCCCGGTACGCGCCAGACGGCTGCCGGTGGTAACCAGGGACGCGTCTACGGCGTTCAGCCGCGCCTGGACATCCTGCGCCTGCGCGGCCGTGCCGGCGAGGGTGGACCGTTCGCCGGCGATCTGTTGCCGCAACAGGGCATGCTGGTTTTCCAACTGGCTGACGCTGGCCGCCCGGGACGCCAGGGCGCCGCCGGACAGGAATGCCGCCAGCGTCAATGCGGTAATCGTTTTGCGCCACATCGTTTTGATCACCATCCGCTCCTTGTCCGGGAACGACGACGGAGATGACCGGCAGTGCTCCGGCCCGCCCACCCCGGGCACCGTTTTGCTTACCCGGTTTCCGTCAGCCGGTCAGCGGTATCTCCCGGTACTCCGGCGCCTTGGCCGCGGCGGCCAGGGCCCTGACCACCAGGCCGATATGTTCGCCCAGATCCACTCCCAGGGCGGCCGCCCCGGCGGTGATCGTCTCCCGGTTGACCGCCCTGGCGAAAGCCTTGTCCTTCATCTTCTTCAGGACCGATTTCACTTCCAGGTTGTCCAGGCTTTTGTCCGGCCGCACCAGCGCGCAGGCGAGGACGAAACCGGTCAGCTCGTCCAGGGCGAGCAGCGTCTTCTGCAGCGGTGTGCGCTCACCTTCCCAGTCCCGGGCGTGGGATTCCACGTTGGTGATAAATTCTTCGTCGTAACCGTGGCCGGCGAGAATCTCCCGGGCATGGCGCGGGTGTTCTTCGGGAAACTTTTCGAAGTCGATGTCATGCATGAGCCCAACGGTCCCCCAGTATTCCGGGTCCCCGCCGAATTTCTCCGCGTAGGCCCGCATAGTGATTTCGACAGAAAGACAATGCCTCAGCAGGACATCGTTTGCCACGTACCGCCTCAGCAGCTCCCAGGCCTGGTCCCTGCTCATTGAAAAGACGCCCTCCCCGTGTTGAATGTCGGCACGGCCAAAAGCATAAACGTGCCCTCCGGCTAACAGTTATAATATTGGTCGCGGCGGCGGATGTCAAGACTTGTCGAGCGGCGGTCGGTGAAAGATCGTTTCACTATGGTCCGGGAGTACGGTATCCTGATCGGAAAGAGCCGGTGTTATGGGCAATCCGGCGTGCGCGGAGATAAACCTGATGAGCTTCTTTTGCCATCTGGAAAGTCTCGTCGTGATCCTGTGGCTTCCGGCGTCTTCATGAAGGTACCGGTCTGGCAATTGGTGCCCGTGCCCGGCCCAATGGCTAAACCCGCGGAGGTACCGGCCCCCCTGACCGGCTGAGGCATAACCGGCGTGGCAGGGCCGCTCCGTTTCGGCGCCACGATCCAGTCTTTCCACCTCGTGGTTTGCACCGTGGCGCTGCCGGGTATCCCGCCGGGCCTTTGGCGGCGAAAGAACACTCCCCGGGGCCGGAAGGTCCGCCGGGCTTGAACCGGTTTACCTTGTCGCGCGCCTGGCGATAAGGTATAATGTTTCAGAACTCCCGATTCACATCTCCCTGACTTGACCCCTGCCTGGCTGCACAACAAAGGGGGTATGGCTGTGTCCCGACCTCTGGTTCTGGGAAACGGTAAGATGCTGGTCGCTTTCGACGACCAACTCGGCATGCGTGATTTTTTCTTCCCTTTCGTGGGGCAGTGGAACCATATCCAGGGCAGCAGGAACATGCTGGGCATTTGGACGGAAGGCCGGTTCAGCTGGCTGGACAACGACGGCTGGCGCAGGACGCTGGCCTACCTGCCCGAGACCATGGTGACCGATTGCCAGGCAACCAACGAAGAAGTGGGTCTTTCCCTGTCCATAAACGACGCTGTGCATTTCAGCGACGATATCTATCTGAAAAAGGTGCGTCTGACCAACCTGACCGCCCGGGGCCGGGAAGTACGGGTCTTTTTTACCCACGACTTCTCCATTGACGAGACCGACGTCGGCGACACCGCGCTGTACGATCCGCGCCTGCACGCCGTCGTCCATTACAAGAAGCGCCGCTACCTCCTGGTCAACGGATTTGCCGGCCGCACCCGGATCCACCAGTACGCGTGCGGCACCAAGCGGTTCAAGGGTGCGGAAGGCACATGGCGGGACGCCGAGGACGGGGAATTGAGCGGCAATCCCATAGCCCAGGGTTCCGTGGACTCGACCATCAGCTTCCGCCTCTACCTGCAACCCAGCGAATCCCAGGACGTTTACTACTGGATCGTGGCCGGCAGAAACAACCGGGAAGTCCTGCGTCTGAACGAAATGGTCCTGGAGACGGGGCCGACCGCCCTCCTCGACAAGATCGCCCACTACTGGCGGACCTGGGTCAACAGCGTGCCGGTGGATTTCGGCGACCTTCCCGGCGATATCTCCGGCGCTTACAAGCGAAGCCTCCTCACCGTCCGGACCCATGTCGACCGGGGCGGAGCCGTCCTGGCGGCGGCCGATTCGGACATTTTGGAAACCAACCGCGACCACTACTGTTACATGTGGCCGCGCGACGGAGCCCTGGTGGTCTATTCCCTCCTCCGGGCGGGATACGGAAAGACGGTTCGCTCCTTCTTCTCCTTCTGCGCCGACGCCCTCACCGAAGGCGGCTACCTCCTGCACAAGTATAATCCGGACGGAACCCTGGGCTCGAGCTGGCACCCCTGGATCTACCGGGGACAAACCCAGTTGCCGATCCAGGAGGACGAAACGGCCCTCGTACTCTGGGTACTCTGGGAATACTTCCGGCGGGAAGGGGACATGGACTTCGCCCTGGAATATTACCATTCCCTGGTCCGGCCGATCGGCGACTTTCTCTCCGGCTATTTCGACGAGGCCCTGGAATTGCCCCGCGACAGTTACGACCTCTGGGAGGAAAGACGCGGCATCTTCACCTTCACCGCCTCCGCCGTCTTCGCCGGCCTGTCGGCCGGGGCCAACTTCGCCGCCCTGCTCGGGGAAAACGATGTCGCCCGGGAGTTTAGGGACAGGGCCCAACAGATAAAGAGGGGCATCCTGGGCAACCTCTTCGACCAGGATGCCGGGCGGTTCGTCCGCGGCCTCACCTGGGACTATGAAAAAGGGGAGTACCGGAAGGATCCCACCATGGAGAGTTCCGTAGCGGGCATCTTCACCTTCGGGGTCCTGGACGCGGCTGAAGACAGGGTTACCGCCACCATGGAGGCCATGGAAAAAGGCCTCTGGGTCCGGACCGCCGTGGGCGGTCTGGCCCGCTATCACAACGACTACTATTTTCAGAAGTCCCGGGACCTCGCCCGCGTGCCCGGCAACCCCTGGTACGTCTCCACCCAGTGGCTGGTCCAGTGGTACATCGCCCGGGCCGCCAGCCTCGAAGACCTGGAGAAACCGCGGGAAGTCTTGCAGTGGGCGGCCAAATACGCTCTGCCGACCGGCATTATGCCCGAACAGGTCCATCCGGAAAACGGGGCCCCCCTCTCGGTCGCCCCGTTGACCTGGTCCCACTCCTCCTTTATACTGAGTGTGGTAGCCTATGTGGAGAAATACCGGGAACTGAACGTGGCCTGCGAGCCCGCGACGGCATTGCCGGTCCCGGCCTTTTTCGGCCGGACCGCCGCCGTTTGAGCCGGCCATTCACGCCCGCCGTATTCCCCGCCATACAATGGCCAAAAAGGGGATGGCAACGTGAAAAACAGTTTTGGGCTGGCCCTGGGCGGCGGCTTTATCCGCGGCACGGCCCATATCGGTATTCTGAAGGTATTGGCCGGGGAAAAACTCAAACCCGGCCTGGTCAGCGGCACGAGTTCCGGGAGCATGGTCGCCGCCTTCCACGCGGCGGGTCTGGCGCCGGACCAAATCGCCAGGCTGGCCGGGTCGATGCGGGCCTCCGATGTCTACGACCGTGAATCCACCCTGCGCCGCCTGGCCCCCATGGTGGCCAAAGCGGCCTGCGACTTCTGCCGGTTGCCCTTCCCCTGGTCCACCCCCCTCGGACTGATGAGCGGCCGGGCCCTGGAGAGCTTTATTCAAAAAAACGTGGGCAATCTTGATATGAGGAAGCTGCCTGCAACGATAGCCATTCCGGCCGTAGACCTCAACGGGGGACACCGGGTAATTTTCCTGGGCGGCAAGGTTATCCCGCCCGCGCGGTCCGATAGCCGCTACATCACCGATTGTCCCCTGCCCTTGGCCGTCAAGGCGTCCACGGCGGTGCCCGGCATATTCGAGCCGGTGGCCTGGGGTGGATATCTCCTGGTCGACGGCGGGGTGATGGAGACCGTTCCGGCCAGAGTGCTCAGGGAATTGGGCGCTACCCGGATTCTGGCGATCGATGTGGGCTACCATCAGGGCCCCTACGGCCCGGTGCACAACATGGTGGAACTCCTGGAGCGCACCCTCGACCTGGCCGGTACGGCCCAGGTCGAGTTGGAAACCGCCAAATTCGCGGACGTGGTCATCCGACCGGACACGAGCGGCGTGGGCCTGTGGGATTTCGACCGGATCCCCCGCCTGATCGAGGCCGGCGCCCAAGCCGCGGCCGAACTCATGCCGGAAATCCGCCGGCTGGCCGTTGCCAGGGTTTCCGTCGCGGTTTGAGGGACACCCCGGAGCTGACAATCATCCGGTTTCCCCCGGATATATACTCCCTGGGTAAAGGAGAAAACAAATGGACCTACCGCCCTTTTCCGCCACCGGCATCGGCAGCCTGCCCTACCCCGAACCCGGCCAGGCCCTGGATCTGGTCTTCCGCACCTTCCCGGCCCTGCCCCACTGGCCCCAACTGCCGGGCCGGGGCACCCGGGAAGGCATGGTCTACCAGTTCCTGACCCCCCTCTTGGAAACGGGCCTTCTCGTGATCCAGGGGGACAAGGCCCGCTTCGCCACCTCGCTCTCCGACTGGCCCCAGCGGCTGACCGGGTTCTACACCCTGGCCCTGGCGGCGGAGGCCGGTGACCGGGAGGCCCTGGAGCACTTTACCATGCCGCGGGCCGCGGCGACCGGCTTTTACGCGTTCACGGAGGAACTGGAACGGCGCGGCACGGACGGGTTAACAGCCCTCAAGGGCCAGATCGCCGGACCGTTGACCGCCGCCTTCTTCCTCAAGGACGAGCGGGGCAGGGCCGCCTACTACGACGACCAACTGCGGGACCTCGTGGTGCGCACCCTGGCCCTGGCCGCCCGCCGGCAGGCGGACATGCTTTCGGCCTTCGGCCGGCCGGTGCTGCTTTTCATCGATGATCCCGGCATGAACGTTTTCGGCCGGAGCAGCTACATTACGGTCACCCGGGAAATGATCCTGGAAGACTTCGGCCGCGTGGCGGAGGCCATCCGCGCCGGAGGGGCCTTTCCCGGCCTCCATTCCTGCGACGCCGTGGACTGGTCGATACCTTTCCAACTGCCCTTGGCGGTAGTCAGCCTGGACTGCTACAACTATTTCTCCTCCCTGTTCCCGTTCAGCAGGGAGATAAAGGATTACCTGGCCCGGGGCGGCCTGATAGCCTGGGGTATCGTACCCACCTTCGGACCGGGGGTGGGAAAGGAAAACGCCGCTACGCTCGCCAGCCGTCTTGACGAGCAGTTGGCAGCCCTCGCCAACCGTGGACTCGATATTGTAGCGCTGGTCAATCAGTCGATGGTTACGCCGGCCTGTGGCACCGGGCTTCTGTCGCCCGGCCGGGCGGAGGAAATCTACCGGTTGACAGCTTCCGTCGCCCGGATGACGGCGGAGGCAGCCCGATGCTGACCGATTGCCACTGGCACACCGCCCGGTGCGGCCACGCCGCCGGAGAGATGGGCGAATACCTGGAGAGGGCCGAATCCCTGGGTTTGGCCGTGACCGGTTTTTCCGACCACCTGCCCCAGTACTTTCTAGCGCCCTCCGAACGTGATCCCGGCCTGGCCATGGCGGAAGAAGAACTGCCCCGCTATGTGGCCGCCGTGCGGGAACTGCAGAAAAGCCACCCGTTTCTCCGTCTGGGCGTGGAGGCCGACTACATCCCCGGCCGGGAGAAGGAACTGGCGGACATCCTGGCGGCGTATCCTTTCGATTACGTGATCGGCTCGGTCCATTACATCGACGGCTGGGAATTCGACCACCCGGACAAGAAAGCGCCTTACCGGGAGCACGACCTGCTGGACCTCTACCGGCGCTATTTCGAGTTGGTGGCCCGCTCGGCCCAAAGCGGTCTCTTCGACGTGATCGCCCACCCCGACCTGATCAAGAAGTTCGGTTTCCGTCCCGTCGCGGACCTGACCGGCATCTATCGGGAAACCGCCCGGACCCTGGCCGCAAGTGACGTATGCGTGGAGGTCAACACGGCGGGTTTGGCCTACCCGGCGATGGAAATCTACCCGGCCCCCGGATTCCTAACTCTCTGCCGCGAGTACGGCGTCCCGGCTTCCCTGGGTTCGGACGCCCACGCCCCGGAGCAGGTGGGGAGATGGTTTGATCGGGCCCGCGAACTACTGAAGAAGGCGGGGTATACCCGCCTGGCGGTGTTCAAGCAGAGGAAGAGGGACTACGTGGAAATTTAACTTTATGGCGGGTTGAAATGTATTGCCAACCACCATCCCCTGTGGTAGAGTTAATCTATTGATCGGCGAGTTCAATGAGGAAATTCCCGTATTTGTAGGCATTAGCCTAAACAAAGACGCAAGTCACCCCATTACCAAGCCACCAAGTCATCGAAACCACCAAGTGGTTCGTTAACATTCCTGAGCAACTGTTGGGCCTTTCGGACAAAAGGATTCTAATCGTAGATGACTTTGCGATGTCCGGGTATTTCTTACACCAGTTAAGCACATTTCTCATTTCCAAAGGATTCAAAAAGGAAAAAATTCGAACTATGTGTGTAGCCGTTACTCAAGTTGCTATTAAGGCGCATAAGGCTCCCGATTACTATTGGTTCCAGACTGAAGAGGCTAACTTTTACTTTCCTTGGGGGAAAGCTAAGTAGGTGTGCGATATGGACAGTGTCTTCGAACAAACAATTTCAATAGTTAAGCAAGCCGGCGAAATCATAGCCGATCGGATTTCCGATACGTATACCATAATTCCCAAGGGCCACTCGGATTTTGTCACTCCTGTCGACTACGAAGTTCAAGAATTTATTGTTACGAGACTGGAGCGACTTATCCCAGGCAGCTTATTTCTGGCCGAAGAGGATTGCCACGATCAATATGAACCATCATTGCCCCTTTGGATACTTGACCCCATAGATGGAACAACTAATTTCTTACATGAGTATCCTTGCGTCACCATCTCGTTAGCTTTGGCTCAACATGGCAGAGTACTTTTTGGCATCGTTTACAATCCTATTACCAAAGAACTATTTCATGCCCAACAAGGCAAAGGTTCATACTTGAATAATGAAAGAATTGTGGTCTCCCCCAATAAAACCCTCAAACAATGCATTATTGGTTTCGGCCTTCCTTATGACAGAAGGAAATCTGCCTTTATTTTCAAGAAGGCTCAACAGGTTTTCTTGCAGTGTCAGGATCTCAAACGCAAAGGACCGGCTTCCTTGGATATTGTTTACGTTTCATGTGGCAGGTTAGATGGTTATTTTGAATTAGACTTACAACCCTGGGACTTTGCAGCTGGCATCCTGATTTTAGAAGAGGCCGGAGGGAGAATTAGTGATTGGACCGGCTTATCTCTGCCAATCAATAGACGCACCAATGTAATTGCATCCAATAGACACATTCACGAGCTGTTAATCAACGCAATTGATATTCAGCATATTAACAAGGTGGCAGGTTTATCCGCCCACCGTATCCGCGCGTCATATCGCCAATCGTAGCAATACGGACCTGACCGGCATCTACCGGGCAACCGCCCGGGCCCTGGCCGCAAGCGGCGTGTGCGTGGAGGTCAACACCGCGGGTTTTGCCTAACCGGCGGCGGAAATCTACCCGTACCCGGCCCCCGGGTTCCTAACTCTCTGCCGCGAGTACGGCGTCCAGTCTTCCCTGGGTTCGGACGCCCACACCCCTGAGCAGGTACGCAAAATATAATATAGCCCTGAGCGCCTCTGTTGCAATACCTCGCCCCCAATATGCCTTTCCTATGCAATACCCCACATCTCCAGTAAGGTCATATTCGTTGATCACAAACAGGCCGATTGCGCCTATTGGTATATTGACATCTTTCAATGTTATAGCCCACTGGTAGAAAGATGGTCTATCGTACGAGTTGTTCCAATTACTGATTGTCGCCCTAGTTTCATCTATGTTTTTATGCGGAGTCCATCTCATATATTTGCATACATCATAGTCGCTCGCCCAATTGCTAAACATACTTTGTGCGTCATCGTTGACAAAGCATCTCAGTATTAGCCTTTGGGTTTCAATTGGCCTCGTTCCCTTGTGGCTCAACAAGCGTTTTCAACCCCCTTGATCTGACAAACAACGGGGTAAAGGTATGTGGTCCAGTAAGGCAGGAGTTGTCCGCCTGTATAGTTTTTAGTGATTTCCGGGGAGGACGCGGCTATTAACAGGAGCTTCATGCGGGCCTATACCAAAACGGCGGTTCCCGGATCCTTTTCCGCGGGAGAGTGGATACAGCGGGCCGGCTTTCCCTTAAATATCATCTTGACGCAGTTGTTGCAGGACAGGTACCTGGCTTTTTTGTCCCTGCCGGCCCGCCATTCGTTGATCAGACCGGGTTCGCAGATCAGTGGCCGGCACAACGAAACGAAGTCGGCCTCCTGGTCTTGAACAATCTCCTCCATCAGGGAAAGGGTCCGCAAACCTCCGCCCAGCATGACCGGCACGTTCACCCGGGCCTTTATCTCCCGGCACCAGGCGCGGTTATAAGCTTCCCGGTCGGGAGCATCGATGCGGGCCCGGTACTCGGTACCTTCGTACCGCTCACCCCGCAGCCCCTGGCTTATTTCCAGGGCGTCGAAGCCCAGTTCGGCCAGCCGGAGCGCGGCTTGTTTCCCTTCCGCAAATCGCAGTCCACCGGGAAAGCCATCCTCCACACCGAGTTTGATCAGGACGGGATAGTCCGGGCCCGCTTTACGGCGGATATCGGAATAGATTTCCCGGTGCAGGCGCAGGCGGTTATCCATGCTCCCGCCCC
This sequence comes from Bacillota bacterium, assembly GCA_021800315.1. GTDB lineage: Bacteria > Bacillota > Desulfotomaculia > Desulfotomaculales > JAJYZD01 > JAJYZD01. The sequence continues at coordinate 2,705 of JAJYZD010000071.1, read as the reverse complement.
ACTCATCCTGCCGCCGGTTGGTGTGGGGAGAAAGAAACTGGCTTAACAGATAGGCATGGGCACCATGCACCTGGACGGCGTCAAAGCCGGCAATCCTTGCCCGTTGGGCGCCGTCGCCAAAGGCGGCGACCACCTCCCGGATCTCGTCCTCCGTCATGGCCCGGTGCACACCTTCGTAATACGGATCGGCTTCAACCACGGACGGGGCCAGGGGCACGGCGTTCCGGGTTTTTATGTACTTCGCCTCCCGTCCGCCGTGAAAAAGCTGCAGGGCGATTTTGGCCCCCCGGTCGTGGACGGCCCTGGTCAACCGTTGCAGGCCGGGAGTGAACTCATCGCCGGCGATGGAGTTCTGCACCGGGGAAATCCGGCCGCCGGGATGCACGCAGGCGATGCCGGATACGATCAAGCCTACGCCGCCGTCGGCCATGTCCGCGTAGAGCCTCATTTGCCCGGCGGAAACCCGGCCGTCCCTTTCTGCCAGTCCGTCGTAGGTCGCTGACCGGACAAACCTGTTCCTCGTCACCATCCCCTTGATCTTTCCCGGCTCAAACACCATGGCTTAGATACCCCCTTCCGTCGGATAAAAAAGCACGGATCAACCTCCGTGCCTGTAAGCCAGACCTGCACCTCCCGGGCCGGCGCCTCTCAACCGCCTCTCAGGAGGAGTAGGAACTGGGCAGGTCCGCCTCCCCTTCCTCTTCCTCCTCCGCTTCCGGCGGGTGGGCCGAACGGGCCGGGGGGTCGGCCAGCGCGGAAACCATCTTTTTCCCGCCCTGGGTCCATACCCGCTCGTTAGAAGGCGTTGCGGCAGGGTTGGATCTCAGGAGGGACACAAACAGGCCCTGTTCATCGCGCCAGCCCAACTCACCGGCGTAGGTACGGCCGGGGACCAGGCCGCGAAAGTACCAGTTGGCGGTGAACGGAGGTACGACCTCCTCAACCACCACCTGATGGCCGGCGGTGGAATGGCCGGCGGTAACATCGTAAAGACGCAATACGGGCCGGCCGTGCTGCACCAGCGCCCCCCAGAAGTTCTCGGACAGCTCCAGGTAGGCGAACACCACGGTGGGATTCTGCACCAGCAGGACCAGGACGTTTTCATTATAGCCCGCGGACAGGCGCGGGGCTTTCTCTTCTTTCTCCATAAGCTCTCCCCCCGGGGCGAAGGATACCGCGTGCTAGGACCCGCTTTTGGCCGGTCCGCCCTTCGGTTGACAACCCTCGCACAATCCGAACATCTTGAGTTGGTGGTCAACCACGGAAAAACCATAATCCCGCTGGACCCGGAGCTCCAGGTCCTCCAGAAGATCTTCACCCGCCTCGATGATCCTGCCGCACCGCGTGCAGATCAGGTGGTGGTGATGGTGGCCCAGGGCGGCCCCCAGGCCCATGTCATACCGCTTGCGTCCGTCGCCGAAGTCCATGCCGAAAACGATCCCGCAATCCGAAAACAACTCCAGCGTCCGATAGACGGTGGCGAGCCCCAACTCGGGCTCCTGCTCCTTGACCACCTGGTAGACTTCCTCCGCGCTCAGGTGACGGCCCTGATTCTCGATCAACACGCGCAAAATAAGGGACCGGCGGGGTGTCATCTTGTACTCCCCGGACTTGAGCCTTTCCTCCACGTCCGCGATAACATTCTTCAAGAGCGGCGGCAAGGTAAAACAGGTCCCCTGCCTTCCTCCCTCCCCTGCGTAGATCGCTTACGCTCCTGGCTCCAGTTTACTTTAACTAGCAGCAACTGTCAACCCGGAAGCGGTCTCACCGGCGCCGCAGGCGGTAACGCCGGCGGTAGACGATCCGCCTTCCGGCGAGGCTCCGCCGCGCGTAGACGTAGGCACAGCTCCCCGCCACCAGGATGAGGACGAGCCAAAAGAACCAATCTGCATAGAGTTGACGGTTCACCGCCCGCCTCGCCACCAGGGGCACCCGACCGATCTCCCGGCCCCGCCAGCTCAAGATCAGTTCGCCCAGTTGCCGGCCCGGGCTGATCGGGGCGATCAGCGGCTGACTTACCTCGACCCGGCTCTGCACAGCGGGGGACACGCCGGCGGGAAAGTCGTAATAGACCGGCTGCAGGGGCACCAGGTCAACTTTGCCGGCACCGAAGCGGACGGGCATGCTGGTTATGACCTGGTCCGGTCCGGCAATTTGCTCGCGGGTGAAGCCGTTGAATCCGTAGTTGAGAAGGGATGCCGCGTCACTGAAAAGGCCGGCCGGGGAACTGTCCAGCACCACCGCGATCATTTCCCGCCCCCGGCGGTCGGCCGCCGCCACCAGGGTTTCGCCCGACCTGATCACGTAGCCCGGCTTGACCCCGATGGCACCCGGGTAGGTCCACAGCATCCGGTTTTGATTCACCAGGAACCGTTGCGACAGGGGGTTGGGGCGCGGCGGCAGGGTATAGTACTTAGTGGACACTATCTCCCGGAAAACCGGGTTGGCCAGGGCCGCCCGGGTAATTATGGCCATATCCGATGCCGTGACGTAGTGATCGGGGTTGAAAAGGCCGTCGGGGTTGGCGAAGTGGGAATTAACCGCCCCCAACCGGCGGGCTTCGTCATTCATCATCTGGACGAAGGCGGGAACCGATCCCGCGATGTGGTCGGCGATGGCCACGGCGGCATCGTTGGCCGAAACGAGCAGGAGGGAATACAGCAGGTTCTTCAGGGTGAAGGTTTCACCCAATTGCAGCCCGATGG
>JAJYZD010000323.1 GCA_021800315.1 Bacillota bacterium | reverse complement strand
AACCGGGCCATTACCCACGCCGGCCGGGAGGTCCGCGAACTGAAGGAGGCCGTTGCGCAAGGCGGGGCGGCCGATGCCTTCCGGTCTCTTTTGGGTCACCATCCCCGCATGCGGGAGGTGGTGGCGCTGGCCGGCCGGGCCGCGCCAACCGACGCCACGGTGCTCATCCGGGGCGAGAGCGGGACCGGCAAGGAAATCCTGGCCCGGGGCATCCATGACGCCGGCCGGCGCTCCGGCAAAGCCTTCATCGTCATTAACTGCGGGGCTATAGCGGGCGACCTGTTTGAAAGCGAAATCTTCGGCTACGAGGAAGGGGCCTTTACCGGGGCCAACCGCCGGGGCAAGCCGGGCCTTTTGGAAGTGGCCGACGAAGGGACGATTTTTCTCGACGAGATCGGCGATCTCCCGTTGGCCCTCCAGGTCAAGCTGCTGCGGGTCCTGCAGGAAAAAAAGTTTTACCGGGCCGGCGGTTTCCGGCCGGTCGGCGTTGATGTGCGCGTAATCGCCGCCACCAACCGGCCCCTGAAGAACATGGTTGCATCCGGCTTGTTCCGGGAGGACCTGTATTACCGGCTGAACGTCATCAACCTGGAAATCCCCCCTTTGCGGGAGCGGCAAAGCGATATTCCCGAACTAACCTATTATTTTCTCCGGGAGTATTGTCAACTCTACGGGAAGGGAATCGAGGAGATCGGCGCCCCGCAGATGGCGGCCCTGATCTCCTATCCGTGGCCAGGCAACGTGCGGGAACTGAAAAACACGGTGGAGCGGCTGGTCGTCCTCACCGAAGGGAACATGGTCGACGCCGGGCTCATTCCCGGCTACATGCAGGAGCCGGCCGGGTCCGACCATGGTCTCAAACCCCTGAACTCGGCCACGGACCGGGCCGAGCGGTAAGCCATCTTCCGTGTCCTGCAGGAAGCGGGGGGGGAACCGGATGGTCGCCGCGGGGATTCTGAACATACCGCGCAGCACCCTCTACTATAATATAAAACGCCTGGGTCTGGCGGGCGGCCGGAAAAGCGGCGTTTCGGAATGAGCAGCCTGCATGGGATCGAATTACGGCCGATTTTCGGGTCATTTGCCCCCGGCCGAAATGATGCCGCCGGGCGGGTGATCACCCGCCCGTAGCGTCCTGCTTTGGGAGTTTACCGGCCTGGGCCTCCGTAGACACCGGGAGAGCCGGTTTGCCGCCGGCTCTCCTTCCGTGGGCCCGGGCCCGCCGGTTCACCACCGTTCGCAAACCGACTTGCTCTGAAGGAAAAGGCCCAGGTAGTCGGGCCCGCCCGCCTTGGAATTGGTCCCGGACATGTTGAAGCCGCCGAAAGGCTGCACACCTACCAGGGCTCCCGTACATTTGCGGTTGAAGTAGAGGTTGCCGACGTGGAACTCCCGCCGGGCGGTTTCCAGGTGATCCCGGTTGTTCGAATACACCCCGCCGGTCAGGGCGTATTCGGTGTCGTTCGCCAGGCGCAACGCGTCGGCGAAAGTCGCCGCCCGCATCACCGAAAGCACCGGTCCGAAGATCTCCTCCCGGGTCAGTGCCGATTCCGGCGGCACATCGCAGAAGGCGGTGGGCTGGATGAACCAGCATTCCCCGCTGGTACCGGTTCCGCCGGCCAGGAGCCGCGCCTGGTTCTTCCCCAGTTCGACGTAGCCCATGATCTTGTCGTAGGCCTCCTGATCGATGACCGGGCCCTCCGCCATGTCCGGATCTTCGGCGGGGCCTTGTTTCAGGGCGGCCATGAGCGGGGCGAGGCGGTCCAGCACCGGCTGGTAGGCCCGGTCCACCACGATCAGCCGGGAGAGAGCCGAACATTTCTGGCACTGGAAGCCGAAGGCGGATGCCGTGACTCCGGCAGCAGCGGCATCCAGATCGGCGTCTTCGTCGACGATGATGGCGTCCTTGCCCCCCATTTCCGCGGCCACCCTCTTGATCCAACCGCTGGCCGGTTTGGGCGGCCAGTTGGTTGATGTGCAGACCCACCGCCTTGGATCCGGTGAAATTGATGAACCGGGTCGCGGGATGGCCCACCAGGAAGTCGCCGATATCCCCGCCGTCCCCGGGAACGAGGTTGACAACGCCCGGAGGCAGGCCGGTCTCCTCCATAATCTCCAGGAAGAGGGCGGCGATCACCGGAGTTTTGCTGGCCTGCTGGACCTGGGCTACGCCGCTTTTTTCGCCATCTGGGCCTACACCACGGGGATATTGATGACCCGGGCCCACTTTTCCTTCTGGCTGACCATCCCTTTCGCCATCCTGTTCGCGGCGGCCGCCGGGGTGGTGGTGGGCGGGCCCACCCTCCGCCTGCGGAGCGACTACCTGGCCATCGTCACCCTGGGCTTCGGCGAAATCGTCCGCCTCACGGCCAACAACCTGAACATCACCGGGGGGCCACCGGAATTTTCGGCATCCCGCCGCTGGCGATAGGGTCGTTTGTGGTCACCAGCAAGACCGGCTACTACTACCTGATGATTTTCCTGGTGGTGCTGGGCGTGGCGGGCGCCAACTCCCTGCGGCACTCCCGGGTGGGCCGGGCCTGGCATTTCATCCGAGAGGACGAGGACGCCGCCCTGGCCATGGGGGTCAACACCGCCCTTTTCAAGCTCTACGCCTATATAACGGGGGCGGTGTGGGCCAGCATGGTGGGCGCCGTCTACGCGGTCAGCATGACCGCCATCGCTCCGGAGAGCTTCAGCTACAGCCAGTCGGTCCTCATCCTCATCGCGGTCATCCTGGGCGGGCTGGGAAGCATTCCCGGCGTGTTGATCGGGGCGGTACTGGTCACCGTTTTGCCCGAGCTTTTGCGGGCGGTGGCAAGCTTCCGGCTGCTCGTCTTCAGTATCCTGATGGTGGTGTTCATGATCGCCCGGCCCCAGGGTCTGTGGCCGGAGAATGTGCGGGGCGTCTTCAAAGCGCGGACCGGACCGGGAAGAACTCTTCCGGCGGGGGGTTTGTAGCAGCAAGTGTATTTGTCAATCAGTAATATGTGTAGGTATTGACCGGCGGCCTATTTTCTGATATAATTGATCATCATGGAGAAGATGTTCAGCGCAGGAGAGG
>JAJYZD010000070.1 GCA_021800315.1 Bacillota bacterium | reverse complement strand
CCCTGGATTTATCCATGGGGAGGAAGTGCGGCGCATCCCATTTCGATTCCCCCCGCGAGGGGGAGGGGGCTTGCGCCCCCCTAGCCCCGTAAGGGGCCGGTTCCGCGCCCGGGTCGAACACACCCAGGCATCTCTCCTGGCCAATGTTGGAAAGGCTTTTTACGCACGGCGCACCGCTCGCTGACACCCCCGCTCGCTTTTAACGCCGTACCACAGGGCATGAGACTGGAGAAGTATCCCAAGGTGTGATGACCTTCCCAACGTAGCGTGGTTCAAGCGCCTAGTCCATCGGCTCCCACACTGAGGCGGGTCATAGCGCGGTAAGGTTGTGCCCGAAGGCAACTCATGCCGCTTTCCCGTCAAAAGACGCAGACCCTTGGAGTTTCCTCCGCAAGCCCCCGCCTTTAGGCGTAGGGTCTATGACCATGTTTCGACAGATGTCTCTGTATTACTTATAATGTAGGCTGGAACATTATAACATGATCGTTACGTCGTGGCAATAGTACTACAGTACCAATCTAAAAGTCTGAAAACTTTCGCCCCTGTATCACCCCCGGATCTCAGAAAAATTAATGGTCCACGTTATCCCCGGCGTATCAACCAGACATGGCCAAAAAGCTCCTGTCCGCCGTCAACGCCTCCTAGCCGCCTTGCTCCGCGGTTCGGTCCTCCTCCAGTACGGAATCCGCCCTGGTGGTGCTTATCCGGTGACCACGACGGTACCTTTGCCCCGAGACCATCCACGGCCGCATTAATGCGCCCCCCTCAATCTGCGTCCAAAAGGATGGGGGACTTGGGCACGCCGTGGCCCCTCCAGGCGCCTACGGCAAAAATCCTTTCCCGGCCAACAGTTCCAAGACCCTCTCCAGACTCTCCCGCGGCGTATCCCTGGCGGTGTCGACAACCAGGTCCGGGCTTTCCGGATCCTCGAACGGGTCCGAGATACCGGTAAAGTGCGTAAGCTCACCTGCCAGCGCCCGGCGGTAAAGTCCCTTTACGTCCCGCCGGATTAAGACGTCCAGCGGACAACGCAAATAGACCTCGGCGTACCGCACAATACTTTCCCGGCAAAAACGCCGCATTCTCCGATACGGCGTGATGAAGGAAGCGACCACACAAACCCCGTTTCTATTCAGTAATTGGGCAACAAAAGCAACCCTCTCGATATTTATCTGTCTGTCCCGCGCTGAAAAACCCAGGTCCCTGCTCAAGCCTTGCCTCACCACGTCACCGTCCAGCCGCTCCACTTTCAACCCCCGGGCCTTGAGGTGTTCTGCCATCATCGTGGCCACGGTCGTCTTGCCCGCTCCGCTCATCCCCAGAAACCACACCGTAAAACCTTGCTGCATTCGCCTACAGTCTCCCCCATGAATCATTGCTCAACATACAACCGGGCCCGAGCATTGAACAAAACAGCCAGAAATTCTGGGCTGTGGTTTAAGGACTTCGGATAATTGCAATATCATTTCTGCAGCCTCGTCGCCCTTATTGCTGCCGCTCGTAGTCGCACGAGGGCTTGGCACCGGCCACTTTTTTAGGGTCAATTCAAGACGCGTTAGCGTTTACGGATGTGAAATATCCCGAAGATTATTGAGCTTAACGCCGTTATTCATGCTGTTTGCAGCTGTTGCCGATACTTCAGGATATTCAAAAGTTCAGGATAATCAGGATTATCCTGAACTAGGTATAAGCGACATAACAACCTGGCGAGCGGCTCCTTCGCATCGTGGCATTGGGACGGAAGAACTACTACGGCACCTACGCTGATTGAAGTAGGAAGTTAACATCCTACTACCTGACCATCATCCAGACCACCATCATGCATAGTCTCGGACCTACATCAAGTATTACCTGGATGTCTGCGTCAAAGCCGATGTGTTCCCAATGGTCTCGAACCGCTCCCGCCCTGGAACATTCCACAGCAGATACGCCACCAGTACGGCATTCCACAAGAGAAGGGAAGACAGTGCGCATACCAGTGCGCATAAGGGAAGAAGATCTCCCACTTCGCCTGTTCGGCCGCATCTTGGGAGCACAGGAGATGGAATCTCTCCGGTCCCTTATCGCCGCATCCCCCGTGCCAGCCGCACCCAACTTGCCATAGAGGTTTGCCGGCCCCGGTCTTAGAGCAAGCCTAACGCTGCTCCCCAGGGCACAAGCGCCCACCATCTTCTCCTTAGATTACAGATCAAGAAGACCCAATAGAGCTGTACCTCATAAGTCTACCTTGCGATCAAGTCTACGTGTTGTTTTTTGTCCGGTGAGGAAATGTCCGTCTATTCCGTCCTGCCAACCCGGCGGAATACACGTCTGGTCGGGTCCCCAATACTTTTATACCACGTCCTTCGCCCCGTGGCAATAGTGCTAACGTACCAACGAAGAAGCCCGACGACTTCCTCCCGCTTACACCATGTTTACCTTGGTTCGGCCAGCGTATCCAGCGTTTTCGGCAAAAAAGCTGAAGGGAAAAAACGGCTTCGTGTTGAACACAAAGACCAGCGGCGTCCCCGCCTCTTCGTGTCCGATATTTGAGCCATTCCAGGCTGACATTGGATGAATTTCTTGTATATTCCTTGAACGGCTTCAGTCAAGTCGCACCGCGCCGATATCACGGCGGAGTTTGGGCGCTGTCACGTGTTGTCGGATTATGATGCTATGAGGAGCAACAGCAAACATGAGTGGAAGCCAAACGTATCGCGCCTATGGTTTAACGGTTCAAGCGGAGTGCCCGTTGCCCGAACTGGAACAGGGAGAAGGGGAACCGGATGTGATCGTCCGGTTCGGCCGGGTTCCGCAGACTATCGAACATGCCACGACCCGAATGGTTCGCTTTGAGGCTGCCCCGGGACGCTTTCTTTTCAGAGTCGATGGCATCGCCTGCTACTATGTGCAAGAGGGCAGAGAAATAGTAGTGGAGCCGTACGAAAACTCCAATGGTAAAGATGTCCGGTTGTTTTTGCTGGAGCCGGTGTTTGCGGCCCTTTTGTACCAAAGGAAAAATCTGGTACTACATGGAGCGGCTGTCGCCTTGAACGGCAACGGGATCGTCTTGAGCGGGATCTCCGGCTACGGAAAATCGACCCTGGCCGCTAAGTTCTACCAGAAAGGTTATGCCATTCTCACCGATGACGTCTGTCCGGTTACCGCCCTCAAGGATACGCCCCGAATCACCCCTGGATTCCCCGCCCTCAGATTGTGGAAGGATGCATTGAAAAAACTCGGCTGTAACGTCGATAACATGGCCCGCGCAAGGGATAATCTGGACAAATATACACTTCATGTAGGAGACAGATTTCAAAGGGAGCCATTACCCCTCGCTGGGATCTACATATTAGTAGTGCAAAACAATGCGGATATCTCAATTACCAGACTGGAAGGTATCGGGAAAATGACGACTCTCATGAATATAGCTTACCATCTAGGGTTCCTTCAAGAAGAAGGGGGAAAAACAAATCACTTTGAGCAGTGTACAGCCATTGCCAACACGGTGGGCATATACCGGTTAAGCCAGCCCCGTGACAGGTTTTGTGCTGAGCAATTGGTGTCTTTGATAGAAGAGGAGCTGAGCGGCCGTTGAGCGGAATCGTCTGGCTGGCGTCCTACCCGAAATCGGGCAACACCTGGTTTCGTGCTTTTATTTCCAATCTGCTGACCAACGGTGATGAGCCGGTGGATGTGAACAACCTCTCTGCCCATGGTTTCGCCGCCGCGCGCGAACTCTTCGACGATCTTACCGGCATAGAGGCTTCCAATCTGACGCCCGAAGAAATCGACAACCTGCGCCCCGCAGTGTTTGACCATCTGGGCAGCCAAAGCGAAGAAACGCTTTTTATCAAAGTCCACGACGCCTATACCTGCCTTCCCGATGGACGGCCGCTGTTCTCGGCTGCGAAGGCCAAGGCCGTCTATATCGTCCGCAATCCCCTCGACGTGGCCGTCTCCTTTGCCCACCACTCCGTGCGTGACCCGGACACCATCATTAGCTGGATGGAAAACAAAAACTTTTCCTTTGCCGGCGAGCCTGACCGACTCGACAGCCAACTCCGGCAAAAGCTGCTAGACTGGAGCGGCCACGTGGAAAGCTGGGTGGACTGCCCATCGATCGAAGTGCATGTCGTACGCTACGAGGACATGCAGACGAATCCGGTCGGGACGTTTTCCCAGGCCGCCCGCTTCGCGGGCCTTGCCGGCGCTGAAGAGTCGGTCCGGCGGGCGGTACAGTTTTCCGATTTCCGTATTTTGCAGAAGCAGGAAGAGGAAAAAGGCTTTCAGGAAAAACCGCCCGGAATGGCTTCGTTTTTCCGCCAGGGGAAGGCCGGTGGCTGGCGCGACCAACTGACCGCACCCCAGGCGGAGCGGATTAAGCAGGTCCACGGCAGGGTAATGCGGCGTTTCGGCTATCTGGACTAAGCTTACCGAATCACTCCCGGGGTAGATCATTTTCAATCAGACGCATTTGCTCGGCCACGGGAAACATTCCCCCCGGCCTGGTCAGACGTACTATGGGAACCGTCCGGGCGATGGCCACGCACCATTCGAAATGTTGTCTTCTCAGGTCGAACCCGTTAATCAGCCAGGGCCGATAGGTATTACTCATCATAACCGCCAGTTTTTCGGCGATAGAAAGATGTCTCATGCTTACGTCGTCTGATCCGGCCGTCAACTCGTATACGGCCCCCAGACGCACGGGAGACCGCCAGAATTCCTTATGCGCCGGCAGGGCGAATTTACTGCCCCGCTTACCCGGAAACACCATTGACCCCGAAGAAACATCCACTCCTACGGCCTGGGCGCTGTCCCGCCGCAGCTTGTGCTGCGGGTAACCGAACTGGACCCAGGGAAGGCCGTTATGGTCGTCAATAGTGACCGCCGCCACATCATCCGTCAACATGGGATAACCCCGCACATTGAAAGCAGCCGACAAGGTCGATTTGCCCACGCCGGAGACGCCGGTGAAGATCACACAGCGTTGGTTGACCAGGACCGCGCTGCCGTGGATGGAGAAGACCCCCCGCTGCAGAAGCAGCGAGCCCAGGCCTGTGCCCAAAAGGACCAGACGGACGGCGTTTTCTGCCGGCGATCCATCGGGCCGAATAATGATGCGGTTGCCGTCGGTTACGTAATACCGGCCTATTCCCCGGATCCAAAAGAGGAACCTGTCCCTGGCCACCTGGTAAATACCTTTCTTTTCCCTGGCCCCGGGAATATCAGTCGGCACCTCGCCCAGACCGATATGGACATCCGGAGCGACCGGTCCGTCAAGATCCGGCAAAAGCTCCGGCAACAACAGACCCGAAGCGATGTGCAGACCGAATGCCGTATAAAGGTATGGATGGCCGTCCCTGCTCTGTCTCATTGGTCCCCTCCGTCAACAGGCCAAAGCATAAAAACGGCTGTTTTGGTCTTCCATCAAAGTGTCATAGTCCCCCTGCTCGACCACGCGGCCATCCTCCAGCACAAATATCCGGTCGACGTTCCTTATGGTGCTTATGCGGTGGGCGACAACCACGATTGTCAGTTTGCCCCGCAGCCCTTCAATGGCCAGTTTGATACGCCTTTCGTTTTCCGAGTCCAAAGAACTGGTAGCCTCGTCCAGGACCAGAATGGAAGGCCGCCGCAAAAGCGCCCTGGCCAGAACGATACGCTGCCGCTCGCCACCCGAGAGGCGAACACCCCGGTCTCCTACGACGGTGTCAATACCGGCCGGCAGGCTACGGACAAAGGAATCCACGGAGGCCGAACGCAAAGCCGCCCAGATTTCCTCCTCCGGTGCGTCCGGCGAAGACCACAATAGATTGTCCCTTATGCTGGCATTGAACAAGAAAGGATCCTGGGGAACATAGCCGATGGAATTGCGCCAGGCCCGCAGGTTTTCGGCCAGCGGTCTCCCGTCCAGCAGGATCCGTCCCGTCCCGGGGCTCAAAAGACCCATCAACAGGTCGACCACGGTGCTTTTGCCCGCCCCGGAAACGCCGACCAAGGCGGTGGTGCTGTTGGCGGGAAGAAAAAAATCGGCGTCTTGAACAGCGTAACTTGAACGCTCTTTATCATAGAAAAATGTAACATGGCTAAATTCCACCCCGCGCGCCAATTCCATCCTGGTGGCGGCCCCTTCTTCCGGAGCTTCCTCTTGAGCGGCCAGGCACTGTTCCTCCAGATCCCTGGCCGCCTTGAAGCCGGGCAGCACCATGAGGATATTCTGGACTGTGCTTTGGAAGGACGAAAGCCTCGGCCAAAGGCGGGCCGAAACGTAGGTGATCAATATGAACTGCTGGGTATCGAGCCTGAATACATCGACGGCTGCCAGAAGGCACAGACTGATAAAAACAGCCGCCCCTATGTTGTAATACATACTTGTCCCTGTTTGGATCAGGTTAAACTTAATCAGGTTATCCTTGATCATATTCCGCGTATTAGCGAAATTATCTATCTGAACCGACTCCATGCCATAACTCTTAACTTCTTTTAATCCTCCCAACTGTTCTGTGAGAGCGGACACCAGCTCGGTGTTAAGGTTACTGATCTCCTTGCCCACCTTGTGTGATTCCCGCATCAGGGGACGTAATAAGACGAACAGTATCACGGCGCCGCCGATAACCAAGGCGGTTAGCCCGGGAGACACCATCAAGGCAATGGCCACCTGGATCAGGGCGATAAATACTGCGGCCACAGTCTGCAAAAAATAGTTTATGCCGGAATAAACCCGCATCAATTCCATAATCATAACATTGGTAATATCCGACTTGGCCATACACATTATGGTCTGCCACCGGGCATGGGCTACCGCCCGGAAGAGCCTGATGCCCAGGTAGACACCGAATGCTTGTTGAATATCCGCATTGAGGATTGTTTGATAGCGCTTCAGCCAACTCTGCCCCACATTGACCGCCGTATATATCGCCAGGACCACCAGCAGGTTCAGGGGAATGCCGGCATGTTGGAACAGTTGCTTGAACCAAAAAGCTATGCCGCTGGTGGCCTGCATTCCGGGAATAATGCCGGCGAGGATCAACAGGGGTATGATCAGTAATATACCTATGCCTTCGAGTAACCCCAGCACAATCATAAGGACTATGTTCAAAAGGAATCTGAAGCGGCAGAAATTGTACAAATTCCACACATAAAGAAAAAGCATTCTCATGGCTTGACCCCTTGTCCCTTCTACGGAAGCACAGGTCGACTCACTCATTGGGCGGCATTCAGGTCAGATCTCAGAAACCGGGATAGGATCAGGCTTCGCACCAGCATCCTCAAGTTCGGGTTGGACGCCGCATGATCTTTCGTAATGTCGACCCTGTCCACAAACCTGTGAATTCTTGCTATGTCCAGGTACTCCCGTTCGGCCTCCAAATCGCCGATTGACCTGATCTCGGCGGCTAACTCCGGCCAGGAGGCCTCCAGACGCTGCGCCCAGTCGGCGCTCTGCCTGCCCCGCTCACCGGTATTCAAGCGGACCTTGTCCGGCAATATCCCGGTCATGGCCCGCCGCAGCAAAGACCTTTCCTGGCCGGCCCGGACATACTGCCCCTCCGGGATCCTTAGGCAAAAATCAATGACCCGTCTGTCAACGGTGGGATCGCGGTAACTCATTTTATGGGCTAGACCGAGCTTGACGGTAATCGGACCGGTATGGCTGAAAGCGGCCAAACCCAGCCTCTTCAGGCGGGTCTCCAAAGGGTCCAGATGGCTTATAAACAACGGATCATACTCAAACCCGTCAAACCTCTTAGCGACCGAAATGCGGCAGGCAAACTCCGGGTTAATAGGAGACAATGCCAAGGCACTCCGGAGTCGGCCAGGGTCCATATGCTGGAATATATTCTTTTGGATATTGTAGGGAAGCAGGGTCATCAGCAATAGCAACAACTCTCTAAAAGGGTGTCGCTCTTCCTTGATAAAGTGCCAACTCTCCGGAACGAGGCGATGCCACCGGCCCGTCCGGAAGAGATACCGCAAATGGGGAACGATGTAGCCGAAGGAAATGGTGTCGTTTCCGTAGGTACCGCTGAGCATTGCGCCGACACCCAGTCTCCCCGCGGCGGCCATGATAGCGTCAACCCAGTACAGGTTCTCGAAAATCTTGTAAGGCTGCTCCAGGACAGCGAACAGCCGGCCGGTACCGGACAAAGGATGCCTTCCCTCGCACCGGCAGTACGTAACATCGATGTTTCCGGCCTGTTCCCTTACCGCCTCGACATAGGACGATTCATCAGCCAGGGTGTCGTCCGGGAGCCAGTCCCGGTAGCCTTCCATGGGTAGCGCCGTAAAGGCCGGAAAGCGACCCCCCGCCTTGGCGGCCTCTTTGGCCGCCATGCAGGCCAGCGACGTGGAATCCAGCCCGCCGCTCATCATCGCGGCGGCGGGACGGATGCTGCGCAGACGACAGCGCACTGCCTCTCTCAGGACTTCCCGGAAAGCCGACTCATATTCCTGATCCGATTTCAACCTTATCTTAGGCTCCCCCTGCGGTCTCCAGTAAGCCTGCTTTACCATTCCGCCGGAGCGGACCGTCAGATTATGGCCGGCAGGCAACAGATAGATGTCCTCGTAGATGGTCAGTTCGGGGTCCAGCTGATGCGACACGCAGGGCATGGCCAGAAAATCGGCCAGCCAGGTCTCGTCGTACCGCTTGACGATCTTCGCCGGCACAAACAAGGGCTTGAGCAGCGTGCAAAAAGCGAAAAGCCCCGCCGACCGATGATAATAGAAGGTTCTTCTTCCGGCGGGGTCCACGGCGCAAAAAAGCTCCTGGCCCCTTTCGTCCCAGATGGCAAAGGCGAAATCACCCAGAAGATGTTCCGGGCACCGGCCGCCCCATTTCTGGTAGGCCCGCAAAATCAGCATGCTGTCCGCCAGGTCCGCCCGGTGGCAATGCTGCACGGCCAATTTATCGAACAGTTCCCCGCGGTTATCGATAATGGCATCCGCCGTAATCGTCAACCCGGACGCTTCATCATGGTAGGGAAGGATCTCCCGAACCGACTCGGGAGTGATGTGCTGGGCACGCCACCCTAGGAATAATTGTCCTTTTTGCCATGTTCCTTCGGCATCCGCCTCGAAAACTCTCAACTCCTTCATCATGGTGGAGCCGGTTTGGGGAGGAATCGAGCTTCCGTTGTATTGATAAATGCCGCAGACAGCGCTCATCCGTTCCTGCCGCCTTCTCTGACCTAGTCGATTCCGTCAGAACCCCTTACAAAAATATTGGGTTCCTCTATTCTATGCGATGAAGCTGCCCTTTACCGCCCCAGCTGTCGCATCACATCAAGGAACCCATTCTGTACCCAGTGCTGGCAATCAAGAATGTGAATGCCAAACGCCAACGCCGGTACCGGTGCCCGGGTGAGTGTGGTCGCTCCCGGATCCCGACTTAGTCCAGTATTTTTCCGTCATTTTAACCGTGATCTCGCTCACCTGGGGCTTACACCACTGTTTCTTTTCAAACTGATTCTCCATATCGTAACACCTCCTCCTTCATCCTTATTCACCACAACAAGACACCGTGATACCACGCCAACCAAGGGAGTCAAGGTCCTGTCTTAGGGTACATGATGGGCTCATCAACACGCCTATCTCAAAAATAAAATACACTCCAAAAAAAACGGAGTGTCCGGTTTCACTTCTAACTCCGCGCAGCTTAAGTGACCAATTCACGCTGCACTTCATAGCTTACACTGCCAAATGGAAACCTATTTTTGTTAGCGCCCCTCACCCAGGTATCGTCCCCAAGGAACTCCAACCGGCGGGGACTTTTTGCCTTGTCGGTCCGCGAGCCAACGTCGGGCAACACCTGACACATGAGCGGGGCCGAAAACGTCCCTACCTACCTTATACCATAACACCCTCGGCATGGCAATAGGCAAAAGGTACTAAAATGAAAAGTCTGACACTTTTTCCGCCACCTGCTCCTTCCGTACGGGAGGACGTACCGCTGCGGCTCCGGGTGGACCCTGCCCGGCCAGCCGCATGAGGCGGGGTAGGAGACTCGGCCCGGGGAAGAAAGGACCGGCCCGGCGCTCAACCGGACCGGAGAGGAGAGGAGAGGAGAGGAGAGGAGAGGAGAGGAGAGGAGAGGAGAGGAGAGGAGAGGAGAGGAGAGGAGAAAGACGGTAAAAGCGGCTTTGCCCCTATGGAGAGCCGGGAAGATGGCTAACCGGTGCCCGGCTCCGATTGGGACCCGGAAATTGCGGCTGGCACCGTGCCGTGATAGCCGACCGCAAGAAACTTCACCAAATAGTAAACGTTCGGCGATCCCAGGCCGGTGACCGGGTCCCAGTTTGCGGCGGCCGGATAGCCGTTGGACCCCATCCTGACGTCATGAAAGGCCAGACCGTAATAGTCTGAGTTGGCTATCATGTACAGAGACGGATTGATGAAACCCAAAGGACGGCCGGCCACTTGGTCGGCCAATGCCATGATGGCCGCCCAAGCGGGCCCGGAGGCGCTGTCGCCGCCCCCGGACCTGACCTGCCCTTCGAACACGATCGGTAGCGCCGAAATCGCGCCGGCATCGAAAGCGGCGTCCGGTACGGCCCGCATCTTCTCATCGGCCCCTAGCCCCGCATTCTGCTGCCAGGACGGACGGGCGAAGAGAGAGCTGTATCCGCCGCCGCTACGCGCCCATCCCACTTCCGCCCCGTACCCGCCGCTGGCATCCGGGAAGAGCACGGTCCCGCCGAGAGCGGTGACCCAGGGGCTTGAGGAAGGAAAATTGACGTTGTATTGCGCCGGCAAACGGGATGCCCACTCCCTGGCCGTGCCGTTGAAGTGCCCGCTTTTGTCCGTCGCCGACCAGTCACCCGACCCTTTGAGGATCGTGACGCCGCTTTGCGCCAAAGACTTAAGGACTTTCTCCCAGGCAGCGATCCCGGTGGACGAATAATCGGATTCCGGTCCGTTGGCCGAGTACGTGATGATGGAAGCCGTCTTGTTCTTCAAAATGTACTGGAATGCACCCAGCGGATAGGAGTCGGCAACCACTATGATTTTGGCCCGGGGGGCGAAGGCATGAACCATGGAGACGTCGAGGACGGGCTCCTCACTTTGGGCGAAAGGCACCGAGGTATAGTTTGCGCCATTCGGATAGACATATTTGATATCCGGTTTGGGCAGATTGTACATCTTGTCGAATTTATCCATGTCTTTGTGGATCTCCCCGGGGTCGACGCCGTGTACAACGATCGCCACCGTTTGTCCCTGTCCGTAATACCCCAGCCGGTACAGCGGGTCGAAATCAAACGCCCGCGTAAGGTCGGCCAGGGAATAGCCGCCGGTGTGGGCAGGGCGGCCAGCCAGGTAATCCTGCGCCGCCTGCAGCGGAGTGTTGTGGAAATAACTTAGGGCGTTGTACATGATCCCGGCCACCATTCCTCTGGTGGCATCGTTGCCTGGAACGAAGTCGAGCCCTTTCGTCAACCCGTCTTGGTCAGCCACACGGATGTAACCGCCGGGCCATCCTCCGAGGGTTTCGGCCTCGGCCCCCCGGCCCCACAGATTGATCAGCATGGTGGCGGCCTGGACCTCGGTGACCGGCTGGTCCGGCCCAAAGACAAAGGGCGAAAGGCCCTTGATCCAGCCGTGGTTCCAAGCGGTATCGACGGACCCGGCATACCAGGCCGAGGGAGACACGTCGCCAAACGCCGGCTTGCCCTGCTGATTCCCGGTCACCAGGCCGAGATAGTCCGCCAGTTTGACCAGCAAAGCGGCCATCTGGGCCCGGTCCACCGGCAGATTAGGCTTAAACTGCCCGTTGGCGTAACCGGAAACTAGGCCGTCGTTATATAAAGCCGTGATAGCCGTCTGGTAAGGAGAATCCGCGATGTCGGGAAAAGACGCCTTCGCCGTAGCCGATGCCCCCAGTTTCCAATAGAAAAGCGAGCCGGCTGCCAAAATGGCAATCGCCAGAACTGGAATAACTTTTTTCACCTGACCACCCCATTCTTTTCCATTCCGCCATAAATGAAACGGGCCCCGCTTGTCGACATTGCCTCCCGGTTTCCTCGCGTTCAAGGTCGCTTGTAAACGGCAAATTCCGGATCTTCTCCAGTTCGACGGAGGGTATTACCTACCTGCCGACAGGGGACTGTTCCGAGCAAAAACTTTTCGGGCTTTCATCCCATCGGTAAACCCGTGGGCTTTCCCGCCCGGTTTCTTGTAATTAGCTTAAGAGTTAGGACTTTTCACCCATAAAATTCCTTTGGCATGTGCGCCCGAAGAGGGGGACAAGTTCGAGATTTGCCGCTGAAGATGCCATAAAACCCCATTACCGGAAATTTCAGACCAGACAACCGGCAAGAAAAGTTGTATGCTCTACTCAAAAAATCTGCCTTCACAGAGGTACACTGAGCATGAGCAAGATGGGCAAGTCTGGCCGGGAATGTTCTCCTGTAGTTTTAGACTCTACATTATTTCGACAAGATTTTGACGTTAGTGATACTGACTCCAGAGAGGATTCGACCCTGCTCTTTAAAGTGAGTGATATCCTCAGTAAATTCCATAATTGTTTTAGCCGTAGCGCCAGTTTCAAATACTTTGTCCTGATATTTTTTGGA
Organism: Bacillota bacterium; assembly: GCA_021800315.1. Taxonomy (GTDB): domain Bacteria; phylum Bacillota; class Desulfotomaculia; order Desulfotomaculales; family JAJYZD01; genus JAJYZD01. Next base: position 2,193 of record JAJYZD010000070.1, on the reverse strand, counting down.
TTTATGGTCAGATACGATTTTCACGGCGTTACTTCATTCATTCATTCATTAGATGTCTTGGCATTTTACCGAATTATTATGAGTCGACTTTGGCTCTGTTCAGATCAAATAGCTTTCGCATAGAGTACATTAATCGTTGTTGGGTCAGTATAGTGGCAAGGTGTCCTAATCTACCAATGATCAAGATGACTATCAGCTTAGCTCAGGAGGCGGTAAGCCACGGCGCGCGCCAAGTTCATGGCGCCCCAAAGGGCCATCCGCGCAGGCCGGGGGAGATAACTCGTACAAGTCCGACCTTAACCGTCAAGATGAGAGACGGTTCGGTTGACTCTTGGTGCAACAGATCCCCGGGATTTTCACGGTGCCTTGTGTGCAAGCCCAGTTGCGGCAAGGGTTTCTGAGGTAACCTTATAGTCATTATGATCAATGGACTATCTATGTAATACTCAGGAAAGAGAGGTGGCATGATGGGGTTGTCGTCTGTACTAGGTGTGGTTCCGTCAATGTCATCAAAATGGACATGACGCAACGCATCCAGACAAGCAAGATTATCTTTGTGAGGAGTGCAATTGCCACTTTGACGACTTAACGGGAACTATTTTTGCGGGCCACCATCAGCCCCTTGAAGTGTGGATGTCTTGCGGTTTCCTTAAGGCTTTAGACGTGTCAAACAGGCAGATAGCCATGGAACCCGATTTGTCAAGGAGCGATGTTCAGAATATGACAACCCTACTCTTCTCTACATAATAATCAACCCGAAACGTCGCCCGCGCCAACTCTATCTCCGACGTGCTATGGCGATTATTGGTAGTAATGCCTTGTCTTAGGCCAAAAACTCTTAAGGCCATCCATTGGTTGACCCGGCCAGACCCAAAAAGGCGACCGCCCGTTTCGGGAAAAGCTTTCGCAGGTCGATGAAGCGCCGGTGGTCATTGAAGGGAGAAGTTTTCGGAATTCGCAGACGAAGGATTTTGTCGATGCATGTAGAACACTACCAGAGTCGAAGGATGGGTAGGCAGCCTTTGGATAGTACGGTTATCATGCGCCGCGAGTGTGATGGCTTGCACGGCCGGTGACCAACCGGCAGGACGAGGTTCGATTCCTGCGGCGGCGCTCCAGTTATCCTCATGTTACATCTTCAGCACCAGAGTTTTTCAAGGCCCATGAAGCCTAATCAAGGCACTGATAAGGGCGATATCAGCCGGGGGGTAATGACTTATTACCTGCCGGTTTATGTTTTGGGCCATCTCCCCAATGACTGGATACCCTACGGATCACCCATCCCGGCGCCACCGTGGTACCAGTGGGGTGATATGCAGAGGTGACCGCATCGTTCCCCAAGGCCGATACGGGTGATGGCGACCGACCGTTCTATGGCCGGTGATGTGTGTTTCGGGCGCAAGTCTGGAGCATCCGGATGTACCGGCTCTGACTTCGCGGGTGCGATTCCCGGGCGACGAATACGCAGGGAAAACTGTTCGCCCTGCGTCGGCCAAAGCCATTGGCAAAGCCCGCCGCCAGCGTGTTCCTGGAGCGGTTCCAAGTGTTCCCATGTAGGTGGGGTCTGCTGAGGATCCTATAGAATTGCCGCACTCAGTGACGCGTTTTACGCCGCCACGGCTGACGGGGTGTGCTCCTGGGTAGGTGGTTCCGGGTGCCACGACTTATCGCAAAGAGGCCGGAGCAGATCGTCCAGGAGGTCCGGGAATCCGGAAGAACTTCAGTTGACAAATCCGGTGCCCGTCAATATAATTCTTCTAAAGTGTTACGCCTTTGTGATCGAACTCCCAAACCTTACCATCATCCGTACTTCTTAATCAAATTTTATCAACCTAACTGTTTATCAATAAATCGTCATGGACGTAGAACGATGGGGACGGTCACGGCAAAAGATGATAGCCTTTTCCGGACCGGGACATTGACGGGGAAGTCACTGGTCCGCCCGGGTCAGGACCCGGCCGGGCGGGATATCCGGGAGCGCAAGACATCCCGGTGCCCGCCAGGTGGCCTGAATCACTTGCCGTCCCGGCAAACGGCAACCCATGGAGGGTGTCGGCAAGCAAACTCAGTAGTTGCCCATGCCTCTAACGTCTTCGCGTTACCCATATCTTTTCCCATATAATGGTAACGCTTGATATATGCCATGATTTACTATTGCAGGGATCCTAAGGTATGTTCAAATGTAGGGATGCA
>JAJYZD010000322.1 GCA_021800315.1 Bacillota bacterium | reverse complement strand
ATGCCCTCGGAAGCCGTGGTCACGCAGGAAGCGGGCAGGTTGCGCATCCCCGGGATTTCCACGACGCACAGGCGGCAGGCGCCCGGGCTCGACAACTCCGGATCGTGGCACAGGGTGGGGATGAACATGCCGGCCGACCGGGCCGCCTCCAGAACGGTGGTACCAGGGGGAACGGCAACCGGCACCCCGTCGATGGTCAGGTTGATCTCAGTCAAGTCAGATCTCCCCCCTCTCCCGCATCCGGTCGATTATCCCGGTAAGCCCCAGGGCTTCCGCCCAGGACGTCTCCTGGAACCGGCCGTCCTTTTTCAAAAGAGGCGCCGCGGCGTCCTCGACCAAGCGCAGTTCCATACCGAGCCGGCCTTTGAGACAGAGCGGCCGGCCCGGACCCGGCTCGCGGGGCGTGACGGCGATCACCCGGCCATCCTTCCGGTTCAAGTCGAAAAGGCAGCCGGCTTCGCAGAAGGTGCAGGTCACGGGTTCCTTCGCGATCTGCCAGGTACGTCCCTTACCGGCCAGGGAGCGCCAACTCAGGGCGCCCACCGGGCAGACCGCCACGCAGCGGCCGCAGGAGACGCAGGCCGATTCGCCGAGCGGCTCATCCATGGCCGTGGCCACCCGGGTGTTGAAGCCGCGGTAGGCGAAATCCAGCACCCGGCGCTCACTCACCCGGTCGCAGGTACGCACGCACAGCCCGCACAGCACGCACTTGTTCAGGTCCCGCGCAATATACGGGTTGGACAGGTCCCGCGGGTAACGGTGCTTCCCGCCGTTAAAACGCAGGCCCTTGGCGTTGTACCGGTAGGCATAGTCCTGCAGCCGGCAGGCGCCGTTCCTCTCGCAGGTCAGGCAGTCCAGGGGATGGTTGGCCAAAAGAAGCTCCAGTATCGTCCGTCTGGCTTCCACCACCGCTTCCGACTCGGTCTGAACCTCCATGCCCGGGCTGACCGTGGTGACGCAGGAAGCCGGCAGGTTGCGCATGCCCTTGATCGCCACGACGCAGAGGCGGCACGCCCCGAAAGGCTCCTGGGGATCGTGACAGAGGGTGGGGACGAAAAATCCGTTCGCACGGGCCGCATCCAGCACGCTGGTCCCGGCCGGTACGGTCACCGGCCGCCCATTGATGGTTAGCTCTATGCCGGCCATTTTCTCCCTCCTAACCTAGTTCCACCGCGTCGAACTTGCACTTTTGCACGCAGTTGCCGCACTTGATGCAGAGATCCGGATCGATGGAATGGGGCTCCTTCTTCGCGCCGGTGATGGCCGCCGCCGGGCAGGCCCTGGCGCAGGCGCCGCAGCCGGTGCACTTCTCCGTGTTGATGGTGTAGACCAACAGCGGCTGGCACACCTTGGCCGGGCACCGTTTGTCGTTGATGTGGGCCTCGTACTCGTGGCGGAAGTAGCGCAGGGTGGACAGCACCGGGTTGGGGCAGGTCTGGCCCAGGCCGCACAGAGCGGTGTTCTTGATCACACCGGCCAGCTTCTCCAGGGTGTCCAGGTCCGCCGGCACGCCCTTGCCTTCCGTGATGCGCTCCAGGATTTCCAGCATCCGCTTGGTGCCTTCCCGGCAGGGCGTGCACTTGCCGCACGACTCGCTCTGGGTGAAGGTGAGGAAGTAACGGGCCATGTTCACCATGCAGGTGCCCTCGTCCATCACCACCATGCCGCCGGAGCCCATGATGGCGCCCACCCGTCCCAAAGACTCGTAGTCGACGGGGAGGTCGAGGAATTCCGCGGGGATGCAGCCGCCGGAAGGGCCGCCGGTCTGCACGGCCTTGAACTTTTTGCCTTCCCTGATGCCGCCGCCGAGGTCGAAGATGATCTCCCGCACGGTGATGCCCATGGGGACCTCGACCAGACCGGTGTTGTTGATCTTGCCGGTGAGGCAGAAAACCTTCGACCCCTTGCTCTTTTCCGTACCCATGGCGGCGTACCAGTCGCCGCCCCGCCGGATGATAAAGGGAACGTTGGCCCAGGTTTCGACGTTGTTGATGGTGGTCGGCTTATCCCAGAGTCCTTTTTGGGCCGGGAACGGCGGCCGGACCCGGGGCATGCCCCGCCGGCCCTCGATGGAAGCCAGGAGAGCCGTCTCCTCGCCGCAGACAAACGCCCCGGCACCCTGCTTGATATGCAGGCGGAAGGAAAAACCGCTGTCCAGGATGTTGTCCCCCAAAAGCCCCAGTTCTTCGGCCTGGCCGATGGCCTTGGTCAACCGGTGGATGGCCAGGGGGTACTCGGCCCGGCAATAGATATAACCCTCGTCGGCGCCGATCGCGTAGCCGGCGATCATCATCCCTTCCAACACGGAGTGGGGATCCCCCTCCAGGACGCTGCGGTCCATGAAGGCGCCGGGGTCGCCCTCGTCGGCGTTGCAGACGATATACTTCTTGTCTCCCGGGGCGTCGTGCACGAACTGCCACTTCATGCCGGTGGGGAACCCGGCCCCGCCCCGGCCCCGCAGGCCGGACTTCTTGATTTCGTCGATCACCGCCTGCCGGTCCATGCCCAGGCCCTTTTCCAGACCCTCGTAACCGCCCGTAGCGATGTATTCACCGATACTCTCGGGGTTGATGCGCCCCAGGCGCGAGGTCACCGTGCGCACCTGTTTTACGTAGTAAGTGGAAGCGTCCATGGCGGGGATCCCCGGATACTCCTCGCCATCCCCGGGAATCTGCATCAGGACCAGGTCCGCGTACGGCTTTTGGTTTACCAGGTGCTCGGCCAGGAGCGCGGGAACCGCCTCCGGCGTCACGTCGCCGTAAACCACCGCAGCCCTGCCGGGCAGGGCGATTTCCACGGTCGGCTCCTTGTAACAGGATCCTATGCAACTGGTGAAGCAGATGTCCACGTTAAGGCCCAGGGCTGCGGCCTCCGCTTTCACCGCGTCCATCACCTTGTCCGCCCCGGCGGCGATGCCGCAGGTACCCATCCCTACTACCACGCGGGGCCGGCCGGCCGCTGCCCGGTATGCCTTGGTATATTCCTCCCGCAAGCTATCCAGCGTTTTCATGCCCGGCCCCCCCTACTCGTACTTGGGCAGGATCTTCCCCACGGCCTCCGGGGTCAACCTGCCGTACGTATCTTCGTTTACCATCACCACGGGCG
>JAJYZD010000321.1 GCA_021800315.1 Bacillota bacterium | reverse complement strand
GGGAAAAGGGTAGGGTGGAATAAGTTGATGGGTTGTTTTACTAATTTATCCAAAACAGCTGGTTTCTTTACGCGTCTTCCCCGCGGATCTGGCGGTCGGTATGCTCCCGTGGGAAGCAGCCGGTCCCATCCCCTGCGTCCGCCCCTGAATGGCGGGGATTGACAAAGACCATCTTGACGGTTATGCTCCGGACATTCCAAACGATTAAGGGGAGTGGACAAAATGGAGTCATTTACGTTCAATAAAAATCTATTGAAAGCCGGCATTTCTCCACTTATGAACGAAGACAATAATCAAGTAGGCACCATTCGCTCGGATCGTGGTGTGACTATTCGCATCTATGATAACGATGACCATGTCCAATATTTGGCACAAGCCCAAACTCCTAAAAAATTTATCGGTACTTCCGGTCCGGTGGAAATCATGCAAATCGGCGACAGTGCGAACAGAATATTAGGAACTGTTATCAATAAATCCGCTTTTCTAAAGTATAGCTTTCATTACTCCAGGGAAGACGGGTCAATTATTGAGATTAACAGGAAAGCATGAAAGAAAGAAAGTAAATACAGCGCATCTGATTCCAGTGGGAGTCGTATTATCGAGGCGGAACAGAAGAATGACAGTTGAGTGTTTAAGGTAAACGAAAATGTTCTACCCGCCAGGGAAGCGTTATGTCTTTTTGTCGGCATTTTGGCCATCGGTTATTTTATTAACCAGAGTAAGGGCTCGTAACGCATATTAGTAATGCGTAATATGCTTAGATGTTCTAATGGGTAATAAGCTACTCAGGCATCGTAAGAAAATCCCACTAAATCCGGGGTATATCAAAGACAGCAGTACCTTCATCCCGTTGCGCTTTGATCCCCAAGCTCCAGGCGAAGCGGTTTCCTGCGATAACGCTACCAGCAAAGTTACCTTTGACAACCGCTATTTCTATATTTATCCCGCGGAGGGCCACCGCGGGAACTACGGGTAGCACGGGTGGAACCGGGAGTACCGGTTCATCCAACCCGGTACACGAATGGTCCAAGGAAGAGGCATGGGAAACGGAGATGGACTCCGACTGAAGCCAGGGTCGCCTCGGCCTGCTCCCCCTTGGTTCTGTCGTTCGCGCAAGGAGGTTGGTTTCTAATGTCTGAAGTGTCACCGGCTTTCGTTCACTCCGGGAACGACGGCCATAAGCGGACCGAACTCCATAAGCCGCTCAGACTCTTACTGGCGGTGGGTATCGCCGAAGTCATCATCGGTATGCTTATCGACTTGTTGGGGCACGGATTGGGCCCGGTACTTTCGTTCACCGTCCACAACGGTCACCAACCGGTAACGTATACCTTACCCATGGCCTGGCTGCCGCTGGCTACCATCATGGTCTCTGCCGGCTGGGGGTTCCTTTTCGCCGGGGTTCTCCACGGGCGGCCGTGGATGCGGGTGGCGGCCGCCATTTTATGGGCCGGGGGGGTTCCGGGCGTTGGGCTGCATTACCCGGCGGTCCTGGCCGGGGCCGCCATCCCGCTGGTTTTGCTGGCCTGGCGGGGTTGGGCGGGAAAACGCGAAGTATTCGGCGTCAGGGAGTTTCTGGTTCTGGGTGCGGCGTCCCTGGTCTTCTATGTGGCGTTGTTGTATTCCACCCTGATGGCACTGATGTCCGGGAATGCCAATGCGTGGGTGCAATATGCGGTGGTGCTCATTGACCAGTTCATAGGTCTTATGGTGGTTGCCCTACCCGTTCTGCTGCTGACGGGTCAGGAACTGGGTGAGTTTGCCGAAATCTTGGGGAAGTCCATCCTAAGTCCCCTGGATCGTTTGAAGAGCGATTACCTGGCCCTGGTCATGCTGGGTCTAACCGTCATCGGCCTGCTGTATGTCGTCGTCACCTGGCAGACTCCTTTCCAGCCGGGGGACGCCTTGACGGTGGCAGCCGTCGTTTGCCTCGCCTGGCTGGCCCACAAGTTGCCCCGGCGACATTACCTGACCGAGCCTCCGGTCGTCGTTCTCGCCGTGCCGGCCATCCTGGCGGTGGCGACTTTGATAACCGGCATTATCCTGGGCAGTCACGCCCAAGCGTGGCTGGGTCTTTCGACAGGGGCCGTGCTCGGGGGCGTGGTTCTCCTCATTTTGCGGACCCGGCTGAACCGTCGCTGGCCCGGTGCGGCCGAGGGCACTATCCTTGTCTCGGTCTGGACGGCATGGTTCTTTCTGACGAACGTCGGGCTGTCTTCCTGGGTCGTAAGTATGCGCGGCGTAGAGATAGCCGTGGCGGCCGGCAGTGTGGCTTTGGCCTTCTTCGCCCTCCGCGGGGACAGCCAGGAAATGCGCAAAAGCCTGTTGGCTGCGTTGGAAATCATTCTGGCCCTGTTTGTCCTGGTGGCCATCTTCGAAGCGCTTGCCCATGCGGATATTGACCTGGTTTCCCTTTACGCCGACGGGATGGGTCTTTTCGTGATCGGCTCGGCCGTATATGCCTGGCTGGCCCGGAACCGGCGCTACCGGGCCGCCGGTATCGCCATAGCCATAGCCGTCCTCCTGGCCGGGTTGGGTTACAGCCTGAAAATACCGGGAGGGATATTGATGCTGCTGCGGCAACTCCAGTTCCTGCTGGTCGCCGCGGCCTTGCTCGCCAAAACACCGCATGCCGAGCACAAATTCGGGGGGGCGTTCGGGGAAAGGGCGCCTACCGGCAGCGCGACATTCGTCTACATCGGTTACGTGATCCTGCTGGTCGCCGTCCTCGGGTTGTTTCAATCGGCCGATCCGCCCATCGCGGAACTTGGCGACGTTCATTTCGCCTTGTTGGGCGGCCTACTGATTCTCTATCTGCCGCTGTTCCTGCTCGGCAAACTCGGGCATATCCATTGGACCGCGGCCGCGCCTCTTCCGGCCGGGGAAGAAGAAGCGGACGACGAGGACTGAGTAAGGGCGGTTTCACGGCCGGAGGGGGCAAGATCCAGAAGGGGGAAACGGGGTGGGACGACGGACCATACGAAGCGACAAGCCCAAGAAGGAGGTAACTGGCGATGAGTGACGGATTGGCGGCCGTTGTGGAAAAGGCGCTTGGCGACCCGGAGTTTCTCTTGCGGGTCGTGGCGGACCCGGAAGGGGTGCTGGCGGCGGAGGGG
>JAJYZD010000320.1 GCA_021800315.1 Bacillota bacterium | reverse complement strand
GGTCGGGGCGGGGGTCGTACTTGTTGGTACGGGCGTCGCCCAAAAAGAAGAAGACCGTCTCGTAATCGAAAGCGGAGCGATAGTTTTCCCAAAGCAGGGAAAGAGCCTTGCCGTAGTTGGAATAGCCCCGGAAATCGACCGCCGAGGCCGAGCTTAGCTGCCGGTAGCACTCGTCGTAGGACGGCAATACGAAATAGGGGGTCACCTCGTCCACTTCGGAAACGAAGAGGAAATGCCGGGCGCGCCCCTCGAAGGCCTGGTGCAACCCGTACAGGAAGGCCAGGAGGACGCCCGTCGCCTTCTTGACCGAACCGGAGACGTCGCAGAAGGTGACCAGGCGCCGCAGGCGGCGGTGTCGCGCACTGTAAAGCAGCTTCATCGGCTCGCCGAAGGTGTCCAGGCTTTCCCGGACCGTCCGGCGATAGTCCAGGGCGTAACGCTTAAGCCCGCTGCCGGGGTTGCGCGCGAAAAAGGGTTTCAGTGCCATTGCGGCCGCTTGCGCCTCGGTGATCAGCCGGGCCAGGCGGTCTTTGTCGACCGCGGCGAGCCGCGCGTCCAAAAGCTCCCTGGGTGCCTGGTCCGCCGCAAAGTACGCTGGTGAAGACCAGGTATGCCGCTGCCCGTGCCGGGTATGGACCGGGTGGTCCGTGGAGCGGTTGGCCCGCAGTCTTTCCACTTCTCCGGCCAGTTGGACGTATCCGTGGAGCGTTCCCCGTATCCGTGGCAGGTCGGCGGCCGTGATCCGGCCGGCGACCCGGCTGGCGGCGTTCACGATTTCCTTCTTGTCGGCCTCCGTGAGCGGCTCCCGCATCAACCTCGCGGCGGCGGCATGGGGATCTCCCTCCAGAAAAGCCTGGAACGACCGGGGCAGGCCCGGATCGGAGCCCAGGGCCGTCTGCCAGGCGGGAGTCGTCTTTTCCCGGCCGGTGTTTTCCGCGTTTCCCTCCGCCGCTTTTTGGCCAGCCGCCTGCAGGCGGACCCTCGTACCGACGACGGCCGACAGCGCCGCCACTTTTTCCTCGTGAAAATAGGCGTGGAAGACATCGTCGAACAGCACCAGGTCGTCAAACGACTTGACGAAACAGGGTTTAAGGGTGTCACGCAACTCCGGCAGGGTGCGCGGGATCAATTCCCCGCAGGCCTTCATCCCGTCGACGACCTCGGCCGAACTCAGCGTCAGCCCGCGCCGGCGGGCATAAACCGCCAGGCCGGCGATCGACCGGGCCAGCGTGTCATTTTGCAGCATCGGCGAATTCCTTTTCCGCAACCGAGATGCACAGCTTACGGTCTTCCTTGTTTTTGGCGAACACCGGAATGGCGCCGGTTATATCTTCCAGGGTAACTTTGCCCCCGGCGGTCGCCAGGAGGGCCGCGGCCAACTCGACCGTTTCGGCTACGGACGGGACATGCCTGGGGGAGACCTTCCGGTAGGCGGCCATGAAGGCGGCGATTTTCGCGGCGAACTTTTCCCCGGCTTGCGGCACCTGGGTCACAATGATCCTGGTCTCCCGATCCCGGTCCGGCAGATCGAGCCAGATATACAGGCAGCGGCGCCGGAGCGCGTCGGACAGGTCGCGGGTGCGGTTGGAGGTGAGGATGGCCAGGGGAACCCTCTCCGCGATCACCCGGCCGTATTCGGGGATGGAGACGGCCCATTCCGAGAGCACTTCCAGGAGAAGGGCCTCGAACTCCCGGTCGCCACGGTCGACCTCGTCGATCAGGAGCACCCTGGGATCGCCGTCGGGCGGGGAAAGGGCCTCCAGCACGGGACGGCGCACCAAAAACTCGTCGCCCCAGAAGGGCGCCTCCCGGTCCAGAATTTTAAAGGACTCGGCCATGCTCATCGTACCGTTGAGCATCTGGGAAACCCGGTCGCGCAAGGCGTTCAGATAGAGGATCTGCTTACCGTAATTATAGTCGTAGACGGCCCGGCTGACGTCGATGCCCTCGTAACACTGGAGACGTACCAGGCGGGCTCCGGTAACTTCGGCCGCGGCCTTGGCCAGGTAAGTCTTGCCCGCCCCGGGGGGCCCTTCAACCAGGACGGGTTTCCCGAGGGCCTTGGCCAGGGCCAGGACGGTGCAGATCTCCACGGTAGGCACATAGGAGACCGCTTCCAGTCTTTCGGCCCAAAATGACGCATCGGTACCTATTTTGGATCTCCCCTTTTGCGCGGCTCGCCGCCGGTTAAAACGGGCCCGCTTTTGTTTCACGGAAAAGTCGCGCGGAAACCCACGGTTTTAGCCGTGGGAGGAAGCGCGAGGGGTTTCCTTTCTTTCGTGTTGCCAACCATTCGCTCTTTGCAGCAAATGGAAGAACCTTGCCGCAATTCCCTGACAAATTCGCTTGCCGATACCATTTTTGAGGTCAAAGTAGCCCGTTGCCCTGACAGCCCCCCGCCCCTGCCGGATGCCCTTGTACTTGCCCTTCTGGATGTCGGCGGTAACGATATCCCCGGTTTGAAAACCGTGATGAATCTTTTTACGTTCTCGCCATCGAAAAGGAAAACCGTATTCGTCCACCCCGGCTATCTGCGCTTCCTCGCTTTCTCCAGGTTCGCCAACCTTTCGAGCACAACGTCCCTGTCCCCCTGCTGGATGCCCCGGTCCAAGGCCCGCCGGTAGATCCTCTCCGCCCGCTCATAGTCAGGCGGCATGTCTTTGGACAGGAAGGCCGCGTACTCGTCGCCCCATCCAATGTACGACCAGGCGTTATCCGGGAATTCCTCCACCAGGGCGGCATAGGCCCGGTCCCCGTCGCTGGTCTGTCCGAGGGCGAAATAGGATTCGGCCGCCGCCCGCTTCATGTTCACGATAATGGTCTCGTCCGAAGCAGGAAAAAGGTTGCAGAACTCATTGCAGAAATCGACCCTCTGCCGCAGATGCCCGGGCTCCGCCCCGCCAGCGTCGTTCAACGCGTCCTCCAGGTCCTGGCACCAGTTGTAGAGACACTCCAGGCCCTCGAAGGCCCGCTCGGCATCCCTGATCGAGCGCATTTCCGGCGTAAAACGTGGTTTCAACCGTTCCCATACCTCCAGCCAGATCCGGCAGGCTTCGACCATCCGCTGCTCTCCGGCCAACTCGTAACCCTGCTGCATCATGTCGTCCAGTTCTTCGGAACTTGGCACGTCCGGGGTCAGC
>JAJYZD010000069.1 GCA_021800315.1 Bacillota bacterium | reverse complement strand
GTTTGCTTGCATTGCTAGGAACGGTTAGTGTAGTAAGATAAGAGGGCGGTATCATTTGGGTACGCCTTCGTCCGGCTTCAGGAAGGGATGGGACAAGGCGGCATTCGTAGAATCCATGGAAAAAGGATGATCTAATTGCCAGTAGATAGAGACGCGTTGCGTGATTTCACCTTGCGCCTCATCGCCGAATCAAGTCTTTCGGGCCAGGAATCCGGGGTGGCCGGGCTCGTACAGCAGGAAATGCGGCGTCTCGGAATGGCGACTTATGTAGACGATTGGGGCAACGTGACCGGGGTTCTGGACGCGGGCCCCGGACCTGTGATCCTGCTGGATTCGCACATGGATACGGTGGGAGTGACGGATCCTTCACAATGGCGGCGCGCGCCGTCCGGTGAACAGGTAGGGGACCGGATTTACGGTCGGGGGGCCATGGATATGAAGGGTCCGCTCGCGGCCTCGCTTTATGGCGCAGCATTACTCAGGGACAGCCCTTTTCGCGGCACGATAGCGGTTTCCGCCAGCGTCTGCGAAGAGCTTGTAGAAGGGCCGGCCCTGGTTTCGGTGGCCGAGCGGTATCATCCGGACCTGGTGCTTATCTGCGAGGCTACCGGTCTCCGTCTGAATGTCGGCCAAAGGGGCCGGGCGGAAGTGTCTGTCGAAGTGTTCGGGACACCCACCCATTCCTCCAAACCGGAACTGGGAATCAACGCAGTGGAGCGGATGACGGATGTTATCCAAGCCCTGCGTCAAATTAATATTCCCGAGCATCCTGTCCTCGGGCGCGGGGTACTGGTGCTCACGGATATTATTTCGCGCCCTTATCCAGGCTTGTCCGTAGTCCCGGATTACTGTACGGCCACATTTGACCGTCGTACTTTGCCTGGTGAGGACGAAGAGGATGTGTTGCAGCCCCTGAGAGACACGGTAGAGAAAGTTCTGGCCGGAACAGGCGCTCGGGGAACGGTCGGCATCGCCAAAGACGAATTTACCACGTATACCGGTCACGCCGTAAGCGCTCCCAATTTTGCTCCCGCCTGGTACGCGGGGACCGAGGCCTCCTTTGTTCAGCTGGCCTTGCACGGATTGCGGCGAACCGGACTCAAACCACAAACCTCCCATTACTCTTTTTGTACCAACGGGAGCGGGACAGCCGCCTTGGGAATTCCCACGCTGGGGTTTGGGCCGGGAGACGAGTTACTGGCGCACCGGATTGACGAGTATGTGGAAATCGCCGAATTGGTTCAAGCCGCGGAGGGTTATGCCGGCATCATTGGCGAGTGGCTGGGCGGCCGGAGTTGACCCGGCCGCTTTATTACCGGGCTTGCGGAGCCGCCCGGATCTGACCGGCCATGATCAGAAAGAGCTATGGGGGTGAAACTGACATGGCGTCTTTCGCCGAAGAAATCATTAACCGTGCAACAGGGCTTGGCATAACTGTGCCCAATTCAGAAGAGGTAAGGCAATATTTACTTAGTTATTCTGGAGTTAGGGACGTAGTTAACTACGTTTTTGGCTATTGTCGTGCAGATATTGATAAACTCAAGAAACGAGACTCATTGCTCCTGAGGGTTTACCAAGATGACGAATCTGGCGACGAGTACCTGCTTCTTAGTATTCGTCCAACGGCGAACGATGAGGAAGCAGTGGAAGAAGTATTTAGTTGTGGTGGACGTAATACGTGACAAATATATACCGCAGACAGTGGGCAAATCCTGCTGGTTTCAGGTGGCATTAGATATGTCCTTTTGAAGGTTGTCTCATATATGGCTTTTCAGTGGAAGGAATATAAGGAAGTCGCGAGGTATCTAAATACCAATAAAGAGTATCTTCCGTGCGAGGAGGCTGTCCTCCGATCGGCAGTTAGTCGCTTCTATTACGCTGCTTTCGGCCACGCAAGAGAATATGCTGTCATAACGGACAAGATGCCGCGCCCAAGCGGACCGGTTGCCCATAGATTGGTTGTTGAGCATTTTCAAAACGATCCACGGCATGCGGCCACGAAGACAAGCGCCATGTTGCGAGAACTAAAGTATTGGCGAAAGCTTTGTGACTACGAAAATAGTTTTCCTACTACAATAACACCGACGACAATGGTGAGTAGGGCCGCCGTGTACGCAAATAACATAATTGAGGCACTGTAGTGTGACGTGACTGGACCTCGGAAGCTTTCGGTCGCCTCGTGACTGCTTGTTGGGATTCTTTTCATGGGCCTCACCCTCCCCGGTGGGGCCTCTTCTCTCTTCCGCACCTCATATCCCCGCTACGCGATTGCCCTCCGCTCTATTCACCAATACCTACCCCAACTTTCCTACTACCTGGCCTGGCAGGCCAGCACAAATATTTTGGCTACTGCTGTGAAAAGAAAATAAAGTCGTATACTAACGGGCCTTACGCACCTGGCAGCAGCTACCCCTTGACGGCTCCGCCATACCGGGGCGCTGGGTGGCCCTGGCCACGTCCCTGCAAAGCGGCCGGGCCGTAGCGGTCAATGGCGGCGGCTACAAGGGCTGGTTCGCCGCCTGGTGGGTGGTTGAACCCCGCTACAACGACATCCCCGGCACCTGGGCGGAAAACGCCATCAAGCGCTTGAGCGGGCTCGGCCTGGTTGAAGGCTATCCCGGCACCGGTCTGTCGAGGGCTTTCAGCTCCGTCCGGTTCATGAGCCGGACGGAGTTCGCCGCCATCGCGGCGCGCATCGCCGACATCAACCCGCCGAACCGGACCTATGTTGGCCGCGACGACCCTATCACGGGTCCAAACACAGGACATCCTGGAGAAAGGTTACGCCTATTGGCGGACCATCCCCGGCTGGGTCGCCCCCTACGTGGCCGCCTTGACCGGGGCCGGGTACCTGAAAGGCCTGGACGGCGATTTCAACGCCGGCCGGCCGATAACCAGGATCCAGGCCGGCTTCCTCGTATCGGAAATCCTCAAGAGCGCCGGCTACGGCAAGCCGGCCGGCCTGAAAAACTTCCGGGATGCCGCCGCCGTTCCAAACTGGGTCGGAAGCGGTCTGGTCAAGGGCGTCCTGCGCGGCAGCGAAAACCTCTTGCGGCCGAACCGATTACCCGGTCCGAAGCCCCGGTTTTACCGCTGCGAATGGTACGGGATCTCGGCTATTAACACCGGTCAACCATCAGGAGGAGGAGAAAATCCTGTCGAATATTCTCACCGGAGGGTAGACAACCCCTGCCCTGCCTATAAAGGACAACGAGGGTGTTACTGTGCTGCTGATCAGGCATTGATCCAAACCCATAGTTGGACCATTGGGAACCAAGCGGTGTTTTATGGAAGGCCATCCGGGCAAGTTGTTCTCTTCCTGCCATCTGGCCTCCGGTAGTGGAAAACGGCGACCTGCTGGTGGACGGTGGGCTATTGAATAATGTCCCGGCCGACATTATGATGGAAATGATCAAAGGTAAGATCATAGCGGTTAACGTGTCACCTGAGGTGGATTTAACGGTGGCCTCACATATTTGTGAATGCCCCCCGGCATTACAGCTTATTGGCGAACGGTTTAAGGCCCAGGCGGCAAGGACAAATATCCCTGGCCTTTTTAGTCTTCTAATGCGCGCCAGCATGATTAACATAGGTGGAGTGGAAGATAAATTAAGGGAACATGCCGATCTGTGTCTCCATGTGCCATTGAAACAATTCAGACTTACTGACTATAACGCGATTGAACAGATAGTCGATACTGGGTATTCCTATGCCAAGCAGGAAATAGAAAAATGGATCAGCAAGGGATCAATTTGCTGAAGTAAACAGTGCTGAAGTACGAACCCCCTGGCCTTTCCCGGCCTGCGGGCCGTGAATCGGAGAAAAACCGGCGGTCCCGGTCAGGACCGGCGGAATAGGTATTGGCCGGAAACGATGCGCTCGCAGGGGACTTTTCTTCCAGGTGATATTATCTATCGCATGACGCCATTATGTCAATAGCTGTCATATGTATGGGGTATCTTCATGTACCACAGTACCGTGACGGAGTTGCCGGGGCCTGATAACATTGCCATTAGGGTAGTGTTCTTTATCAATGATACGGGCAATCCGCCGGCTTGGAAGGATGGTAACGGACATGAGCGAGGACCTGCTGCAACGGACCAGGAACCTCAACGAGGTATTGCAGGCATCGGCCGGGCGGACCCTGGGCTTCGCGGCGTTGAGCCGGGTTCTGGCCGAAAACCTGGGCTGCAACACCTGGATTCTGGATAACGGGGGCGGGATCCTCGGCTATCACTGGACCGGGCAGCCTCCCTGCGCAGTAATGCGGGAAACGCTACGCCAGGGATCGGCTATTCCCGCGTCCTGCGCCACTTTTTGTGCCACCGTCCGAAAAACCAGGGCCAACCTTAGGCAAAAGCGGGGGAAATGCGTCTTTGACCTGCCCAGGTCCTGCCTCTGGGACAACATCCTGACCACGGTGGTACCCATCCCGGGGGCGGGCCGGCGGCAAGGCAGCCTTGTTCTCACCCGCGCCGCACCCGGCGTAAGCGGGGCGGATCTCGTCCTGGCGGAAAACGCGGCCACGATGGCGGGGCTGGAGATCGTCCGGCGGTCCATGGGCGACCAGCGGGAAGCCGAGCACCGGCGGATTGTCTTACGGGCCGCCGTGGACGCTCTTTCACCGGCCGAAAGGGAGGCCGTCCGGCGCCTCATGCCCGCCCTGGCGGCCGGTCCCACGGTCGTGGTGACCGCCCGGGCGGCCCGGCGGACGGGATGCACCCGTTCGGTGCTGGTCAACGCCCTGCACAAGTTGAAAAGCGCCGGGGTGATCGAGTTGAAGTCGCATGGCATGAAAGGCACCTATGTCAGGGTGGTAAACGGTGATATCATCGAGCGGTTGGCCCGCTAGCGGCGGCCGGGGGAAGCACCCCGGCGCTCCCTCGCGTCTTCACCCGGATGACGGTTCAGCGGCCGGCTGCGGGACGATAACCGGGGAATTGACAGATAATGACGAGCGAGTTATAAGCAGGACCTGGTTCCATTGGCCGGCCCGCTCCCAGCGACTCCGGCCTGGAGGCGGGTGACCGGGTGCCTTGTCATTCAGTCGCACCTGCGGTAGCCGGAAGGACATTTGCAGATAGTGGCGAACAAGGTATAAACCGGTTCCGGGTCTATCGGCCAGGCAAGACCAATCCGCTGTCAACCCCGGCATCAGGGAGGTTGACCGGCGAAGGAAGGTTCGTAAAGAATGCCAAGGATTCCAAAGGTAAAACTCTTCGTATTGCTGGTCCTGCTCACCCTGATGGTGGCGGCCGCCCTGCCCGGTGCGGCATCGGCCGGAACTACCGGATGGTCCTATGTCGGCCGGCCGGGTTTTTCCAATAGCCCGGTGAATACCGGGGGTCCACCGTCGTTGACGTCCGACTCTCTTTACGTGTGGCAAAACACCCCTTACCTGGCTTACCAGGACAACACCGGCGCTGTCTCGGTGGATGTGTACGGTCAGGCGAACGGGTGGCAGCCATTGGGCGGTTCCCTCCCCAATCCCCCCGCCAATCCCTCCTCCGTCTCTCTATTCGTGGACGGGAGCACCGGCATCCCCACCCCCTACCTGGCCTACCAGGATGGAAACGACGCCGTATGGGTGGACGTGTACAGTCAGGCAAACGGGTGGGAGCCGGTGGGAGGCGCATCCGTGGGCACGGGGATTCCATATACATCCATCTCGCTCTCCATGTACCAGGGTACGCCCTACGTAGCCTATCAGGATACCACCGGTGTTACGGTGAGTATGTACGACTCCGGGGGTTGGACGCAGTTGGGTTCCCCCGGCGATTTACCGTTCAATTATCCTTCATCTTCGATCTCCCTTTCCGTCGACCAGGGCACGCCCTACGTGGCCTATCAGGACAGCGACTTGGTAGTGGTCGTGTACAGCTATAACTCGTCTAACTCAAGTTGGCAGCAGGTAGGCGGCGGCCTTTTCAATGATCAGGGCCCCACCGGCGTGTCCCTTTCCATGGCCGGGGATACGCCCTACGTGGCCTATCAGTATAACCTCGGCCTCGACCCGCCCGGCATCACCCCCCATGCTGTGGAGGTTGAGGTATACGATCAGGCGGCCGGCTGGCAGCCGGTGGGCCCAAGCCCAGGCATCGGCACCGCGGGTTCGAGCCTATCGCTCTTCGTGGACGGGGACACCCCCTACCTGGCCTACCAGGATGGAAACGGAGCCGTATGGGCCGATGTTTACGCTCAGACCAACGGGTGGGCACCGGTGAGCGGCGCAAGCGTAGGCAGCGCCTCCTCTACCCCTGGCTCCGGCTCAACCATCTCCCTCTTCGTGGATCCGGAAACACCCTACGTAGCCTACGTGGACAGCAATGCTTCGGATAGAGCTTCGGTGGCGACCATACCCTACACCGTCAGCGTGTCGGCCAGCCCGCCGGCGGAAGGTACGGTCTCCTTGCCCGGCGGCGGCACGAGCGAGAGTTACATCGCGGGCACCCCCGTAACGGTGACTGCCACCCCGGCCGCCGGCTACCAATTCGTCAACTGGACCGAAGACGGCAGCCCGGTCGGCACCGATCCGTCCTACGCCTTTACCGTCGAGTCCGACCTAACCCTGGTAGCCAACTTCAACGCCACCACCGTCATCACTAACAACGGCGGCGGCCCCTCGACACCGCCCGCCCCATCTCCCCGCGCCCCATCTACCGCCACCCCGCCTCTGTTCAACCTGCCGGCCGGAGCCATTCTGGACCGCTCCATCGGAGCCGTGTTCGCCGGACAATCCGGGTTGACCGTCGACGGAACCACGTACCAGACCGGAGCTCCGCCCGAAATAATCATTCCCATTGCTACGCAGCCGCCCGGTCCGGACTATACCATCGAGATCTACCACTGGCAACCGCGCCCCCTGCCGGGAACCGGTTTCCCGGGGCGCTGGGTGGCACTGGCCACGACCTGGCAAAACGGCCGGGCCGTAGCGGTCAACGACGGCGACTATACCGGCTGGTTCGCGGCCTGGTGGGTCATAAAGCCCCACTTCACCGACATCGCGGGCAGCTGGGCCGTTAACGACATCCGGCGCCTGAACGGCCTGGGCATGGTGGAAGGTTACCCCGGCAACGGCCTGGACCGTCCTTTCGGTCCCGACCGGCCGATCACCAGAACGGAGCTGACCGTCATCGCCGCCCGCATCATGGGCCTCAACCCGGGTACCCACGCCTACGCCTACCTGCAGCCCCTGTCTTACAACCAGGCGGTCGCGATTCTCGGGAAGGCGTACGCGGACTGGCAGACCATTCCCGTTTGGGCCCGGACCTACGTGGCGGCCATGACCAAGGCCGGCTACGTGCACGGGATGAACGGCAGATTCGACGGTGACCTGTTCATGTCCAGGATCCAGGCCGGCGTGCTCGTGTCGAACATCCTGCGGGCGGTCGGTTATACAACCCCCGCCCGGTTGGGGCGGTTTGCCGACGCGGGGAGCATCCCGGCCTGGGCCGACGGCCGGCTGGTCAAAGGCGTGCTCAATGGTACCAATGGATTGTTGCGGCCCAACGACACCATTACCAGGGCCGAAGAAAGCGCGGTTCTGCTCAGGCTCTTCCGGGCTCTGGGCTGGTGAGGACGACACACCATGGGGAGGGTGCGGGGTTTACCCTCGTTCAGCCGGAGTATTCAAGCAACCCGGCCCAGAGCGCGGGTGAACCTTGCCCTTTTCTTACCGGTGATCGGCCTCGTTAATAGGAATGAAAAAAGGATTAACCCCAACGCCGCAAACGGGTGGAACGTCGCGATCGGCGGCGGTCCGCCAAAGGGACGGCAGGGAACGTCTCCCCAAGGAACCGAAGACGGCCGGCCTTCCCGGCAGGAATAGCCTGTTCCCCGTCGAAATAAATAAGCGATTCCGTATAACCCCATATGTTACCATTTTCTTACTCCGAGTTGGCAGGCCTAAAGTCCCCGCGGACCACGGCCTCCTGACCGACAGGGTGCGCCTGGAAACGGGCGGGCCTCCCGTATTGGAAAGGAGGGGAGATTTAGCCAGGCATGGCTTAACCCGTCCACCTGGTTTTTTTGTTTATATTTCTTTGAGGAGGAGTATTGATGCGCAAAAAGGCACTCATCACGACCCTGGCCGTCGCGTTGATCCTGACCCTGGCCGCGGTGCTGGCCGGCTGCGGCTCCCAGCCGGCGGCTCCCGCCAAGACCACCCTGACCCTTTACGGGGCCGGAACGCTGGCCAAACCTTTCAAAGCGGTCATCGCCGCATTTGAAGCGGCCAACCCGAACGTAACCTTCCAGGCCCAGTACGGCGGCAGCGTCAAGATGGCCGAGCAAATCACCAAACTGCACGAGCCGGCCGACCTCCTGGCCGTGGCCGACTACCACGTCATCCCCGACTACCTGTTCGGCAAGAACGGACAAAAGTCTTACGCCGACTGGTACGTAGGCTTCGTGTCCAACGCGATCACCTTCGTCTACACCCCCAAGAGCAAGGGCGCCGGCCGGATCAACGATCGGAACTGGTACCAGGTCCTCGCCCAGCCGGGCGTGCAGATCGGCCGCTCCAACCCGAACACCGACCCTTCCGGCTACCAGACGCTCCAAATGCTGCAACTGGCCGGTAGGTACTATCACCAGCCCGGCCTGGAGAGCGCCATCCTGAAAAACTCGCCCCAGACCAACATGCGCGACACCGAGACCGAGCTCCTGGGTGCCCTGGAGTCGGGCCAGATCGACTACCTGGCCATCTACCGCTCCGACGCCATCCAGCATAAGCTGAAATACCTGAACCTGCCCGTACAGATCAACCTCTCCAACCCGGCCTACGCCACCGATTACGCCCGGTCGACGGCCGCTACCAAAAACGGCAACCTCAAGGGCGCGCCCATCATCTACGCCATCACCGTGACCAAGGGCAGTCCCAACAAGGCTCTGGCCGACAAGTTCATAGACTTCCTGGTCAGCCCGGCCGGCCAGAAGATCATGAACGACAACGGTTTCCATGCCTTGAGTCCCGCCCCGGCCTTCAACCGCAGCCAGGCCCCGGCGGACATCCAGCAGGCCACCACACCCTGGCCCGGGAAATAAGGGACATCGGTAAAGGGGAGCAACCGCCGGTGGCGGACGCTCCCCTTTTTCGCCCCCGGCCGGGCATTTCTGACGACTGCCGGCGGAAACCCGGCAGCGAAAGGAATGCCATCACTGCTCTATGCAAGACTATGAGAGCCTCATTAGGGACCGCGATCATCATTATTTCCGGAACAAGGAACTGAATTGCGCCATAACCACTTTGAAAATTCGTCATGTCTCAGAAATATGTTGACAAGCCAAGCCGGTGAGAGCGGATGCGCCCACCATACCGAAGGCTTGTTCGGGTAGCGGAATCTGGGAACCTCGGAAGTTCGGCAAGCGGTGGAGACCATGCAGGTCGCTGTCTGACATTCGCAGGCCTGTCAACTAATTTTCGGGCAAAAATGAGACATGCCAAAAATTCTTGCCGAAATCTTTGCTATCAAGATTTCTACGCAATTATTGGACGCGGCTATCGGCTTACGGAGCGGGAAGATCCGGAGCGCAGTGCGGTCTGCTGAAAAGTTCATTAATGTTTGTAGGTAATTTTCTCAGGCGAACACATGTGCAGGACGTAGTTCACTGAAACACAACGGAAAGATAATAGAAATTTAAAGTTGGAGAAATTTCGTCTTAACCTGGATCTGGTATAATGACTATGAGCTTGGTTCAGAAGGCGCTAAGCCACGGCGCACGCCAAGTTCAGGGCACCCCAAAGGGCCCCAAAGGGCCATCCGCGCAGGCCGGGGGAGATAACTCGTACAAATCCGACCTTAACCGTCAAGATGAGCGACGGTTCGGTTGACTTTTGGTGCAACAGATCCCCGGGATTTTTACGGTGCCTTGCATGCCAGCCCGCGGTCATGGTTCTGGCCGGGTGCGTGGTGGCGGTGAGCATGGGAGCGAACGCCCCGCGGGCGTATGCGTTTACCTACGAGAGTGTCGGAGGAGGAGTAACAGTGGGTCCTTCCTATACCTCTTCCGACGCCGCTTGGTGGCAGGATGGTGAGAGCTGGATCCAATGGATGGACGATCTTGATTATGGTCTAGCGTGGTTTGGTTTCTAAAGGAGATGGAGGCAGTTACCTTGCCGCCCGGAAGGCGGCCTTTTCCGACAGGGGAAGGCCGCCTTTTTTTGCCTTCCGGCGGAGGATTCCCGGCATGCGAACCAGTTTGCGGCCCATGTCGCTGATTCCCAGGAACCGCCAGGGGGTATCTGCCAACACCATTCCGGCGCTGATGTCCGAATTGCGGCCCCAGGGCTTCAGTCCCGAAAATCCTCCCCATCTTGGCGAAGGATTGACCAAAAGGGCGATTGAGTATGCGGCAAGCCACATACATGGGAACAGCGGGAGATAGTGCGGTTGCTCCCGGGGCCCCTGTGCCGGTCTGTTCGCCCGTAGTACTTGCGTGCCGGAACCGCCACGCGGTCCACCTCGTTTTTCGGCCGGAGAGCGGCAAAGATTCTCTTGACACCGGCCAGAACCAGTATATACTATTGATATATACCAAGGAGGTGTGACCGTGAAGACGGCAAGATTGTTTAAGAACGGAAACTGCCAGGCGGTAAGATTGCCCAGGGAGTTCCGTTTCGAAGGCGATGAAGTGCTTATAAGGCGCATGGGAAAAGCAGTGGTTTTATTGCCCAAAGAAGATCCATGGGACACACTGGTGAGTAGCCTGGATATGTTTTCCGATGATTATATGGATGATAGGCAGCAACCCAAACAACAGGACAGAAGGGAACCGTTCTAATGCTCTACATGCTGGACACCAATATCTGTATCTACTTGATCAAGAGTAAATCAAAACTTCTCTTGGATAGATTCAAACAATGTAAGCCCGGCGAAGTGGGTATCTCAACTGTTACACTGGCAGAATTGCGTTTTGGCGTCGCCAAAAGCAAGTTCTTAAAACAAAACACGGCTGCCCTCAATGCCTTTCTTCCGCCTTTGGAAATCGCGTCTTTCGACGAACAGGCGGCCGGGGTTTACGGTATGGTCCGTGCCGAACTCGAAGCCGCGGGAACCCCCATCGGCCCGCTCGATACCATGATAGGCGGCCATGCCCTGAGCCTGGGGGCTTCCTTGATAAGCAACAATGTCGGGGAACTGGGACGCATTAAAGATCTGCAGGTGCTTGACTGGTCGCTCGCTTAATGGAACACACCAGGCGAGAGTCTTTCGTTGATTTATCCCAGGGACGACAGGCAGCGCCACCGGAGAAAAACCGTCACGATATCACCCGCCCCGCCGCTCCTTCAGCACCGCCACCAGCCTGTCCTCACCGCCCGGCTCCGCCAAGAAGACTTTGACCCTCTGCCAGACCCGGGGGCACTTCTCCCCCTCGGAGACCACCAGGGCCCGGATGGCCAGGTCGATTTCCTTCCGCTCCTGTTTCGTCGCCGGTGTCAGATCAGCTTTGGCCAGGACGCCTTTGAGGTTCCGCAGGTAACAGCTCACTTCGCCACCCCCCGTCATTTTTCTTCAATACCCAACAGCCGGGCTGCGTTGCCCCCCAGGATCTTTTCCTTGACCTCTTCGGCCAGGGGCAGGGCCCTTATCCTCTTTATGTTCCCGGCTACATCGAGCAGGCCCGGCCAGTCCGAGCCGAAGATCACCTTGTCGGCCACCCGGTCCAGTTCCGGGAAGTAGGTCAGGAGTTTGGGCGGCGGCAGCCCCGCTATCTCCAGGTACACGTTCTCGTGCAGACGGGTGAGGAGGAAGGCGCGGTCGTACCACACGCCGCGGCCGCCGTGCACCAGCAGGATCCTGAGCCGGGGAAAGTCCACGGCGACGTCGTCCAAAAAGAGCGGATCCCCGTATTTCAGCCGGGACCCCCGGAAGACCGAGGAGCCCGTATGCAGCATCACCGGCAGCCCCAACTCCTCGGCCGCGGCATAGAGCGGATAAAGAAGGGGCGCGTTGGGATAGAAATGGTTATACGTGGGGTAGAGCTTGAGACCCCGGAAACCATGGGTTTGCACCAGCCGGCGCAGTTCGGTCCGGCCGTCCGGCACCAGGTGGGGATTGACGGTGCAGAAGGGGATCAGTTTCTCCCGCCCGGCGCAAAAAGCAGCCACGTACTCGTTGGAGCACGTACCGCTGGCAGCCGGGCTGAGTTCCGCCAGCACGACCGCGTAGTCCACGCCGTTTTCGGCCAGGAGGGAACAAAAAGCGTCCGGGTCGGCGTACTTTTGCATCCGCTCCCAGTTGGCCTCGCCCTGCAGGTCCCGGATCCATTCCAGCGTAGCCTGGCCATAGCTTTCGTAATCAATGGGGTGAACGTGGAAATCGATAACCGGTGTCGTCATGCGGCCTTTGCCTCTTTTCGTTCCCGGGGCGGGCGGGCCGCAGCCGCCGGGACGGCGGCCCGCGGCGGCGTGTACCCGGTGGAGCGCAAAGCCGGGACTCCGTCTGTTCCACCCCTGCGGGCAGTTTAGCGTCATGCCCGGGACCATCTACGGCAACCCTTCTCGCAGTGAGCCACAGCACGCAGCATCCATTGTTTACGAAGCATCCAGGTTCACCTCCCTTCAAAGAAAAGGAAAATGGATTCAGCTCGTTTTGGAAGTTGTTATTTTGAAAATTTATCTATGACCTCGATGAGTTCATCGATGACCGCATCGTTGCCCTGCTCCCTGAGGGCGCTGGCCACGCAACCGCGGGTATGGCTCTTGAACAGGGAAAGACCGACCTTCTGGAGGGCTGCGCGCACCGCGCTGATTTGCAAAAGGATATCCACGCAGTAGCGGTCCTCTTCGATCATCTTTTGCAGGCCCCGGATCTGCCCCTCGATTTTACGCAAGCGGCATTGCAGATCCTGTTTGTCACGCTCCATTATGTGCACCTACCATACCCATGTACAGTACATAATACAGAAGGTCGCATCCCCCCGTCAAACGCGGCTACCCTTCGCCAGGTGAGTGTAGCTTTCCCTACCCCCCTGAATCTTACTACCAGGCGCCGGCACGTTAAAATGCCGGGGTGCCTGCGCCTTTTCCCGACCGGCCGAATAATTGTCACTGCCGCTTCCTGGTGCCGTAAAGTAAAGATATCGAGCCCTTGCGCCGACAAGTAGCTTGAGGGCGGCGGGCGCCCGCTGGATGCTCCGAGCCGTTTGCTTGAGGGACATGGCCATGCTGCAACACCAGACAACCTATTTAATTGCGCTGTTGACCGCCGCGGCCGTCGACGGAGCCCTTTTCCATGTTGCCTGGCTGCGCCGCCCGGCGGGCGGCCACGGCTTCGCCGTCCTCATGGCCGCCGCGTTCCTCTATTCCGCCGGTTACGCCGGCACCCTCGTCAGCGCTACCGCCGCGGCCAGAATCTGGTGGGCCGCGCTGGAGTACCTCGGTCTGGCCGCGGCAGCCCCGGCCTGGGTCATGACCGCGGCTGGCACGGTGAAAAGGGGCCGTTTCCTGACCCGGCGCCTGGCCGTCACCCTCTGCTTCATCCCCGCCGCAAGCCTCCTCCTGTATTATACCAACGGGTACCACCACCTGTATTACGGGGCCGTGAGCATGGCCCCCCCGGGGCCCCTGGCCCTGATATCCCACACCCGGGGCCCCTGGTACTGGGTGTTCGCGGTCTATGTCCTGGCCTCGCTCCTCCTCGGCAACGTCCTCTATGCGGGAAAACGGCGGCGGGAGCGGGGAGCGGCCCGGCGACAGGCCGGAGCGCTGCTGGCCGCCTCGTTGGTACCCTGGGCGGCCGTCCTGGCCTATTTCCCCGGGGAACGGATACTGGATCCGGGCCCCCTGGCCCTGAGCGTCACCGGTCTGGCTTTCGGCTGGATCTTTCTCCGGAGGGACAGCCCGGCCGTTATTACCCGGGATAGCGTGTTTCAGGGTATTCGCGAAGGAGTCCTGGTTTTGGACACCCAAAACCGGATTGTTGATTTCAACTCCGCCGCCCGGACGGTCATCGCCGGCCTCGCGCCGCAAGCCCTGGGACGCCCGGTCAAAGAGGTGCTCCACGATCAGCCCGAACTCTTGCGGCAACTGGTTGCTCCCGAGTGCGACCAGACCGAATTACAGCTTCCCCTGGGCCGAGGGCTCCGCTGCTATCAATCCCGCCTGTCGATACTGGAAAACCGGCGCCACCAGGTGATAGGCAAAGCCGTCATCCTGTGCGACGTCACCCGCGAGACCTGGCGGGTCGATGAATTGCAGGCGCGAGCGCGGATGGACGCCCTCACCGGCATCTTCAACCGCCGCTACCTCCTCGAACTCGGACATCGGGAACTGGAACGGGCCAGGCCCGGCGGGCGCCCGTTCTCGGTCGTGCTGATAGACATCGACCACTTCAAGGACGTCAACGATACCTACGGACACAGCGCGGGCGACCTGGTCCTGAAAAGCGTCGTGCGAACCTGCGCCGGCGCCCTGCGCTCCCGTGACCTGATGGGCCGCTGGGGCGGCGAGGAGTTCGTCCTGATCCTGCCGGGGGCCTCCCCCGACGGGGCCCTGGCCGTGGCCGAAAGGGCCCGCAAAAACATAGCCGGCTCCGTGGTTTCCCTGGACAATACCACAACCGTCAGTGTAACCGCCAGCTTCGGGGTGGCCGGAGTCGCAGCCCCGGAGTCCGGCACATCCCTCGAGAAGCTGTTGGAAATGGCGGACCAGGCCCTGTACCGGGCCAAGAACAGCGGCCGCAACCGGGTGGTCCTGTCCCGGGACTAATCCACCCTGACCAACACCGCGTCTCCTTGCGCCGCTCCGCTGCAGATCGCGGCGATACCCGTTCCCCCGCCGCGGCGCCGCAGTTCGTATATGAGGGTCATCAGCACCCTGGCCCCGCTGGCGCCTATGGGGTGGCCGAAGGCCACGGCCCCGCCGTTGACGTTTGTCCTGGCGTGATCAATACGGGCGATTTTCGCGCTGACCAGGGCAACCGCCGCGAAGGCCTCGTTGATTTCGAAAAGATCGATCCCCTCCACGTCCAGGCCCTGCCGGGCAAGCAGCTTGTTTATGGCCAGGCCCGGCACCGTGGCAATATAGGACGCCTCCCGGGAAACCGACGCGTGGCCGGCAATGGTGGCCAGGGGGCGCAGGCCCAGTTGGGCCGCCTTTTCCTCCGCCATG
>JAJYZD010000319.1 GCA_021800315.1 Bacillota bacterium | reverse complement strand
CTCCCAGTAGGAAGCCGCTTTCCAGGATAGGCCGCGCGCGTTCAGGAACTCCCGCCAGTGGGCGATGGCGGCGGCCCGCCGCGCGTCCGGCACGATCAGGGACAGGGAGGCCATCTTTTCGTTGAACGGGATCAGGTAGCCGTAACCGTTATTGGCCAAGCGCCGGTCAAACCAGACGTGGACGAAGGCCGGGTCGAACTCCCCCAGCACCTGGGCCCCCACCGTCCAGGTCCGCAACCAGTCCTGCCACACCCCCAGTTGAGCCGGTATTTCCCGGCTGCCGGCGGCCACCACCACCCAGTCGAACTTCTCCCGCAGGACGAAATAGTCGGCCCGGGTGTTGAAGAGGACGGGGCCGCGGTACATGGCGGCCAGCTGCCCGGTGACGGAGCCGGAGTCCCGGCTCACCTCCATGGTAAACCCCAGGTCCGGGCCGGTGATGTCCCGCTCCACCGTAGGACCGTGCATGCGCACCCGCCGGACGAAGGCCAGGGGCTTGACATCGAGCCCGTACCGGCGCCTCAGTTCGCCCGGCATATCCGTCAGCGGCCGGTGCATCACCGGCATCACCGCGGCGACGTGGGCAAACGGGTGGCCCGGTTTGTCCGCTTGCTCGTATACCACCGTATCGATGCCCGCGCGCTCCAGGGTAACGGCACAGGCCAAGCCGGCGATGCCGGCCCCGATTACGGCCGCCCGCACGCTTTGCCCCCTCCCGCCTTGAAAACGCCCGGGCGGAGCAGCGGTTGCACCAGGCTGACAACGTCGGGCCTGCCGGTGGGCAGCAGGCGACCCAGAAAGGGTGTCTTCAGCAGTGCCACCACGCGGGCGACCCCCGCCTGGTCCAGGCGGTTGAACGCCGTCCGGACGGCGGCAAACTGCTCCTGGCGCTTGACGTACACGGCCAGCATCTCCTCGTAGTCGCCCTGTCCGGCCACGGCCCGGGCGGCCAGCACCCCGCTGACCAGGGAAGCGAAGAGCCCCAGGCCGAACAGCGGTTCGACCAGTCCGCCCGCGTTGCCGGTCAGAAGGATGTTGCCGATCCGGTGGCGGCTGACCGTACCACCGGCGTAAAGCAGGTCGTAGCGCGAAAGGACGTCGCAAACCAGTTTCTCGCGGGCCAGGAAGAGCCGCCACCTCCGGTCCATCCCTTCCCGGCCCACCAGGTGCAACGAAAGCATGGCCCGCCGCTCGTCGAAGGGGGTCAGGATGCCGTAGCCGTGCCCGGCGTAAGCGGTATCGAAATAGAGATCGATGGCCCCGGGATCGAAGCGGTCCAGGATCACGGCCCCCCGGCTAAGGGCACGGACCCGCCGCCGCCACACCCCGGCTTGCCGGGCGGTCCGGCCGCTGCCGTCGGCCACCACCACGTAATCGTACGCCCCGGACAACGCCCCGGCTTCGG
The DNA here is from genome assembly GCA_021800315.1 of Bacillota bacterium. GTDB lineage: Bacteria > Bacillota > Desulfotomaculia > Desulfotomaculales > JAJYZD01 > JAJYZD01. Next base: position 1,787 of record JAJYZD010000319.1, on the reverse strand, counting down.
CCCAGTGGCAGAAATGAATCCCGGCGGCCAGACGGCCGGCCAACTGCCGTTCCACGGACCCCTCGTCCCGCCCGCGCAACATCAGGTAACCGTAGCTGCCGGCCACCTGGCGCACCGTTCCGCCGCAGTGGTGCACGAGGCTGGAAAGGGCCGCCAGGGGGCGCAACGCCAGCCCGAACTCCTTGCGCAGGAAGGACAACTGGTCCCCCGCCCCGGGATGGGACAGGGACATGAGCACCTGCACCATGGGCACCGGGTAACCGACATGGTCGCCTTTTTCGAACACGTCCGGCCGGATGCCCAGCCTCTCCAGGGTTATGGCGCAGGCCAATCCGGCCGGTCCGGCCCCGATCACCGCCACCCGCAAGGTCGGGTCACCCCCGGAAAAAAGTCCACCCGGCCGATATTTTCCCGCCCGGCGGGTTAAATTATGTTTTGAACCGGTGGAGGTGGTCAAATGCCCTGGGCCGTTTCCTTCGTCGTCGCGTGGCTGCTCTTTGCGCTCCTGGTCCGGCTGCCGCTCTTACGCTACACCGTCTGGGGGGGACTGGGCGCGTCGTTTTTCCAGATCGCCGACGACTGGCTGATGATCCGCCAGAACCTCTACCACATCGAACAGCCCTTGCTGTCCGTCTTTCACTCCTCCGCCTTCTTCACCTTCGGCCCGGCCCTGGCCATGGGTATCCTCTTCACCCAGTACCTGCCCCGCGTCAAGTGGCTGCAGGCGGTCAACGTGGCTGTCTGGGGCGGCTTCTTTCTGGCCCTGGAAACCCTGTTGCGCCTGTCCGGCGTCCTGGTTTACCGGCACTGGAATCCCGGCTTGAGCTACTTCACCGACATCCTGGTGCTGGGTTTTCTGACCTGGCTGGTACAGGAACCGGCCCGGCGGGCCCGGAGCGGCGGAGGGATGCGTCCGTGAGCCTGGCCGTGTTCGCCGCCCTGGCGGTGCTGGTGGGCCTGGGCGTCTACCTGTGGTGCCGCCTTCTGGCCTGGCTGGACCGTAAAACCGGTTAATCGCCCAAATCCGGCAGGAAGATGCTGGTTGCCTGGTTCTTGTACTCCACGGTCGCTATCTCCCGCTGCAGACGGTCCACCAGTTCCATGTCCTGGTCCCGCAGGGCGCAGAGCAACTGCCTGGCGGCCGGGTTATGGATCCGTACCGCCGCCCGGTTAAAGAGCGTCTGGCTCTTTTCGGCGTCGTAGTAGACGGCGTAGAGTTGGTCCAGGTAGCGCATCCTAGTTCGTCCCCAGCGCCAGGTCGTCCATCAGGATTTTCAGGCGGCCCAGCGCCTCCCGGCGGGCGCTGACCACCCGTCCGTAGATCTCCTTCAGGGTCTGGTTTTTCTCGCCCCGGGCCAGTTCCGCATACTTCTTCAACTGGTGCTCCATCAGATCCAGGGCTTCCTTCAGGTTGTAGTCCATGGTTTCCCGCGCGCTGAGTCTGGCCAAGCCGATCCCTCCTCCCCGTATTCTGCCCCCCCCCCGGGCGCGGTATGCTCGGCCCGGGCAGGTCTCATTTTTGCCCGAAAATCAGTTGACAGACCCGCGGATTTAACATACTCGCCGGGAAGTCTCCTCCCTTTAGGGCCGAGATGAAAGGCGAAAATATTTTCAAAAAATACCTTGGGCCTTATTGACAGCACTATCACCCAGGTATATCATAATAATAGCTCCTTAATAATCGGTATGGGGTTGTGGCGGGTCACCAGGGCTGCCACGTAAAACCGATTCCCAAGAGACCGGTCCTATGCGAAACGTTTCGCATGCCGAAAGAACTGCTCTCTCGT
>JAJYZD010000318.1 GCA_021800315.1 Bacillota bacterium | reverse complement strand
CAGTTCGTGCTACAATGAGAATGCAATTGTCACGGTATCGTCATGAACCCCGCGCCTGAAGGCGCCAGGCATGTGGTGGTAACATTCGCAAGTATTTCGCATTTTAGGGCAAAAGGGTGGGAGGGCGGTACTCCCAGCGGACAATGACCAGGTGGTGTTTCGCGCCTCCTCTCCATGGCTAAAGTCTAATAAAGTCAGGAGATTCCAGCGCGGGTATTTTGTTGACTGCCCTGTTAGTAAGTTAAGCAAAGGTGGCTGGGAAAACAGGAGGGGAATGATGTCATATGCCACTGGCCCGGGGTGACAAAAAATATACCTATGCTGATTATCTAACGTGGTCTGAGAATGAAAGATGGGAGATAATCGACGGAGTACCTTATATGCAGGCCGCCCCTTCATGGCAACACCAGGCGTTGTCAGCGGCACTGCTGTCACAGTTTTACAATTACCTGTCCGGGAAAACATGTAAAGTATTTGCTTCACCTTTTGACTTGAGGCTGCCTAAAGGGAACGAGAGGGATGAACAAACTACGTTTGTCGTCCAGCCTGACCTGGTAGTTTTATGCGACAAGACCGGTTTAAGCGGTACCGGTTACTACGGGACACCGGACCTCGTAATCGAAATCTCCTCACCATCAACGAGTAAGAGCGATAAACTTTTGAAATTTAATAAATATGAGGCGGCTGGTGTCAAAGAGTATTGGATTGTCGAGCCAGACGGTAGATTTGTCAGTGTATTTACCCTTCAAATTAATAAGAGATATGGCCGCCCGGAACTCTATACGGAAACAGACAAAATAAGGACTTCGATATTTCCCGACTTTGAAGTAGACCTGACCCCGGTATTCGAAGGTATTTAGGGGAGAGCGGACAGGCCTCGGCGCCTGTAATTTCACCGGCGGGAGTTGAAACATTTGACCAGACCCAGTTGGCACAGTACCTTCATGGAAGTGGCCCGCGTGGTGGCCCGGAGGGCCACCTGCCTGCGCCGCCGGGTGGGCGCCGTGCTGGTACGGGACAACCGCATCCTGGCCACCGGCTACAACGGAGCCCCCTCGGGTGTAACCCACTGCCTGGACACCGGGTGCCTCCGGGAAAGACTGGGCGTCCCCTCCGGCGAACGGCACGAACTCTGCCGGGCGGTGCACGCCGAACAGAACGTCATCATCCAGGCGGCGCAGTACGGGGTGACCACGGCCGGCTCCACCCTTTACGTGACCTGCCAGCCATGTTTCATCTGCGCCAAGATGCTGGTCAACGCGGGCATCAGGCGGGTGGTATGCGAAGGGCCCTACCCGGACCCCATGGCCCAGGAAATATTGCGCGAGGCGGGTGTCGTCCTTGAGAATTATCCTGCTGGGTAAAGCCGGTTCCGGGAAGGATACCGTGGCGGCCTACCTTGCTTCCGCATACGGCTTCAAGCGTTATGCCTTCGCCGACAAGATCAGGGAAGTCGGCCGCGACCTGTTTCCGGAGTATTTCAGAGAAGGCGGTAAACCACGGCGGCTTTTGCAGGACCTGGGCCAGAAGATGCGGGAACTGGATCCGGACTGTTGGACGAATTACGTCCTGCGGCGCCTTGAAGTGGACGGTCGTGTGGTCATCACTGACTGCCGGTTCCTGCGGGAAGTGGACCTGGCCGGCCGGTCCGGGTTCCTGCCCGTTCTGGTCGATTGCCCGGTGGAAATCCGCCTGGCCCGGCTGGCCGCGCGCGACGGGGCATCCTTCCGCGCCGGGGACCTGCAGCACGTCTCCGAACAGGAAACGGCCGGGGTGACGGTGGCCGGCACCCTGGTCAACGCCGGCCCTGTCGCCGACCTGCACGAGGCTGTGGACAGACTGCTCCGGCAGCTGTACCCGGACGGCTGAAGGGATCCGCTTCTCTCCGGAGTAACGGATAATGGAGCGGTCCGGCTTTGGCCCGGGCCGCTCTTCCCACCCTGAAATCAATCGACGGACCACCAAACCGGGAAAACCCATCAACCCCACCGCCGGGCGGATACCGGCCGCCGCGAAAATCTCCATGGGGAACCTTGCGTCCCGGGTATGTTTTCTCGATTCAGAAGCATCCTAAAAAGAGTTCCGGGATGTTCAACCTGGAACGGCCCGGATACAAGACGTGATGATACCGATACAGAACAAAGGGGAGTATTTCTCATCACTTTATCAGATAACTTAAAAAATATTGCCGAACGCATAACGAATGTTCTACCCGGAGAAAGACTGGAGGTCGGTGAAGTTGCCTCTTTGTGGTACATTTGCCATAATAAACTAATAGGTTTAGCGACTCTGGAAATATATTTGTCCCAAGCAGAGGATGTTTCGCTAAAAGCCCTGATAGATGCCGGACTAAAGAAGATCGCTATTCCCCATATCGAAAAAATACAACAACTGTTACATAAGGAAGGGGTGGAATTACCATCTGTCCATCGTAGAACAAACCTGTCTATAATTGGCAGGGATACCGGGACAGGTAAATTTATCGAAGATGATGAAATTGCTATATCCATAAGAGAAATTCTCAGGCTTTCGCTGATGCAGGAATACGAGGGAATGGTGGATTCAACCCGCCCTGATGTTATGGATCTTTGCGCTGTTATGTATGGGGAAGATTATGGTGGTTACCGAAAGATAGTAGAATTAGCCCGAACAAAAGGCTGGTTGATTCCCTCACCGGCCTGGCCATAACAACCGCATGGCGGCCGCCCGGGGAGAATGTCCCTCTCCCGGCCGGCGGTAGTCAAGGATAGAGACGCAGACGCGATTTTGGATAAGCCGACCGGTTTTACGCAAGGCTCGCGGCCACCGCAAGCCTTCCTTTTTTGCGCCCGGGGGGATCAGTCCCGCCGGCTTTTGCGTCCGCAGCGCCGGCGAGGGACACCGGTGGCGGTGTAACATAGAATATTCCAACCCCGCTGGATCGGGGGTGAATGGAAATCCCGGCCCGAAAGGGCCGTTGGGGAGGAAAACTCATGGACCAACCAGTAAGCGTACAAGTGCAACTGCCGGAGGTATGCCTGCCGGATTCGGCCTTTACCCCGGTGCCGCCGGCGACATCCTGCACGCCGCCGCCGGCCGGTTCCACCGCCAACTGCTCCGTAACCGCCGTCAGTTGCACCGAGGTTTCCCGCACGAACAGCGTGACCGTACCCGGACTCCAGGACGTCAGGTTCCTGGTGGTCTTCAGCCTGAATGTCGGCATCATCAGCCCCGCCG
>JAJYZD010000068.1 GCA_021800315.1 Bacillota bacterium | reverse complement strand
AGGAGTTGAACCGCTCCCGCTGCTGGGCGTTCATGACCTGGTCCGCCAGCCGCTGCACGTCTTCCGGGGCCAGACGGCGCTGAAAGGCGGCGGCAACCGACGTGTTCAGCCGGGGATCATCCACGGGGACCAATTCGCCGTTCAGGCGGAATACCGGCAGCGCATTGACCACCAGGTGCACGTCGGAAGCGAACATCCTGACCGCGCTGACCAATAGTTCGGCCAACTCCGCGTTATCAGACATAAGCCACCCGCATCAGTTCCTGGACGGAGGTGACCCCGCCCAACACCTTGGCTATCCCGTCCTGCATCAGCGTGGTCATGCCCTGCGCCACGGCGGCCCTGGTTATCTCGTCCGCCGTCGCCCGATCGGCGATCATCTGCCGAATGGCCGTATCCACCGTCAGCACCTCCACAATGGCCGTCCGGCCCCGGTAACCGGTGTACCCGCAATAGCCGCACCCCTTACCGCGGGAAAGGTCCACCTTGCCGTCCGGCTTCATTCCCAGGAACGAGCGTTCTATCGAATCCGGTTCCGGTTCATAGGCCTGCCGGCAATGCTGGCAGACCACCCGCAGCAGGCGCTGGGCGACCACCCCCACCAGGGACGACGCCACCAAAAACGGCTCCACCCCCATGTCGATCAGCCGCGTCACCGCTCCGGCCGCGTCGTTGGTATGCAGGGTGGACAGCACCACGTGGCCGGTGGTAGCCGCCCGCACCGCTATCTCCGCCGTCTCCCCGTCCCGGATTTCCCCGACCATGATCACGTCCGGATCCTGGCGCAGGATGGAGCGCAGTCCGGCGGCGAAGGTGAAACGGGCCTGGGGCGCCACCTGGGCCTGGGCGACGCCCGGCAGGATATACTCCACCGGATCCTCGATCGTAACAAGGTTTTTCTCCGGCGTGTTCAACTGTTCCAGGGCCGCGTACAGGGTGGTCGTTTTGCCGCTCCCGGTGGGTCCGGTGATCAGGATCATGCCGTGGTTGGCGGCGATGTGCGTGGCGAGCCGCTCCAGGTTTCCGCCGCCAAGTCCCAGGTCGGCGAAGCCGTTAAGGCGCCGGCTGCGGTCCAGAATCCGGATCACCACCTTCTCGCCGAAAACGGTAGGCAGGGTGGATATGCGCAGGTCGATATTCCGGTCGCGGTATTTGATCTGGATGCGGCCGTCCTGGGGCAGGCGCTTTTCGGCGATGTTCAGCTGGGCGAGAATTTTCAAACGCGCCGCCACGGAGGCCCGGGAGCGCCGCGGCAACTGCATCACGGTGCGCAGCATCCCGTCCACGCGGTACCGCACGACGACGTTCTCCTGCCCCGGTTCGATGTGGATGTCGCTGGCCTGCTCCTCGACGGCGCGGACGATGATGTTGTTGACCAGGCGCACCACCGGGGCCTCGTCCGGGTTGGCTTCCCCCGGCTCCTCCAGTTGCAGGGTTTCATCCTCGACAACCTGGAATTCCTGAAAGGCCTTCTCCAACTCCGGCAGACCGAAATATTTCTGCAGGGCGGCTTCGATCTCCCTCTCCCCCGCCAGTACGACATCGACTTCCAGCCTGGTAACCAGTTGCAGGTCGTCCAGGGCGTTCAGATTGTTGGGGTCGGCCATGGCCACTTTCAACCGGCGCCCTTCCCTGGCCACCGGAATCATCTTGTAACGGCGGGCCATGGCCTCCGGGATCAAGGTCAATACCTGCCGGTCCACGGTGAGATCACCGCTGACCTGGGTGATGCCCAACTGGTTCTGCAGCGCCGTGGTAATATCGCGATCCGTGACGTAACCCAGGCGCATGAGCACCCGTCCCAGCCGCTCATTGTAGCCCTTTTCGGCCAGGGCCTGCTTCAGCTGTTCCGTGGTGATCAATCCCGATTCCACCAGGATCTCACCGAGCATCCGGTGGGACTTGGCTTGAGCATCGGAACCCGTCGGCATGGAACGCCTCCTTCCGCCTGTTGCCCGCGTTATTTCCCCCGGTTTCCGCCCGGGCCCGGAAGAAACGTTCGGTAAGGCCCCCGGCGATACCTTCTTCTAGCTGGCCCAGATACCTACATACTGCTGACTTTCGCTCTTCGTACCGTTAGACGGCAGCAACCGGGACAACCAGGCAGCCAGCCGGGCGGGAGAAAATTTCCTGACCTGAAAGGCCGATGCTTGGGCCTGGGGGCCGGTTCCCGATCCGGACGACGATGATGGCAAGGAGGATAACGCCGGCGAACCCTGGCTTCGGGACCGCCCGGCGGTGTTACCGGCGGGCGGCGCCCCCTGGGGTTCGACCCCCGGGTAGGGAGACACCATACCGGGCGGCAGGAAAGGATCCGGCCGACCATTGCTCCAGGCCCCGATTTCCGGTCCCGCCAGATGAACCGTGGGATGGGTTGAGGAATAAAAGACCAGGACAAGCTTCGCGTCAATCCCGCCGGCCGCGGGCCTGGAGGTTGTCGAACCGGCTATCGAACCGGTTGCCGCCGCGGCCCCCCCGGCAGAACCACCCGCCGCCTGCGCACGCAACTTGATCTGACGGATATCCACCAGGTTGGGCTCGATCAAATTCGATTCCAGGTCGTTGAGGAAGGCAGTGAAGCCGTCGTACGGGCCCGTCAGCTCCACCGTTACCGGTATCTCCAGGTAAGTCTTCCTGTCGATGACCGCCCGGGGTTGCCAGGAAGTTATCCTGACCCCGTCCGCCTGGGCCGTCATGCCCAGCCTGACCAGCATACCCCCGTCTTGCAACCCGGCGGCAAACCGGGTCCCGGCCGCGTCATAGCCTTCCTTCGCCGACTCGGTACGCCCATCCTGGCCCACCAGGGACGAAGCCTTGACCCTGGCCTCCCGCAGTTTCAATTGCCCGGCGCGCAACTTAGCCGCCGTCGCCGCGTAACTGCCGGCGAGGGGAATTCCCAGAAATTTCACTCCCAGGGCGAGAACCACCACTATGGCCAACCCGGTCAAAAACACCCGTTCCCGTTTATTGAGGCTGTATCCCATTACGCACCACCTGCAAAAACCCGGCCGGCCCCCTCGCTTCCCCGGGACAACCCGGGGCCGGCAGACGAATTACACTTTCCACGCTCTTTTTACCAGGGATTCAGGTAACAGGTCAGGCTAAACGACCACGCCCCGCCCCTCTCCCCGGTGATCCTGCCGAGGATTACCCGGTGACCCCGGGGATGGTTACCTTCCAGAACTTGTTGAACCTGAGTGGAGGCCTTGTTGAATAAAGGCCGGCCGTTCCGGATAAACCCGAAGGCGCCCGGCGCGGCAACGGAAAGATTGTTCTGGAAGACACCGATGGAAGAAAAAGACCTGGACCTGCCCTTGATCACCAACACGTTGGGCAAAGGCGGCACCTTCCGCCCGGCCGGCGTCCCCGTCGGGACTCCCGTCCGCCCCTTCCCCCCGCCGGCCGCGCCTGGCTGTTCATAAGTCAGTTCCAGTGAGGTAAGCCACACGTCCACCGGCAATACCGCCTGAATCTGCTCCAGCACGGGCTCCCAGTACCGCTGCCTGGCGACAAGCCCCCGCAGGGTCCGGGCGTCCGCCTGGTATTTCGTTTCCTGCGCCTTTTCGCTGTCGTACCTCTGAACAGCCGGTTTCAGATAGGCGAGTTGCGCTTCCACGGCGGAAAGTTCCAGCCGCTGGTGGAAAAAGCTCCACAGCCAACCGGCTCCGCCGAGCACGATCAGGGCACTCACCACGGTCACCGCCCCGATAATCCCTATCCGCCGCTTGTCCACCAGGGGACGGGGCCGCAAATCCTCCGGCAACAGGTTGAGGCCGTAGTTCACAGTTTCACTCCCCCCATGGCCAGTCCGCAGGCCGTGACCAGGGCCGGATCCGGGACAGAGCTGTCTCCTTGGGCCGGTTTGATACCGCCGGGCAGACCGACATCCATCGCCAGTTCATCGGCAAGAAGGCCGGTCAAGTCCGGCCAGCGGGCACCCGCACCGCTCAAGACCACCTTCTCCGGCGCCCAATTCCCGTAAGTGCTGCGGAAAAAATCCAGCGACCGCTTAATCTCCCCGGCCAGTTGACCGACCAGAACTCCGTGGTTGGACCGAGTCCCCGCTGGAAGAGGCCCGGCGAAGAACGCCCCTTCGTAAGCATCCTCCACCCCGTCCGGCAGCGCTGCGGCGGTTGCCGCCGCTTCCCTCCACCCGTTCGGCAAAGCCCCGGGGACCCCGGACGTCCCGTACCCGGCCGGGCTCCCGCTGTCTTCACTCTCCGGCGGTCCGCGGTCAAGGCCGATGGAACGCGAACCGCCCGGCGATGTCCGGCTGTAGAGCAGGCGTTCCCCCTCTGTAAAAGCGCAATGGGTAACAACGGTATCGACATTGACGATGGCCAGACGTCCGGTAACTCCCACCGCTCCCTCCCCGCAAAAGTAGCGCCAAAGGGCCAGCGACGGAAGGTCCAGCGCCGCCAGGGTCAGACCGGCGGCCGCGAAAGCCCGCTGGAAGTTCTCGACCGCGTCCCTGCGTACGGCCGCGACCAGCGTCCGCAACCTCCGCTCGTGGTTTTGTTCCTCTCCCAACACCACGTGACGCAGGATCATGTCGTCCAGCGACACGGGGATGTGCTGTTCGGCCTCGAACCGTACGGCCGACGCCAACTCCCCCGCCGGCATGACGGGAACCTTGATGATCCTCTCGATGACCGCCATGCCCGGCAGGGCGCTGACGACCGGTTCGCCGTCGTAACCGACCACCGGGGCCAGTTCCCTCAGGGCCCCGGCGAGAAGCGCTTGATCGACGGCGCCGCCGGTATCCGACTCGGGTCCATTCACCCGCGCCGCCGCCTCCACCCGGAGACCGGGGCCGTTGGCCAAAACCCTGACCGCCCTGATCTCCCCGGCGTCGACAGCGACACCAAGGCAGGGCACCACCCTCCGTTGAAATAATCTGATTGCTTTCACCCTACTCGTCATTCCTTACCTGCTGCTTACCCTGAACCTGGTCAATACGTGGCATGCCGTCTACTGATAGGATAAACTCTTCACCATCACGGTATCGTTGGGCAGGAGCCAGCGGTTGGCCTGGAGGACCACGGTTGCGTTCAAGGTAACCGACGCCCGGTTGTAGGTTCCGATGCTTGAAAAGCTCATGGTGACGTCAACCAAGTCGGTGTTGGTGGAGTCCTGCACAACGGTTACCTGTCCCCCGTGAATGGAGGGAATCGTGTACGTCTGCCCGTCGCCGAGAGACACGCCTTTGGTCATATTGTCCTCGTCGGGGATGCTCGCCAGAGCACCCGTCAGGAGGCTCCGCAAGGTTCCAACATCCCCGTAATTCGCCTCACCAACGGTAGGATAGTTAGGCTGGTTGCCGGGATCCTGGTCCACCATCACCCGCCGGGCTTCGAAAACCATCCGCTGTATACCGGCCTCGGCGGCCAACCGGGCCTGCCCCCGGTTCCAGGCGTTTATCCGGAGGCGGGCCGCGGTCGTACCGGCGACGGCCATGGCGCCCACCACCGTGGAAAGAACAACCACCAGCCCGAGTACCACCACCATGGCGGCTCCCCGCTCCCCACCGGCACCCCTCATTACGGCACCGCCTTCCTCACGAATTGGTCAGGGAAATCCTGGTGTAGATCACACCGGGAACGGACGCCGGGTATTCCCATACCCCGGTATAAACGTCGCCGCTATCCAGACCGGAAACCGTTTCCTGCCCCACCGGCCGGCCGTCAACGTAAAAGGTGAAGCGGTCGCCGCCGCCCTCCACCCGCAATTGATACCCGGCACTGCGCCGAACCTGGGCCAACTGGGTATAGCTCGTGCCGGACGAGGGATCGGGGTTGGAAGACCCCAGCCAGTTGCCGAATACGGCGTAAGTCTTGCCGTTGCCGTACCGCCTGACGCCGAAATACAGGAACCCTCCCTGGACCGGTCCGCTGACGCCGGGAGAGCCGAAGACAAGTCCGGCCGTCCGGCCGCTCCGCATCTCCCCGGTAACGGCATCGGCCTGATAGTCGAAACCGGTCGCCTCGGCGGCCGAATTGTTGATATCGGCGTAAGATGGCCCACCGACCAACGGAAAATAAAAGAGAAAAGATTTGCCTAATGAAAGATAACCATCCGAGGAACCCGGTAGTCCCAACACATACGCCATGAAGTTGGAAATCCCGTTTGGCGGTTGCCAGCCGGAGCCGCCGCCCGAACCACCCGTGCCCGAACCACCTGTGCTGTAATTGAACTCATATTCGGCCACCACAGTGGTCGTGGGAGGTGAAGATCCGGAGTCGTCGCCCGGGACGGGAACATTGGTCTGTTCGACTTTGAAAAGATCAGGGCTGTCAGTGGAGAAAATCCCATTGTTTTTAAGCAGTTTCAGTTTCCCGTTACTGATTTCCAAGGCGGCGGCGGGCGACCCGCCCTCAACCGGGTAATACTGGGTACAATCGCTTGTTATATCATACCCATTCAGCCATATGGTGGTATTGCCTTGCCATGAACCGGAAGGATCAAACGATATAGTTACACCGTCACCGCTGATGACGAGAACGGTTTTCTTCACCCCTCCGATTGGTGTGGTCAATTGTTTTACGCTGATGGTGGGATGCGGAAGCTCATAGGCGACCGTCTTGACTACCTGCGACGCGGTGTCCGTCTGTCCGTTTACCGTAACGGTCGCGGCTATTTGCACCTCGTTGCTGTAGACGGTAGGATCATTATTGGCCTGGTCCAATGCTCTAACCGAAAACCCCGTCACGTCGTAGTCGCTGACGGGAGAGCTGCCTGGTCCCCCTATGGTAAGCTGACTCGCGCCAGGCGATGGATTGTCATACTGAACGACCCAGTTTCCCTGCGTCTGCCCGGGCTGCAACGGAATAACCTCAATATCCGTCGGGTTGGCGGCATCCGGGCTGTATTCCATCTCAATCGTGGCAAACCCGGTCAGTTGGCTGGCAGCCCGGGCCACGACGGCGCCCGCCCCCTCGGCCGCCAAAGCGTGGTCCCGCTCCCGGGAGCTATTCCTGTCAACGCTCGTAAACGTCATATAGGCCGCCCCCAGGACGGTAAGCATGATTACCGATACCAGCATGACTTCCACAAGAGTAAAGCCGCGATCGTTCCCAAACCATCTCTTTACCATACCAGCCACCTCCCCCCCGCAAGTTTAGGGTGACGCCTGCCGCAGAAGATCCGGAGCCACCAACGTTGTGCCCGAAATTGACTTGGCACCGCCATCCCATTTAACTACCGAAGTTACTTGAACCAGATAGTAATTTAAACTCTGGCTGCCAAGATTTACAGAAAAGTAACTGACCTCATTTTCTGCCAACCCGGAGCCGGGTACAAGCTCAATAGTGTTTGTTTCCGTATATGTAGTGTTATTAATTGTCTGAGGAGGTTCGGAAAGAGTATAAGGGGTGGTGGGATTTTGATAAAAGACAGATGGGTTATGATAATATGAAGCATCGTTAGCCCAATTCTTTAAGTTCTCTTCCATTAACTCATAAGCCTGGCCGCGGACAGCAATCCGGTTACGCAGATTGGCCTGGTATACCAAAACACTGGCGAACGCGGCAACGGCAATAGCCAGGATCACGGAAGCTATGACGACTTCCACCAGCGTAAAACCCTGGTTTATCCACTTAGTGCTTCCGCGTCCGGGCGGGACATCCCCGGTTGTTTCCCCCGTTGCCGGGAGGGTACGGACTTCCCCGACCACACGACCATCTCCGATCAGGTTACGGCCTCGCGCCAACCATCCCGCCTTAGCTCCGACCCTACCCGGGTCGGAGGCGGGAGACCATGTATCCATCCGCCGGGCCCACGTCCCGGCGGATGGATGAACCGCCTCCGGTATCCGATGGAGATCCGTTACGGGCGGACAACGAACTTAATCGTTTTAATCAACTACTAGGACTTGCGGTAGACGAAGTAGGCACGCTACTGAGCGGGACTTGTTGCGCGGTCTGGTTTTGGGTAGCCATGAAGTAATTACCGGCCGGGTCCGGGCCGGTCCATACATAATAAGAATTGGCGGTTCCGACGTACTCGAAAGCGTTGCCCCACGGACCGGTGACGCCCCCGTTGGTACCGGTCCAGTTAATACCCGCATTCTGCATGACGTTTTGGATATTAGTAGTAACAGGATACTGCCCGTCCCCGTCCCCGGCAGCCCAGGTATCGATCACACTCTTCATGTTCGACACGCTGGTCAAAGCGGCATTCTCCCTTGCTGTCTCCGCGCTCTTCAAATACATCGGCACCGCTATGGCGGCCAGGATACCCAGGATAATCACGACGACCATCAATTCCACGAGGGTAAAACCCTCTTCACCGCGCCAGAGCTTCTTCAGCTTCCCGAGCATTTTCCTTATCCCTCCAATCAGATTGGTCAATCAGGGTACTCTGACCCAGGCCTGTCCCCCACCAAAACCTCCCCGCCCGATCCCGGCTGACCCGACCACCCCCCAAGGAACCCCCCCATCCGCGTACCCTGCCGCGGGTACCCGGCGGCTTACCGGTCATGGTACCCTGGTCCCACCTTGTTACTTTTCTCGACATCATTCGACAAAACCTTTACGGATAACACAAAAAATCTGAAAACTCTTCTAGTGCACCCACGACCCGCTCATGACCTTGAACAGAGGCAGCATGATCGACATGATCACCGTGCCGATGATGCTCCCCATGAACAGCAGCAGCACCGGCTCCAGCATGGCGGACAGCCTGTCCACCATAGCGCCGACCTCCCGGTCGTAGAAAACGGCCACCTTCTCCAAAAGCTGGTCGGTGGTACCGGTATCCTCGCCGACCATGACCATCCGGCTGACCAGCGGCGGGAAAACCTTGCTCCGGGCCAGGGGCGTCCCCATGTCCAGCCCGTCGCGGACACTGACCAGGGCCGTGTCCACCGCCTCGGCCACCACGTAGTTGCCCGCGGTGCCCTTGACCACGGTCAGGGACTGGATGAGCGGTACGCCGGCTTTGAGCAGGGTGGACAGGGTGCGGCAAAAACGGGCTATGGCCACCTTTTGGAGCAGGGGGCCGAATACGGGCAGCTTCAGCTTCCAACCGTCCACCCGGTGGCGGACGCTTTCCACCTTCAGCGCCTGGCGCACGCCGTAATAAAGGCCGGCGCCGATGACCGGCAGGAGGTACCAGTAACGACCGATGAAACCGGCCAGCCCCATCAGCAGCACGGTCAGGAGCGGGAGCTTCACGTCGGCGCTGACCAGGACGCCCACAATCCTGGGCAGCACGAACGTGACGATGATGGTCACCGCCACGATGCCGATACAGACCAGGGTGGCGGGATAAAACAGGGCCGACTTGACCTTTTCCCGGATGTCGTGGTCCCGCTCGAAGTGTTCGGCCAGGCGCAAGAGGGCCTTGTCCAGGACACCGCCCAGTTCGCCGGCCTCCACCATGCTGATCAGGATGCCGGGAAAGATGTCCGCCCGGGAGCCCATGGCCTCGGCCAGGGTACGCCCTCCCTGCAGTTCGCGGGATACCTCCGTTATCGCCCGGGCCAGGCGGGGGGTTTCCGCCTGGCGGCCCAGGATATCCAGGCTGGTGAGCAAAGGGATGCCGGCTTCCACCACGGTGGCGAACTGGCGGCAGAAGAGAGCCAGGTCGCGCAGGCCCACCTTGGGTTGCATGAGTTCCCCCAGGCCCCTGGTGGTGAGGACCCGGCCCTTCCCGGGGGCGGGGCGCAGGTCCACCACGTACAGCCGCCGGCGCCGCAACTCGGCCGCGGCCTGGGTCCGCGTTTCCGCGTCGACGTATCCCGATTGCATCTTGCCCGCGCCGGTGCGGGCGCGGTAGGCGAACGACGTTGCCGCCACCTGTGGCCACCTCCGCTGTTAATGTCCGTTCACCAGTTCCGCCGCATATTTCCTGACCGCCTCCATGGTGACCGTACCGTCGCGCACCAGGTCCATGACGGAGGCTTCCATGGCCTGCATCCCCTGGGCCCGTCCGGTCTCCAAAACGGAACGGATCTGGGGCACCTTGTCCGAACGGATCAGGTTGGCCACGGCCGGGTTGTTCACCAGCACTTCGAAGGCGGCCGCCCGGCCCTGGTTGTCCGCCGTGGGCAGAAGCCGCTGGGATACCACGCCGGCCAGGGCCGCCGCCAGTTGGACCCTGGCCTGCTGCTGCTGGGCCGGGGGAAAGATATCGATAATCCGGTCGATGGTCTGGGAAGCGTCCGTGGTCCGGAGGGTGCCCAGCACCAGGTGCCCGGTTTCCGCAGCGGTCAGGGCTACGGCCATGGTCTCCATGTCCCGCAGATCCCCCACGAAGACGATATCCGGGTCCTGCCGCAGGGCCGACCGGAGGCCGCTGGCGAAACTGAAAGTGTCGAGGCCGATTTCACGCTGATCGATCAGGGACATCTGGTGGCCGTGCAGGTACTCGATCGGGTCCTCCAGGGTGATGATGTTCCGTTTCTGACTGCGGTTGACGTAGTCGATCAAGGCCGCCGCCGAAGTGGACTTACCGGTGCCGGCGGGACCGTTGATGATGATGAGGCCGGAGGTCCTCATCATCATTTCCGTCAGGACCGCGGGCAGGTTGAGCTCCCCGACGTCCGGAATGCGCTTCGGGATCACCCTGACCGCTATGGCGGCGCAGCCGCGCTGCCGGTAGACATTGACCCGGTAACGCGAGATGCCGGGCAGGCTGTACGAGGCGTCCACCTCGCCGGAGGCGGCGAACTGCTCCCAATGACGGTCGTCCAAAACCGCCCGGGCGAACGCTTCCGTATCGGAGGGCGCCAGCCTGCCGGCCTCCAGGGGAACCAGTTCGGCGTTGATGCGCAGTACCGGCGGGACCCCGACGGTCAGATGCAGGTCCGAGGCCGCCTGCTCGCTGGCGATCCGCAACAATTCCTCAATATTCATATCCATGCAACAATATCCACCTGCCATGCGTTCGTTTGAAAGATCAGGTTCCCGGGGCCCCGCTCTTTTGGGGAAGCGGGTAGTAGCGTTCGATGGCATCCTCTACCTCCGACCGGGTGGCCAGGCAAACCTCCACCAAAAGCCCGGTGCTCCTGCGGACCGCTTCTATGGCCAGGTAGTCCAGGGGGTCGGCCATGGCGACCAGGATCCGGCCTTCCTTTACCTCCAGGGGGAAAACCTGGTGCTTTTCCGCCAGGTGCCGGGGCAGGACGCGGGTCAACGGTGAATTGATCCGGCATTCCCGCAGGGATGCCCTGGGGATCCCCAGTTGAAACTCCAGCACCTTTACCAGCAGTTGCTCGGAAACGAAGCCCAGTTCCAGGAGGACTCCGCCGAGCCGCATGTTGGTCCCGTTCTGCACGGCCAGGGCCCGGCGCAGCTGTTCACCATCGATGAGGCCCGCTTCCAGCAGGATGTCGCCCAGTCGTCTTATCTCCATCGTCCCTACCACCCGGCGCAACAGGAATCAGGCACCGCAAGTATCGCCCGGTTCGCCGGGCATAGGACCGGAGTACCGGGTTCCTGTACTAGTAATCGGGTGCTTGGCGGGATTTCTTTATGGGGTTTTCCGTGCCTGTAAAAAATGACGAGACCATATATGTATCACATCGGTGATAACAATATTAACAGCGATAAAGAAATGAAGAAGCGATGCAGCAAGCATAATTTCCTAAACGAAAAAGGCCGGTCAGTGGTGGAGGAAGACCCGGACGGCGTAAACCGAGGCGACCAGGGTGGTCAGATCGGCCAAAAGCCCCGATATTATCGAGTAGCGGTAACGGCGGATGCCGACCGAGCCGAAATAGAGGGTGAGGACGTAGAAGGTGGTATCGCTGCTGCCCTGCATGGTGGAGACCAGGTTGCCGATGAAGCTGTCCGGCCCGTGGGTCTTGATCAACTCGGTGGCTATCCCCAGGGCGGCGCCGCCGGAGAGCGGCCGCATGATGGCGTGGGGCAGCACTTCGGCCGGAAAGCCGATGTGGTCGAGCACGGGGGCCAGGAACCGGGTGGTCATCTTCATCGCCCCCGACGAACGGAAGATGGTCACCGCCACCAGCATGGCCACCAGGTAGGGAATGGTCTTGATGGCGGTGGCGAACCCTTCCTCGGCCCCCTCCACGAACACCTCGAAAACCTTGACCCCCTTCAGAAGGGCGACAATCGGAACGATCAGGAGCACCGCGGGGATGGCCCAGCGGGATATGCCTGAGAGCAACTGGTACAAGGTCAGCCCCCCTGTCCGTATAAACGGCGCAGGATGCGGTCGGCCGTTACGGCCACAACGGTGGCGAGCGATGTGGCGAAGATGGTGGTTCCCACCACGGCCGTCGGGTCTTGTGAACCGTACAGGATGCGGATGCCGATGATGGTCGTGGGTATGAGGGTGATGCAGGAGGTGTTCAGGGCCAGGAAAGTGCACATGGCCGGCGTAGCCGTATCCTTGTCCCCCCGGTTCAGCTTCTGCAGTTCCTGCATGGCGATCAGGCCCATGGGCGTGGCGGCGTTGCCCAGGCCCAGCATGTTGGCCGAGAGGTTCATGACGATCGCGCCGATGGCCGGATGGTCGCGGGGCACGCCCGGGAACAAGAAGCGGGTCAGGGGACGGGCCAGGTTGGCCAGGCCGCGGACCAGCCCCGCCGCTTCGGCCAGCTTCATGATCCCCAGCCAGAAAGTGATGATGGCGATGAGGCTGAAGGATGTCTTGACCGCCGTCTGCGCCCCCTCGACGGCCGCCATGGTAACCGCCTCGATATGGCCGCTGGCCGCCGCGGCCACGACACCGAAAAACACCATGGCCAGCCAGACGTAGTTGACCATAGGTCCGGACCCCCTTGTGGCTTGTCTTTGACCCGTCTTGGGACAGCTTATGTGGGGCGGCCGGGTTGTAGACGCACTTTTTAGTCCGGCGAACTTTTTTCGCGAAAATATTGACTTATATCTCCTGGCCTGGAAGGATAATAGCTATGGCTGTCGTATATATAATACCCGGGGGATGATTACATGCTGGTGCAGATGGTGTGTGTCGCGGCGGGCGAGGGATTCCTTACCCTGCTCTGGCCCGGTGAGCGCGGAGACCCGCCGAAGGAGGGTCTGGTAAGGCTTTTTCACGCCAACATCATGGAACTGTTCGACGAAAGGGTGCTGGACGATCCCGAATGTCTCAGGGTCAGCGGTAGCGCCACCTACTGGCAGGCCCAATTCAGGGATCACCTGAAACCGCCGACGCCGATTCTCCCGTTCCGCCGCAAGAGTGAGACCTGAGAAGGAAGGCCGGCCACCGGCCGGCCTTCCTTCTCCCGTTTATCGGAGAAGCCTCTTCTCCCCTTCGATTTTTTTGATGCCCGTTATGTCCTGGCTGACCTCCAGGCAGCCCAGGTACTGTCCGTCGGCGCTCCTGACGGGGAAGTAGCGGATGAGGATCAGACGGCCCGCGAGATTGATCCAGAAGCTGGCCGAATCCATCGCTTTGTTGCGGAGGCCGTCCAGAACCTTCTCCACTTCACGCAGGCTTTTTTCGGGGTGGCATTGCTGGACTTTACGCCCGATGACCGCCTCGGTGCGGGGGAAGATCCTCTCCGGCGACTGGCTGAAATACCGGACGGTGTCTTCGGCGTCCACGAAGGTCAGGTCAACCGGCAAAGTGTTCAGGATGGCCTCCAACTGCTCCCGGGTAAGCGAGCCGGTCGCCAGCGCCACCTCCCCGGGCGGGGCGGTCTTCCGTTCCACCGGCGCGTCCGCCGTCGGGGGGACATAGCTGAAATAGCCGATCCCGTCGCACTGGCGGCGGATCTCCGGCCATTCAGCGGGCGTGATCACCTGCAGGGCCATGGGAAAAAGGATGTTGTTCTCCTTGTAGAAGTGGCTGGCCAGGAAGTCGGCCAGCGACCGGGCCAGTTCCGTCAGCGACCCGGCAAACCGGGAAAACTCCAAGCCCGGGGCCCGGTCAAGCAGTTCGTACAGTTTCTTTTCCCTGGCCCTGATCTCGTCGTGTTCGGACCACATGATGGCCGGGGGCTCGACGATCCCGTGCCTTTCCAGGTAGGGGAACAGCACGTTTTCCTCGCGCAGGTAGTGTTTGGCCGAACTCTTGAACATCTCCGCCAGGCGGTTCAATTTTTCCCTTTCGGCGGGGCCGGCGCTCCCCTCCCCGCCGATCAACCGGGCCACTTCGTTCAACCGCCCGGCGAACTCCAAAAGACGCTTATGTTCCTCCATCAGGGTGTGCACCGGATGGCCCGGCGGCGCCGGCGCCCCCTCTTCCCCGAGGGCTTCCCGGAAAACGGCCAGGTGCACGTCGCACAGCCGCCGGACTTCCTCCCGGGGCATACCCTCCCGGATCAGTTCTTCCTCCACCTGCATGATTTCCGCCGAACCGGTGCCCTCCAAAACGTCCTTGAATCGCTCCTTCACGTCCTCCGGCCCGGCGCCGGCATGCAGTTCCCGGATGAGGTCCTTGATCCGGTCCTGCCTCTCCCGCATCGGCATCCCGCTCATCTTAAGCCCTGGCCCGCGGCTGGCAAAGCCAGGTTTCCTCCCTTCCGCCAATTCCGGCAGCGTTGCTTTCACCATACCACAAAGCGAGCCGGCGGTACAAGTTTTCCCCCCGGCCGCGGAAGAGATGCCTGTCGTACGGGCGCGCTCAAATACCGGGTTCGCATCAGACGGAACACTTTGCCCCCGGGGACAAAAGGCAGATCGCCGCCTTCCGGCAGCAGGAAGGCGTGTCTGCGGCTTATGGTCAGCCGGTCGCAGAAACCGTCCGTGACAACGAGTAGGGGGGCGTCCCCGGGGAATCCCGGGTCCCTTTCCAAAAGGTCTACGGCCGGCTGCAAAAGGGTGCCGCCTCTGCCCTTTATGTTCACATAACCCAGCAAATCCTCAACTAAGATATAGCCTTCGTCGTAAGGAATTGGGCATGTCTCAGAAATATGTTGGCGAGTCTGGCCGGTGAGAGCGGATACACCCATCGGGGGCAGGAACCGGAAACTCCGGAATTCCAGCAAGAGGCAGACACCCTGCGGATCGAAGTCGCGTTCTTAGGCCCAGAGGGGTCTGTCAACTAATTTTCGGGAAAAAAGAGACATGCCTCGCCTCTGGACCATAAAAGCGGTTTGGAGCGTTCCAGGAAAGGCAATTTCCGCGACCGGCTACTGGCGGCGCTCAGGCAAACGGGGACCAGGAGGAGAGCGGCTTTTTGTTCTGTGCGCTCAGTCCATGTATACCACTACTTTAACCCTGTAGGGACAAGGGGTTTGGGGCTGGCGAAGACTGGAAACGACGTAGGGAATATTATCCCCCGTACAATCCATTGTTTAAAAGGGTGAATTTCCTGAGCCGAATTGGTAATCCAAGGTCAGTCAGTCAGTCAGTC
>JAJYZD010000067.1 GCA_021800315.1 Bacillota bacterium | reverse complement strand
CACGCGACACTCTAAGAGGTTGATGCCTTTGCCAAGGTGAGTACAAACTCCTTAAAGAGAGGATGGTATAATTCGTAGCTCCCCCGCTCTTGTCTCGTTATCAGACCCTTCCTGATTAATCGGGACAGTAAGCCGGATCCTCTCTTGCCTATTGTTCCGGCCAAGGATTCCTCCTTGTTTTTAACAGCCAGGGCCAGCAAGACATTGCGTTCGGCAGGGGTGGCATTTTTCCATTCTATATTAAACTTGTCATCCTGCAAATGAGCAAGTATTTCCTGCCAGTTTCCCGTTACATCGACAGAAGTTATCGGTCTGTGCCTTTGCAATTGAAAGTGAATATTAACGAGATCACGCATTATGAAGGTCAAGAAAAACGGATGACCGAGACTCTTTTCCCATACCACTGTAATCGCGTCATCCTCAATGGATATTCCTGTGTTCAATTGGTTCAAGGGTGTTTTTATGGCTTCTCCGGTATCCTCCAGAGAAAACAGACCTAATTTCATGCGCTCGAAGAATCTTGTCACGGGTTCTGCCACGTCCCGCGTTGCTTCGAACATATCCTCCGGTCCTGTAATTACTAACGGATATTTTGCTCCGATTCCTTGCAAATCCTGGAAAACACTTCTGAGGATCAAAAGCGCTTGTGGATTAAACTGTAAGAGATTGTGGGCATCATCCAGAAAAATAACCACTCCGGACACTTGTCCATGCAATATGCTTTCCCAGAGTCTGTACAGTCCCTTGTAGAGGAGCGAAATACCGGCGACGCTTTCACCGGACCGGCTGCTTTGATGGGTTAACCGTATCGGGCCCAACTGCAAAGACATTTCCCATTTGGTTAGCTCCTGGCGTATCCTGGCAGGCCAGTTTCTTCGTGAGAGAAGGATTTCTTTTACATGATCCAATAGGAGAAAAATGAATGCATCCATACTTTCCAAACCGGAAGTCACGGTAAGGGAAATCGGTACGGCAGGACGGTCAAAATCGCTGGTGATGCCGGCGAACCGGCGCAACAGACTCGTTTTCCCAATACCCCACGGACCCAGCAGCGCGACATTCCATGGACCGGGCCCTTTGGGGTGTAAGCCTTGCCGGAGACCCTGGATGAAAAAGCGTTGTTCTTTCCCCCGGTTGGCGAATATCCTTGAATCGGCCGGAAAATAAGGATTGAAGGGATTGACACAATCACCCATTTCCTTCTTCCCCTCCAAAAACTACACATCCAACAAAGACAACAATCAACTTGTTGGTTTTGTTGACATTGTAGTATTTCCACCTGGAAAAGTCAATCCCTGGTTTTGGGCATCGCCATCCAGGACAGCGGTTCAAGGCGCCTTCCTTCGACATCCACTCAGCCGTCCGGCCGCCTACCGTTCCCTGCCTGAATGCCCGCCATCAGGCCCGGCGGCGACATGGCGCCCTGAGCCGCTCGCCCAAGGCGGAAGCTCACGGCGAAATAGCCTGGTCTGCCGTGCCCACCCGCGGCCCTTTCGATCAAACCGTTAATCTCAGCGTCTGCCTGAAGGTCCTTTCCTCGTCCCCGCCCTGGTCACCCGTTCGTACATCACCCGGTTGGCCAGGTTCTCCAGCCCGTCGTCCAACGGTGACAACGTTTGCCCCTCTCCCCGCCGGGCCAGGGCCAGTTGCAGAAGGTGATCGGCCAGGAGCGGGTTCTTGGGCAGGAGCGGCCCGTGCAGATAAGAACAAAACACGTTGCGGTAACGGGCGCCTTCCCAACCGTCGGACCCGTTGTTGCCGTTGCCAGCCACCACCCGGCCCAGAGGCCGGACCCCCCGGCCCAGGAAGGTACGGCCGGAATGGTTTTCAAAGCCCACGGCCCAGGCGACCCCGCCGGGCAGTTCCAACTCCAGGGCCACGTTGCCGATCATCCGCCGCGGCCCGGCGACGGTATGCAGGTCCAGGAGGGAAAGGCCGGGAATCTCCCGGCCCCCGGCCGTACGGTAGAAGTGGCCCAGCATCTGGTAGCCGCCGCAGATGGCCAGCACCACCACCCCCGCCTCGATCGCCCGGCCGAGCCCGTCGCGGCGACTCTTAAGGTCCGCGGCCATGATGTCCTGCTCCCGGTCCGACCCGCCGCCGAGAAACAGGACGTCAAACTCTTCGAAGTCAGCATCTTGACCCAGGGCGACCTCGGCCACCTCCACCGGCAGGTGGCGCCACTTCAGGCGTTGCACCAGGGCGATGACGTTGCCACGGTCCCCGTAGAGGTTGAGGAGGTCGGGGTACAGGTGGCCTATCCTCAGCGTAGGGCCCGCCTCCTCTCGGCCAATCCCGTCGCCGGCTCTTCACCCCGCGCCAGGACCTCCTTCAGGATGGCCTGGGAGCGCCACAGCGCCGTGTAGGTGGAAAAGAGGTACACCAAGGCGCCCCGACCGGCCAAGGCGCCTTCTATCCCTTCCACGAGGCCGGGAATCACGCGGATCAGTTCCACCGGCACTCCCGCGTATTTCAGGCGCAGGGCCATGTCCTGCGCCCGGATGCCGGCGCAGGTGAAACTTAAGTAAGGGGCCGGGTCGCGGGCCAGGGCTTCGAAGTCCACGTCCCAGAGCCAGGAAATGTCGCGACCGTCGGCGTCGTTATCGTTGATGGCCATAAAGACGTCTTTGGTGCCGCTGCCGGTCAGCATCGCGGCCAGGCTCTCGTTGAAGCCGGTGGGGTTTTTGACCAGGTTGAGGTAAACCGGCCGCCCCCGGTGGGAAAACCGCTCCATCCGGCCGATGGCCGGCGCAAAGCGCGCCAAGCCCTCGACCATGGCCTTTTCCGGCAGGCCCAGGGCCACCCCCACGCTGAAGGCAGCCAGGGCATTGTACACGTTGTAATACCCGGGCAGGTCCAGGGATACGGACGTTTGGCCCGCGGGCCAACGGACCGTAAATTCCAGCCGGTCGCCGCCCCGCACCGCCTGTCCCTCCACCGCCGCCCCGGGTCTGGCAAAGCCGCAGGTAAGGCAACGGTAATCGCCCAACTGACTGTAGTGGTAAAAGGCATAGGACAACTCGCGGCCGCAGGCGGGGCAAAACCTGGCTTCCCTCGTCTGGACCGTGGCCGTAAGGCGAACGGTCTGTGCCAGGCCGAAGAACAGGGTTTTGTTTTCGCCCTTGCCCAACTGGGCCACCAGCGGGTCGTCGGCGTTGAGGACCAGCCTGGTCAGGGGCAGTTTGCCGATGGCCCTTTGGACCAGTTCAACCGTCCGGTCCAGTTCCCCGTAACGGTCCAGTTGATCCCGGAAGAAGTTGGTAACCACCAGGAGGTCGGGCGCAAGGTGCGAGGCCACCACGGGCAGGGAGGCCTCGTCCACCTCCAGGGTGGCAAAGTCCGCCTTGATCCTTCCAAAGGCGCCGGCGCCCGCCACAAAGGCGGCCGCCACCCCCCAGACGAGGTTGGCGCCCTCGCGGTTGGCGATGACGCGGTAGCCCGCGCTCTCCAACACCCCGGCCACCATGTTGTTGGTGGTGGTCTTGCCGTTGGTGCCGGTCACCATGACCACGCCGCGGCGGACCTGCCGGACCGCCAGGCGCAGAAAACGGGGACAGATCTTAAGTGCCACCCTTCCGGGCAGGGTCGAGCCCCGGGTGCCCCGCACCCGGGACAAAGAGGCCACTGTTTTGCCGGCCCACAGGGCCAGGAGAAACCGGAAAATCGGTGTTCAACCCGCTTTCGCCGTCATGTCCGGAGCCCGCCGGAGGTAAAGGACGCCACCGTCATCCCGGCAAACCAGCCGTCCCTGCTCTTTAAGCAGGTCCAGGTGGCCCGCCACCTCCGAAAACCCCAGGAAAACATTGAAGTCGTCCAGGGTGGGATAGACCCTCGCGGTGATCCCGTAAGGGGTGACCCATTCCTCCCCGAAGAAGGACAGAATGTGGTCCAAGCGCCGGGTGTGGTGCTTCCTGATGCGGTCGACCAGCACCGTAACGCCGCCGAAGGGTTCGCCGTGGCCGGGCCACACCGTCCGCACATCCAGGGCGGCCACCCGGTCCAGGCTGGCCAGGTACTGACGCAGGCTTTCGGATCGTTTCCCACCATGGCCGGGGTCCGGCTCCATGACCGGGTTGGGGGTGATGTCGGGCAACAGGAAGTCGCCGGCCAGGAAATCACCCCGTCCGTAAAGACCCACGTGGCCGACGGAGTGGCCGGGCAGGTGCAGCACCTCCAGCCAGTCGTCCCCCGCCGCCAGTAGCTCCCCGTCTTCCAGGGGAGATATGTCGGACGGCGCCAGTTTCATCGGAGGAACGGGGTCCACCGTAGCGCGCAGGTAATCCAAAACCTTCTCCGGCATACCGCCCGCCCGAAGAAAGGGCTCGACATCCCGCCAGACATCGTAGCCGCCGGTCAGCTTCGCCAACTCATACGGATGGGCCAGGATGGGCGCCCCCGAGCGGCTCTTCACCCAGCCGGCCAGGCTGGCGTGGTCCGAATGGCCATGGGTTATGACGATCCGTTCTATCTGTTCCAGGCGCAGGCCGGCCCTGGTCAGCCCCTCGACCAGCGCCGCTCGCGCCTTTTCGGTATTCGGTCCCGGATCGACCAGAGTGTAAGGTCTGGAGTTGATGAGGTAGCTGTTGACCGGTCCCACCGGGTAGGGGGTCGGCACCGGCAGACGGATTATAGGCTGCATACCGGTAATTTCCTTTCGCTGTGAAATGTCTTCCCCGGGGAGTATACCACCATCCGGCGCCGAACACAACAATCGGGAGCGGGTGGGGAGAACCCGCCGGTGGGAGGGACGGAAAAAGAAGATGGGAAAAAGGTAAGAAATGTTTTTCTCCGGTCCGCGGTGCCGGCCGCCGGCTAACGAGCCCAACGACACCCGGGGAAAAAAGGGGGAAGCGGCCGGATTTTGGAAGCCCGACCGGCCGGTCAGCCCGGCGATTCCATTATTCCGGCTATTTCGGCCGGTGGCTCATTGACCGGGAGTACCGAACAAAGGGCCGTCCGCGCCACGGCGGGCGCCAAGCTCCGCTCCGCCCGCCTCTGGGACCGGCGGAACCCCCCGCCATTTGCTCCTTGAATATCAGGGAAACCGGTCCCTACTGACCCAGCGACGCCAGTATTTCCGCCGGTAATTTCTTGACCAGGAGAACCGGGCAATGGCTCGCGCGTACCACCGCACGCGCCAGGCTGCCGGTCACCAGGGCCTTCAGGTCCGTGGAGCCCTTGGTGCCCATGATGATCAAATTGTATTTTCCCTCGTCGGCAAACCTGGTTATCTCGGCCGCGAGGCTCCCCGCCTCGATTGTGCCCACGGCTGTTCCCACTGTTATCTGCCTCTGGTCGAAGATTTTTTTCGTCTCCTGAATAATCTCGCTGGAAACCTGGGACACCACCGCGGCGCTGGCGGTTTCCTCGTCCCTGGTCAAGCCCATGGGTCCCCTGGGCATGTCGGCGAAGCTGATCAGGGTCAATTCCATGCCGGGATTGCCTCTCATCAATCCCGTAGCGTAAAGGGCGGCCGAAAGGGACCTTTCGGATCCGTCCGAGCACAACAGGGCCTTGATTTTCATGAAAAATCGCCGCCGGGCCGCCCGGGAGCGGAACAGGCGGGCACCTCCCTTTCTTACTTTTATAGCGTATTATACCAGGATGGACGAAGTAATGCAATCTGCAAAGCAAATTATTACACCATCTTGTGAAAGTGAACACTTGATCACTCCTGACTCAGCGTGCACTTAACGCACATTGGCGCATTTGTAATAACAGTCTCATCAACCGCCTTGGATTACGCGGGAATGCCCAGGGCCCGGCGGGCCGGAGTCGAAACGCCCTTGTGCCGAAAGGTATAAGGCATAATACGCCCGAAACCGGGGCCTGGGTTATCCCCGGTAACAAAAAACCGGGATCGGGCCGCCCTGGTTGGACGCTACCGTCCCGGTTAGGGGTCTGATCCATCTTCCGCCCGGTTTTCCTACCCGTCCTTTGCCGGCCCCGGAGACCGATAGTAGTCCCGCCATATGATCCTGTAGATGTAGAGGTACCTGGGCAGTTGGTTCAACCCCGGGATAAAGGGCAGAAACAGGAGAATCAGGAAGAGGACCGTCATGGTGAGACCCGCCATCAGGTCGCCGGACGGCGACGTGGACCAGGGCGGCACCTGGTAGAGGAAGGAGTAGGGAGCCAGCCACCAGGGCCCCGGGTACGGTCCCTCATCGTGCATGATACCCCATTGTTCGCCCTTGAGATCCAGTTTACCCGCTACCTGATGCAGGGCTTTACCCTGGAGGAAGAGCAGGTCCCGGCCCACATCGTAACGGTAGACACGGTTGGTCCGGTCCAGCGCCCCGGAAAGCAGGCCGGCGACGGCCATTTGGCGCAAACCATCCAGCATGACCGGAACGGGCCCGTAATCGCCCTTGGGGATGGCCGACCAGTCACCATTCGCTTCACCCAGTGCCTTGAAATAATTATTGGCCCACGCGCCCCGCCGGGCGGCGGAGGCTCCGTTGTATCCAGCCAGGGCGCCGGCCAGGGGCGGATTCAGGGATGCCGCCATGGACAGGGGACGGAGAACGAAGTCTTGCGCCGGGTCAACGGGATAGGTGACCCCAAACAGCTTGTAGGTCCAAATCGCCGGTGCTATAAACCCCAGAGTCTGGGCCCCGGCGACGGCGTTGTCGTAGGGAGGGCCGTAGCCTTCCAGATCGCCTCGCCCCGCCAGATCGGCGGCCGCGATAAGCTGGAAGGTTCGGGGGTCGCCCAGGGCGATCTGCCGGTTGGTGACGGCCGGATAGTAGGGGGCGCCGAACGCGGCCGCCAAAAGTATGACCAGTATGAATACGGCAAAGAAGCTGACCACCATGAACTTGAGGAGGTCGAACGGTTTCATGGCGATCCCGGCATAATAGTCCCCCTGATCCCGGCTCATCGACCCGGCTCTCCTTTCTCCCCGTCCACGGGGTAGGGTTTGACCACGCCGTGCCGCCTCACCTCGAGCACGTGCCAGGCGATCAATACCAGCAGTACGGCCGGCAACACGACGACGTGCAGTCCGTAGAGTCTGCCGTTGTCGACGACGTTGAACCAGACCCCGACGCCGAGGGCGTTGAAGGCGTCCTTGGCCTGAACCTGGTTCCACTGGGAAAAGAAGTCGCCCCGCAGGAGAAAACCGGTGAACGCCGTTATCACGCCGACACCGAGAGTCAGCATGCCCAGCACCCAGGTTCCCGACCGTCCGTCCCGCCAGGCCCCCATGAAGAAGTTGGTCGTAAAGTGCAGGAGGAGAAAGAAGAAAAAGCTGTGAACGCTCCAATAGTGGAGGGCCCGGATGTACATCCCGGACCGGGAGTCCAGCCACCATAGCGGCCCGTTGGCCGCCAGAACGAGTCCGGTGCAAATCAGCATCAGGAGCGCCGCGATAGTCAGGGCACCGAACGAATACACCAGCGACCGTACAAACACCGGCTGCCGTTCGGGAAGAACACGGTCCCAGCCGTAATTGAGTTCTATGAATCTTTTGGCACCAGCGGTCCAACTCAAACGTCATCCCCCCGATCGTTCTCCGGATACCCGAGGAACAGGAAAACCACGAAAACAACCACCAGCAGGCCTTCCACGATAAAATTCGGCCACACATTGTCGGGAACAACCATTTCCGTCTCCCCCTTCCCCGGACAGGGGAACGCCTCCCGCTTCCCCGGGACGGGACGGCGTTCACCGGGCGGAACAAATCCGCAGTTATAATATCCCCGGATAAGGGCCGGGTATCCTGACCCGCCTGACCCAAAAAGACTCCGGCCGGTAGGCCGGAGTCGCGGGAAACGGTTTTCAACACCTGTCGCTACTTCGTTTCGCTCCCCTGGGCGCCTGCAACGGACAGAGCCGGGTAGGGCATAAGTTCCCGAACGGTGATGGTAAGCTGCCCGCCGGCAATATTCCAAGGTCCGACGGCGGTAACCACGCCGAACGCCTGGCCGTCCGGCGCGGTAAGGATGATGTCTTTTCCGGCCGCGGACAGAACCAGTCGACCGTCGACAATTTCCAGGTTCCCGGTCGCCGCTATTTCTCCCGGGCCCGGCCGGCCGTACCCCAGCCAAACCGGAGGCCGGGGATAGATTACCCGGGCTGCGGACTGGGCAACCCCGGTCCCCGGCACCTGGGCCGGGGCGGCCCCCGGATCCCGGGTGGCTGCCGCCGCGGCCGCCGCCGCCCCCAGTGCCACCACGATAAAAGCCCCGGCGAGCACTAGCGGCAGATGTCCCGTCAACCAGTCCCAGGCTCTCCTGACGCGCGAAGAGACCATTGCACACGCCCCCCGGCTCATAGCCCATGGTTTTCTATTTTCATACGGGGCCATATCCGGCTTTGCGGGGGTGTTCCCCGGAGCGGAAAAGCCCGTGAAAAAGGCGGCCCCAGGGGCCGCCCGGTATGGGTCTGCGTAGCAGTCGGCCTTTTCAGTTTATCGGTGAGGTCTCGTGCTATCCGGCTCGAAACTCCGCCCGGTAAAGGCACCCGGCGCCGGTCCGTCAGCGGACGGCCTGCTCCGCTTCCAGGTACCGCTGCACCCGGACCACCAATTTGTCCACCAGGTGGGGCAGGGGCTCCGCAGCTACCCCCACCAGGTCCACGTTGGAACGGTTCAGCGGCAGCAGGATCTTCCTGGCCCGGCTTCCGGCCACCGCCGCGGCCATGGCCGGGGTCATCTCCCCCATAAAGGCGTGGGCGACAACCGCGCCCAGCGGCCCGACGATCAAGTCCACCAGCTCCGCGTTGTAGAGGAGTGCGCTTTCACCGCTGGCCCCCTCGTTGGCCCCCGCCTTGAGCATACCGGCGGTAGCGGTGGCGTTGGTTCCCAAGGCCAGAATTTCCACCTCGGGGGGCAGGGCGCGCACCAGTCGCTCGGTGATTACCCTGCCTATGCCGCCCCCCTGGCCGTCAATAACGGCGATCCGCAAACGGACCCCTCCCCTTCCCAGCCGTTTGATCAATCAGCGCCGGCCGGAAATCGAGATAATCGGCACTGACCAGATGAAAGGCAATACCCCAGGCCCGGTCCGGCAGACGGTGGTTTCCGGCCGCCGCGTGCAGGTGCCCGTAGACTACCGTGTTCACCCCGTGGGCGAGCAGGAGGTCGATGAAGCCGGAGCGTTCGTGTTTTTCATTCGTGGGCATGTAGTGCATAAGGACGATCGTTTTCCGGGCCGTACCCGGACGGACGCTGGCCAGGGACATTTCCAGGCGGAGCAGTTCCCGCTGGTAGATGCGCCGGTCGTCCCCGTCGTCGCGGGCGTCGCTGGGACAGGTCCAGCCCCTGGTACCGCAAACGGCGATATCACCAACCAGCACATGGTCGTTTTGAACGGCCTGCACATTCGGCGGCATCGCCCGGCGGACGCGGGAGATACTTTGCCACCAGTAGTCATGGTTGCCCTGAATCAGGATCAGCCTCCCATTCAACAGACCGAGGAAATCCAGGTCGGGCCGGGCCTCATCCAGGCGCATCCCCCACGAAACGTCACCCGGAACCAGTACGGCATCCTCCCGGCCCACGACCGCGGTCCATTCCTCGTACAGTCTCCGGTAGTGCTCCCGCCATACGGGGAAGAGCGCCCCCATGGACTTGTGTTCCCGCACCAGTTCCCAATGCGCTGGATCCACGGTATCCGTGAACGAAAGGTGCAGATCGCCAATGGCAAAAATTTTCAAATGAGCGGTTACCCCTTATTGTCGAGAATCCGTCCTGGGTTCCGTGGTCATCCCATTATAGCACAAAGGGATGGACGTCTGCCATCCCTAGACCGTAAGGCGTTTGAGTGCACGCTATTGCCGCGAACGGTTCGCTGGAGCCATCGACACCAAGAGCATCACCTTTCATGAAAAACCGGCGGCGCGGATACCTCTGATTCGAGTAGATGGCAGGCGCCGTGGTTTAGGTCAACTGTCGCTCCGTTAGCCGCCCCTTTCGGTTGACGGTGCCTCAGTACGCTACCGTGCCAGGTTTCCAGAATCCCCCCCGTTGTTCTCCGATCAGACTTCAGCCAAGACAAAGTAGAACTGTTCCGTCACTATTCCAACAAGTTCGGCAATTGTGCCTATGTATGGGGTTTGCTCCCATATCCCCCGATGGTTAGCTATGCCAAGCTGAAAGGAATCATGTCTTATATATGTTAAACGAGCCCGATTGAGCTTTTCACCATCATCTTCTGAATATATGACGGTATGGTCCCCTCTTGCCAATACACTGAGATGGTGTAATCCTTTGCCTTGTAGTAGTTGCCTAACTTCGGCACATCTATATTCGTTAGTAATTTTTGAAACACCGGGAATTTTATCTACAGGCAACCCTCTTAGGCCAGGTATCTTATCAGAGAATGTCCGCTTTTTCACCTATGCCACCTCCTTTTCTTTGGAATGCATAGGATATCCACGAAATGTCCGATTAAACGGATGTCCGTCTATTTCGTTCCACCTTTTTAGGTCCGTACGATACTCGAACGACTCATCCAGTGGAGGACTTTGCACACCGCACGAGCAATGTCGCTCCGGGTGGTACACCACACATCGTCGATGATGGTCCAGGTCAACTCAAGTTCACCCAGGCTAAATATCCGGCCGAACTACCGGAAAGGCGATGTTTCGGCAACCTTTGTCTTCGCAAACATACCATATTCATAACATTACGCCGGCGTGATGTCTAGCATTGTCTAACGGCATAAATGACAAACACAGAGATCCTTACTCATTTATCCCGCCATACCTCCCCCTTCCCGCAGTATTTATAATTTTGAAAAGAACTTGTGAGACAGACGACTAGCCATGTTAGCAAATACGGCTTGTTAAGTCCTTGTTCCAAGTTTCTCCTGTCGGCCAAATTGCGCTAACCTCGTAACTATCATTCCGCCCTGCAATCAGTTCTCTGAATCTGATGGCGGCCGCCCGCCCGGGAGGATCATTGTCCAAAGCCAGGATCACCCGCCGCACGTGTTTTTCGCCGACTAAAAACTGCATAACGGCCATCGCCTGTAAACCGCCAAGGGCTAAGATGTGATGATTCGCCCGAGTACCCGGCCGTAGCGCCTCGATAGAGAGCGCGTCGATAGGGCTCTCCACGACCACGACCCCGGAGGCATCCGGGTCATCCGCCGGCCACCACCACCCGTAAGCCGCGTCTGACCCAGGCGCCCGGCCTGCCCAGTGCCCACCGGTGCCGCGTATTATCGCGCCTCTAACCTGACCATGTGGATCCACACAAGGGAACACACAGTTACCCCGTGGATCCTCATAGAGCAGGTTGCCCTCGAGGACCTCGCGGACCAACTCCTCCGGGACCTGCCGCTCACCAGTGAGGTATGATACCGCTCGGCTGCAAGTCGGCGCCCGGCAGCCATTCAGCACCGGCAGACTTCCTGCGCCGGCAGGAGATACTCCTGCCAGGGCCCGAACCGCTTGAAGGAAAGGCATCCCCAGTTCCCGCGTGAGACAATCCAGCGCGTTTCCGCCGCCCTGACCGCGAAAGTCAGCGTAGTGGTTACCATGGACAATTATGCCGCCCAGATCGACCACCCGATAGTTACCGCTCCCCTCCGGCCGCAACTGGTAACCCTGGCCGCGCAACCATTCAACCAAGTCAGCCTGCCGGGCCCGCCGCACTTCGTCGGGACTGACCCGCCTCATCCTTTCACCCCGCTATCTCCCGTGGCCTCAACGTTCGACCAGGCGTCGCCGGTTCCTGGCTACAATTAAGATAAACAAAAACTAACAATGGTTAAAGTTTTGTTCACCGGCCGCCCCATGACCAGGTTTTCGCTCTCTCTGTCTTTTGTTTCATCCGGCTTGCCGGGAAACTCTTGGGCAAGACACAGATGGCCGTGAATAGACGTTGGTCAGCGACAGGGCGACCTTGGCTCCGGGAGTCACACCCGGACGGAAAGGTTCTCTATCCCGTTTTAGTCGAGACAGTCCAAGACCGCAAGCCTGGTGTTCTTCAGCCCCCGGCTCTTCGCCCATGTGGCCGGTACGCTCTTGACCGCTTTGGCCTGCGGCAGGTTTTTCCCCTCTTTCGCCGTGTACTTAAGCGCCAGTGCCCGCGGATTAGCGCAGAATGCCAAATCCGACACCGCACCGGGATCGGGCGGCGGTCCGGAATCAAAAGACCCGCGCCTCTCGTCCTCCGGCATCAGCGGCACGGCGTACCGTTCACGAATTTTGGGAGACATGCTCCTTCACCGCTTGCACCAAGTCCCGGGCTTTACTGTGGCTTCGCAAACCATACAGCCGGCCGGAAAAACTGGTTACGATGGAAATCAAATCGTCGACCAGTTCCTCCTGCAGCGACTTTTTATCGTCCTCACTGTCAACCACGTGAATTGCAACGCCGTAACCGGAAAAGAAACTTTCCAGATACCCGAACCCGAACCGGGCCAATCTGTCCCTGGACGAAATAGCAATGTCGGTTATCCTGCCCTGCCTGGCCATTTCCATCATCTGGATCAGTCCCTGACGCTTGTCCGAAAGACCGGAAGCCACATCGGTAATTTCCACTATGTCCCGCCATCCCCGGGAAACCACCGTCTCCCGGACCTGCGCCACCTGCCGGTTTAAATCACCGCGCGCCTTCCGCTCATGAGAAGAAACGCGCCCGTAAACGGCCAGAACCCGCCGTTTATCTGAAGGCTCAATACTTCCCAACAGCCGCTCGATCTCCGATGCGGAAATGCGTCTTTTACCTCCTACCGTCCGTATTACCCGAAGTTTTCCGTCGCGGTCCCACCGCTGGATGGTGGTAAGGTGTACTCCCAGCCTTCTGGCTGCCTCTCCAGCACTGAACATCTTTTCCATAGTGCCCAATTATATCACGGAGCAAAGCTCCATGTCAACATCGATAGGCACTAATGATTGGTGAAAATATTAGCTGCTACGAACCCTTTGGCCACAACTTGGCCGGACTTGTTAACCTCCGGAGCCGGTGGTATAATTTTGGCGTCAAGAGCGGCCGGTCCCGCTCAAGACGCCAAATCCGCACCTGGAGGGATGTCTTGGCGATGAACGATGTACTGGGACAACTGGAACGGCCCCAGGCCGACACTTTCGACAGGACCAGGAAGCTCTACCTGGTTCCCCTCGTGTTCCTGCCCCGGGAGGTTCCCCAGGAACTGGACGCCCTGGTCGACAATTACTGGCAGCAGACGGGGGACCAACTGCGGAACCTGCAGAAAAAGCTGGGCCCGGTAAACCGGGTGTACCACGAGATGGCGGCCGAGGAAGGGGAGGGAATCCTGACCTTCCTGGACCATTCCGGTCAAAAAAGCGCCTCCGTGGTGAGGAGCCTCTGCGAACAGGGAGCGGTCCTGGAAAGAACCGAGGATATGGATCTCCTCGGGGAGAACATCGACTGGGGCAACTGTCTCTCCGTGATCATGACGCCCAAGGTATACGAGTTTGTCTCCGGTCATTACCGGGACACCCTGGCCGCCCGCTGGGCCCAGATCGCGGCCCGCATCGACAAGACCCTGCCCACGGACGGGGCCGGGGTTTTGTTCGTGCGCTCCGACCACGCCATCCAGTTCCCGCCCGGCATCCAGGTCTTCTACGTCTCCCCGCCGGCCCTGGACGAAATCCAGCGGTGGTTGCGCGAAAGAGCGTCCCGGCCGGGAACCGGGGAAGAGGGAAAAGAGGAGAACCGACCGGATGCATAGACCGGGGGCCTGATCAGGCCCCCGCTCCATAAGTAGTATAAGAGGGTTTTCCATTGCAGAAAATAGTCGTTCTCTATGACATCGACAGCAAAATCCCCAATCTCGCGCTGATGAAAATCAGTACTTATTACGATAAAATGGGATACAAGGTCCTTCTAAGCAAGAAGATGGAATTTATCGATGCTACCAGATATCACGCAAGCACAATCTTCCATACCCAGGCATCACTAAAGAAAATAGCTATACTCAAGAAGATTTACGGAGACAATATCGATATCGGTGGTTCAGGCATAAGCCTGCACAAGAGACTCCCGCCGGATATGGAGGCCTGTTTTCCCGACTACGGCCTTTACTCTTACACCCGTAATGCTATCGGCTTCCTGACCAGGGGATGTGACCGGAGGTGCGATTTTTGCCTGGTACCGGCCAAGGAAGGCTCCCTCAAACGAGTGGCATCATTCGACGACTTCGTTCCTCCCCGGCAAAAACACGTCATGCTGTTAGACGATAATCTGCTCGCCTACTACGAATCGGATGCCCTGCTCCGGGAGATAGCCGGGCGGGGTTATGCGGTTAATTTCAGTCAATCGCTCGACATAACCTATCTTAGTGACTTTAGTTTTGCCCTACTTAACAAAGTTGATTCCCGGAATTCCAAATTTACAAAGAGAATGTTTTATTTTAGTTGCAATAATACGGATGATGCAAAAGAGTTCTCCGACAAAAGGAAGTTATTATCCGGTTTTGGCGACAACGCGGTTGGTGTAATATCAATGTATGGCTTTAACTCCCACCTAAGCGACGATTACCAAATCTTACGAATGATACAGCGACTTAACCTGATACCTTTTCTCCAGGAATACTGGCACATACCCAACGCACCGGCCCGAATACCGGAAGACTACTTCGACTTTGACCTGGACGTGGTCATCCGCATGACCTTCCGTTCCAATGGTCAGAACTGGGAAAAATATCTCCGCTGGCTCAACCGGCTCTACTTCGCTACCTTCGGCCGATACTATTTGCCGTTGCTGAGAATCATATACAGGTACAATCGCAGGGAGAACATAGAAAACTACCTGTGCCAGCCCTGGAAACTCACCGAGGAACTGTACAGGACCTATGAAGACCGTTATCCCCCCGTTTAAACACGACGCCTAACCTTTGAGTCTTTGGTAATGTGGAGGGAAACCCAAGGTGTTTTGGGATAAAAAGCTAAACATCAACAACAACGAAATTCATGTGGTGGACTGGCCCGGTTCGGGGGATACCGTCGTCTGCATTCACGGTATCACGGGTAACGCCCACTGGTGGGACAAAATCGCCGGAGAATTGTCCCCTTCGTACAGGGTACTGGCGTATGACTTGCCGGGAAGGGGCGACAGTGCCATACCACGCGCCCCGCACGGTTACGAGGAACACGTTCAAGACATACTGGCGCTATTAAACAGCTTTGACCCGGCCGGAATCATATTGCTCGGCCACTCTTTCGGCGCCTCCATCGCCTGCTACCTTGCGGCAACCCAGGGGTACCTGGTAAAAAAGATGGTGCTCATTGACGGCGGCGCCGATCAAACGCCCAAAGCGCGACAGGCCCTGGCCCTGACCCTGAACACCCTTGAACACGTGTTCGGGTCGTTTGCCGAATGCACCCAATTCACCCGTAAGACC
>JAJYZD010000317.1 GCA_021800315.1 Bacillota bacterium | reverse complement strand
GGATGGCGGGGGCGACGTGTAAGCGTCCTGCCTTATGCCATTCCGCTAAGACTCCCTCCCTCTGCGTAATTAGTGGCCTATGCTAAGGTTTGCTTACGTTGCTAGGAACGGTTTTGGCTCTCCTGGGGCAACGTTTTGAACAGCCCCAAAACGGTCTCCTTCTCAGCGTCCAGGGCCTTTCGCAGAAGGGTGGCCTGGATGTCCGCCATCAAATTGGCCGGTGGCGTCGCGGCACCGACCGCCGCGGTACTCATTCCCCAAAACCTCCTTTCTGGTTTGCAATGTATTTCGGCCTGATTGGCCTTTGGCTTGAGGAGCCCGGGCCGGCAACCGGCCCTCGTCCGGGACCACCGGGCAAGGAGAACCGGTCGGCGGCGGAGAATGGAAAGTCGTCGTTCGCCGGGCTTTACCTCGTCGCAAGCGGAAAAGAATCTGGGAAGAGGTTGAATTGAAAACATGACGAAACTGTGGGGCGGCCGTTTTCAGAAGGAAATCGACCAGCAGATGTTATCCTTCCACTCCTCGCTCTTTTTCGACCGGCGCCTGCTCTTCCAGGACCTGCGCGGCTCGGCGGCCCACGCCCGCATGCTGGGCGGGACCGGCATCATTCCGCGGGAGGATGCCGACGCGCTGGTGACAGGACTGGCGCAACTGGCCGACGACCTGCGCGATCGGCGGGCGGAGCTGCCCGCCGGGGCCGAGGACGTCCATTCCGCGGTCGAGCAGTTGCTCACCGAACGGCTGGGAGCGGTGGCGGGCAAACTGCACACCGGCCGCAGCCGCAACGACCAGGTGGCGTTGGACCTGCGCCTCTACCTCAAGGAAGAGATCGAAAAGACGCTCGGCCTTTTGGGGGCGTTGGCCGGTCAACTGCTGAACCTGGCCGGAGAGCACGTGGAGACGGTGTGTCCGGGCTACACCCACCTACAGCGGGCCCAGCCGGTGAACCTGGCCCACCACCTGTTGGCGTACGTCGAGATGTTTTTTCGCGACCTGGAGCGTTTCAGGGACTGTTACCGGCGCACCGACGTCCTGCCCCTCGGGGCGGGGGCCCTGGCCGGCAGCGGTTTTCCCCTGGACCGGCACTTGGTGGCACGGGAACTGGGTTTTGCCCGGGTTAGCGAAAACAGCATGGACGCGGTCTCCGACCGGGACTTCGCCGTGGAGTTCACCTTCTGCGCCTCGCTGGCCATGGTGCATTTAAGCCGCCTGGGCGAGGAACTGGTCCTGTGGTCCTCAGGCGAGTTTTCCTTCGTCGAGATCGACGACGCCTATGCCACCGGCTCTTCCATGATGCCCCAGAAGAAGAACCCCGACGCGGCCGAACTGGTCCGGGGCAAGACCGGGCGGGTCTGCGGCGACCTGGTGGCACTCTTGACCGTTTTGAAGGGGCTGCCGCTCACTTACAACAAGGATTTGCAGGAGGACAAGGAGGCCGTTTTCGACGCGTCCGACACGCTGACGGCCTGTCTGCCGGTCATGACCGGTATGCTGGGCGGCCTGCGGGTGAACAAGGAGTCCATGCGCCGGGCGGCCGGCCGGGGCTTCACCAACGCCACCGACCTGGCCGACTACCTGGCGGGACGGGGGGTGCCCTTCCGCACCGCCCACGAGTTGACGGGGCAGATCGTTTTGTATGCCCTGCGGGAACAAAAGACGCTGGAGGAACTTTCCCTGGCCGAACTGCGCCGCTTCTGGCCCGGCTTCGACGACGAGGTCTTCGTCCGTCTCCGGGTGGAGGAGTGCGTGCGGGTGCGGCAGATCTACGGGGGGCCGGCCCCCCAGAGGGTGCGGGAAGCCCTGGAGCGGGCCCGGATGAGGCTCGCCGACCTGACCGTTTCCCCGGAGCGGGGGGAAGCATAGGCGGGCAAAGCGGTTTGAAATGGTCGCCCCCTTGACAGGCTCGGGGCGATCATTTATATTTATGTGTAGGTTGCAGCTAATGAAGGGGGAGTGTGGGCCGGGGAAGGGGGCGAAGGGATATGGCGCCCGCCCAGGGCGGGTCTCCGGCTGGTCAACGAGAAGGCTGCGGTGAAATGCCGCATTCGGGACCTGGAGGCGGTGACGGCCCGGGGGAACCGGAGACGGGGAACGGAGGAGAGCGGGAAAAAGCGCGGAAAGGGAGAGGATGGAAAGATGAAAATAGCCATGCCGTATGACGAAGGCCGGGTGAATCCACATTTCGGCACGAGCCGCGAATTCGCCATATATACGGTGGAAAACGGGAAAATAGCCGGCCAGAGGATTGTCAGCAGCCAGGATCTCGCCCACAACCACGAAGGCTTGGCCGGCCTTCTGAAGAGGGAAGGGGTAGAAACGGTGATCACCGGGGGGATCGGCAACCACATGCTCCAAGCGCTTTATTCTCTCGGCTTCAAGGTAGTCACCGGGGCTTCGGGCGAGGCGGCTGTCGTGGCCGTCGACTACGCCGCCGGCGACCTGGTCACCGCCAATATCAATATCTGCTCCTGCGGCCACGAACAACATTGAGCGGGACCTCCGTCCAGGGAGCCGGGGAAAGGAGCCTCTGCAACGAGGCTCCTTTTTTCAAGAGATCCGGGTGTCAGCTTCCTTGGATTCACTGATGATGTAGTCACAGGCGTCTTGTTTTGTCCGGCAGTAAGCGGATGAAAAGCCGTTCCTTGTCAGGGCTTCGACGGTTTTCCGGCATTTCAAAGACAAAGGCGTCCTTTCCGTATTTGTTCCATTCTTCTTGAAGCCTTTGGTTCCGGTGGGTTCCTTAATAACCCGGGGAGGACCGGTCTCCCGGGCTCCGTCCGTTGGGCATTGCCTGGGGTACAGGTAGGGCCGACGCCGGGCCGGCATCGACTCCGGGTGCGCGGTATTTTCCGCTTACGGAAGATTTGGCGGACGCCGCCCGGTGTCCGGGCGAGGGGGGGAGCGGGGCGGGAGGGGGGGCTCCTTCGTTCTACTTGCTTTCGCACCTGGTGAGGGATGAACACATCATCCAGTTGATGATGGTTACCAGCGATACGGTGGCAAATATCAGGATAATGGTGTCAATCCACAATATATTGGTTATCGGCAGCAGGGGGTTGTAAATATTGAGAAGGATGACGAAAAAGCCGGAGATCCAGTGGCTCAGGCAATAGGGGCAGCTCGACAGCGTCCCCAGCCACCAGCCGTGCTGGTGGGCCCAGTGGCGAAGGAACATAAAAACCTTGGCCTTGGTGATGGTTATCGATATGGTGGAAACGCACAGGGATAATAAGATAAAGCTGAAAACTTT
>JAJYZD010000316.1 GCA_021800315.1 Bacillota bacterium | reverse complement strand
CCGCCGGGCCGTGGAACATCGCCGTTCTCGGCCAGTGGGGCATCGGCAAAACCAGCCTGTTGAGAAGATTTACCGCGCTGGCCCGGGCCGTTGACTCGCCGGTGGGCATAGTGAATCTATCGGCAACATCCGCCTTTCTGAGTTTCAACGAATTTGCCCTGGTGCTGCTACACCGGATCAGGGAAGACCTTAGGGGACACACCGGATGGTCCGGGCGGCTGAGGGACGAAATTGTCCGATGGGAGCCCACCGTTTCGGTCGGGCCGGTCCCGGGTACGCGCCGGAACGATTCACCGGGTTTCGGCGTGGAAATCCTCTACGCGGAGTTGCGCCGGCTCTGGGAAGGCCATCTGAAGGGCAACCTGGCCGCTGTAATCTTCTTCCTGGACGATGCGCAGAACGTGACGAAGGTGGACGCCAACATTCTTCTGACCCTGCGAGCCGTCTTTCAGGATCTGCAGGGGCTGGGAGCCGTTTTCCCCCTGGTCGTTACGGGTCCCGAAGATATGTTCGAGTCCACCCGGGATTTGGCGGAGCCTGTAACCCGCTTTTTCGAGCGGCTTCCTCTGGGCCCCTTTTCCCGGGAAGACACCCGGGAGGCTGTAACCGTCCCGCTTACGGCTGCCGGTCATTCCCTGCGGGTGGAAGAAGACGCCGTCGAAAGCGGCATCGCGGGCCGCCGCCGCGGCAAGAGGGCCCGGGGGGCCCCCTTTGCCGCACGCCTGCGGCGGAACAGCCGGCCTAGGCTTTGTTCTCTTTCACCAGCAACAAGGCGACGAAGGAGATGGCGTAGCCGATCACGATCGCCCACATGCCGCCGGGGATCTTGAACGAGTCGAACACGGCGCCCATGATCAGGGGCAGGACGAAGACGCCGATGTTGGTGCCTACCGTCCACACGCCGCTGGCCACGCCGTGGTTGCGCGGGGTGACACCGGGCAGGGAGGTCTGGATGGCCACGCCCAGAGCCCAGGGAGCCTCAAAGAAAAAGCCGAAGATCAGGGCGAATACGATCAGACCGGGTATGGTCCAGGTGTGCGTGAACACGTAGACCAGCCAGGCGATCAGGGCGATGGCGGTATACAGGAGGCCCGCCCCTTTCTTGCCCATTTTGCCGGCCAGGGGCGGTAGGACGGCAAGGCCTACGCCCATGGCGATGGGGTAGAGTCCGGCGACCGTTCCGGCCAACGGCGGCGACATCTTGTACAGGACGACCATGGTCAGGGGCAGGAAACCCATCACGTAGACCGTGGTGCCGGCGTTGAAAATGGCCAGGAAGATGTTGATCCAGGACGAAGGGGTACTCATGACGTTCTTGAACTCGGCGCCGAAGGAAACCTGTTCCGCTTTAGCCGGGGCGGCCTTGTCCCGGGCAAAGAGCCACCAGAGAACGGCCACGACGACCATGACGACGGTCCAGACCCAGAAGGCTCCTGCCACCTTGGACGGAGTCCAGGGCGGCGCGCCGACCAGGTTGGCCGTGATGATGATGCCCAGGCCGCCGCCGATGAAGTAGGAGGCGGCACCGATGCCGATGAAGGTGTGGCCCTTTTCGTGGCCGAACCACTGCAGCATCGTGGGCGGCAGGCAGGCGGTCAGGATGCACAGGCCGTAGCCTGCGATGGTGGTGAGGAGCGCCTGGGTGATAAACGAAGTGATAAACAGGGGCCGCAAGCCGAAGCCGATTACGGCCAGAGCCGCGCCGAGGCCGAGCATTTTGCGTACGCCGGCGGTATCGACCCAGCGGCCGGTGCTGATGCCGAGGAAAATGGCCACCAGGCCGGGCAGGGACAGGAGCAGGTTCGAGGTCGCGGCGCCGATTTTGAAGACAGCGCCCCAGTAGCCCTCCAGCAAGGGGGCCTGGGCGAACCAGGAGGTCCAGATTCCGAGTGCTACCAAACAATATAATACCAGGATAACCCAGCGGTAACCATCCGGTTGCCTTGACTCCTCGTGGTGTGTCACATGATTACCTCCTTTGATTTTGGTCGGAGTCCCCAATGTGGTTTACTTTCCAGAGTTGGACCGTCTGCCGTCTTCCTCCCGCCGGTCCACCACCACCCTTCCTTTGGCCGCGGGGCCGGCCCTGCCGGTTCCCGGAGCGCTCGTCGACCACCCGGACCGCCTTATCTTCGAAACGGGGCCGGGTGCCGCAATCCCGCGGCTCGATCGGGCATTTCCGGATTGCGGAAGTATTCCTTCACCACCCGGGATCCTTTGAGCAGCGGCTCGCCCGTATGTCCACGGGCACATCGCGACCTTCCGCGTCGACGATGCCGTGGACCATGATAAACTGCCGGGCCGCCGGCCGGGACCCTGTGGGCGTGGACGGCGGGTTTGACCTTGTATCTTTCTTGTCCGTATGGTAACATTTCTACAAGCACGTAAATGAAGGTCTAGAATAAGGAGACAACCGATGCATCTGGATCGGGGAAAAATCATTGAGGCTGCGGCCGAACTATTTCAGAAAAAGGGCTATACCGCCACCAGCCTCCGGGACATAGCGGAAAAAACAGGTTTTACCAAGGCGGCTTTGTATTACCACATTCAAAACAAGGAAGACATCCTTTGGGAAATCATCGACCGGACCATGATTACAGCGGAACGCCGTATGCGAGAACTTATGGAACAGGACATGCCGGTGCTGGAAAGGATAAGGCGTATCATCCTTAACCACATTCTAAACGTCCACGATCATACTGCCTACATCGCCATTTTTTTTACGGAAACATCGCATCTTCCTCCGGAGAAATTATCGGCCATCAACGCCCGGCGGCGCAGCTACGAGGAGAGCATCGCCACGGTAGTCCGCCAGGGCGTTGCCGAAGGTATATTGAAAGATATGAAGGTGTTACAGACGGTCTACGGCATTCTGGGGATGTGCAACTGGACCTATCACTGGTATAATCCGCAAGGTCCCCAGACACCGGTGGAAATTGCCGATCTGTATGCCCGCATCATCCTCGACGGATTGGCGACCTAATCCCAATAGACCGGCGTTTTAGGAACCGGCCTTACCCTGCTCCAGGGCCCGCAGAACTTTTTCCGGCGTAATGGGCAGGCTGTAGATACGGACGCCGATAGCGTCATGGGTAGCGTTGGCGATGGCCCCCAAAATACCGGAGATAGCTCCCTCTCCGACCTCCTTGGCTCCAAAGGGGCCATTCGGTTCGAGGGAATTGACAATCCCCTCGATCGATTCCGGCGTATCCGGAGCAATCGGCAGTTGATAGTCCAGGAAGGAAGGATTAAA
>JAJYZD010000315.1 GCA_021800315.1 Bacillota bacterium | reverse complement strand
GCCCACCTGGGCTACGTTCCCGCGGTCATCCGGGAGAGGAACAAACAGGCCAGGAACCTGGCCATGTGCGAGGAGGCCTACCGGGCTGCCTTTCAAAGCCCCCTGGCCCGTCTTTACGCCCTGTTCAACCTGGCCCGGGAATACCAGAACACCGGTGACTTCGCCCGGGGGGTGGAGTTGTACGGGGAGCTTCTGAAAAACCGGGAGATCGAAAACGAAGCCTACTATCCCATCGCCGCCTACAACATCTGCAACTGCCTGGCCCAACTGCCCGGGCGGGAGGAAACCGCCCTGTCGCTTGCCGATTCCTGCCTGAGCCTTCTGCCCGACTACCCCGAGTTGTGGTACCTGCGGGGCACCTTCCTCTCCCGCCTGCAGCGCAGCGACGAGGCGTTGGAATCCTTCATCAAGTCCCTGGCGCAAAAGACGGACAATCCGCGGTATATTTCCCGCATGCCCCGCCTGAGGGAAATGACCTGGGTGGCGGTGGCCGGGATCAAGAAGCAAAAACAGGATGTCGCCGGCTACCTGGCCGCTTTGCACAAGGCTTGGGAAGAAAACCCGACCGTGGCCAATTTAAACCTCCTGCTGGAGATCACGCGCCTCTTACTGTCCCATGAGAAGCCGGCCGACATCGTGCATAACTACCTGGCCACGGCGCCGGGCATTCAAACGGACCTCTGGCTGCCGGTGCGGCAGCTGTTCCTGGTCTCGCGGGCCTACACCGGGGCCCGGGACATCAGCGGCTGC
The DNA here is from genome assembly GCA_021800315.1 of Bacillota bacterium. Lineage (GTDB taxonomy): Bacteria > Bacillota > Desulfotomaculia > Desulfotomaculales > JAJYZD01 > JAJYZD01. Next base: position 2,503 of record JAJYZD010000315.1, on the reverse strand, counting down.
TTCCTCAAACCGCGCAACCGGTCGGTCTTTCAGTTCCTGCGGTCGATCGACGATAACATCTGTATCGACGGACCGGTCGATCTGGGCGTGTTCCTGGCCAAGGGCCAGGTGATGAGCGACCCGCTCCTGTCGCCGGTCGACCGGGAACTGGCCGCCCTGCTGTTCCTTACGGGTCCACCAACGGAGTTGCCCTGGCCGGCCCTGGCCGTGCGGGCGGATGGCGGTAACGAGGCTGGCCGCGCCGTAATGGAACTGGCCGCTTACTTTTCGGGCGAAGGGCCGCGGGATAACGTTCGGACGGTTAAGGCAATCTACACCCTGATGGTAAAATACCGCCGGCTACCCAATGCCTGGTTGACCGCGCGGCTTAAGGACGTCCTGGTCGGGCTGGGCGAGGCGGCGGTGATGGTGACGGAAAACTTGAAGCGGATCGAAGCCCTGGAATAAGTTCCGGACGGCCGGACAAAAGCATTGCCAAGACCAACCATATAGTGTAAAATGGCAGTGTAATCCCGCTCCGGGGCAGGTGCCATATATTGCCTGATAAATACGACATAACGGTCAAAGATCTCTTCGCCGATATGGAAAGCAGACAGGAACTTGTTACGTTTTTTACCAGGGCCGGTTTTCAGTTAACGGGGGATCTCGCGATTGAGTTTGCCAAGGTGGAGAAAAAGCTGTCTGATCTCCTGCTTCTGGCGACGGATGAATCAGGTCCCCTGGCCATCCACATGGAATTTCAAAGTTTCAATGATCCTGAAATGGGACCCCGCATGTTGCGTTATGCCGCGGAGATACTAAAAAAATATCAGATGCGCATTCAGCAGACGGTCGTTTACTTCGGTGATGATGAACTCAACATGGCTGACGGTCTGTCGTATCATATTGATGAAGATGGCAGGTTGGAGTTTCGTTACCGGGTGGTGGATTTGGGGCGGAAAACCGCTGACGAGGTCAAGGAGCATCCCAATCAGCATCTGCGGGCGTTTTTGCCCTTGGTGGACCGGAAGCGCCGCAAGAAGGAGAAGGAAAAGTTTCTGGAAACGTGTGTCCAGGATATAATGGCTACCGATCTGTCCCTGGAAGAAAAGAAACTGGTGCTTCTAAGAGCGGAATTGTTTTCCGGGCTGGTATTTAAGGCGAGTGTTATTGACCTTGTTTTCAAAGGAGTGGAAGAAATGCTAAATCTCGAAGAGTCTGCCGGCTATCGCCGTATTTACGAGAAGGGTGAAACAAAGGGCAAGCGGGAAGGTAAACGGGAAGGCAAGCGGGAAGGTAAACGGGAAGGCAAGCGGGAAGGTAAACAAGAGGCGAAACAAGAGGCTGCGCAGGAATTCCTCTCCATGCGTTTTGGCGAACAATCCGCTGATGTTCAGGAGAAAGTCAAGGGATTGACTGATCTCGAAATATTAAACGATGTGCTGCCGGAATTGTTTTCTGTGAATACACTCGAAGAGGCTCGGAGGGTCATCCAGGAGGGCTTGTCTAAATCGCTGAAGAAGAAAAATAATGCCAAGATCTGACTGGGTTTATCAGGTAATGCCATTTTGCGGTCCAGACCGGTAAGTTTTATAAAGGACGCTCCTTTGTGGTGGGCTTTTGCATCTATCATGGTAGTATTCGCAACAGGTTTTCTGTTAATTGACCTTGAAGTACCACACCGTACCGGTCCTGCCGCTGTGACCAATCAACTGTTCGAGCCATCTGCCACAGTCTGACCCGGGCGAGACGATACTCTTTTTCAGTGCGCTGCCCCGCGTAGACCGTGTAGGCCCGGTATCGTCCAAGCCGAGCGCCGGCGGCATTTCCTCATCAGGTGCAAGCAACCACTTGTCTTCGGGCGGCGGTTCGTCAGCCACCCCGCTCCCCAGCCTTGCCGCCCTTGTTTTCGCTGCAATTCGGGCCGCAGCCTCATTCCCGCCGCGGAGCAACTGCTCAGCCTGATCAAGCAGCAGTGGGTGGCCAACCACCTGCCCGCTTTCACCGTCAACCTGTCCGACCCCGCCAGGTGGAAGGCCGGGGATATTTTAGCGGATTGGTATCCCCAGCGCTACTCCGGCTGAGTATCCCGGCCCGCCCGTTTCATCAGCATGCTTCGTACGGCGGCGTAAATCCGCTCGACGGACCGGCGGCGGTAGGCCCACCGCTCGTCGGGCTCGGGCGGGTTGACAACCATGGTGGCATTGGCTTCAAAGAGCGCCACCTCGCCGGCGCCGTTCAAACCGAAATCGACGCCGCCGTAATCGAGTCCGAGGGCGGTCTGGATCCGCCGGAGCGCCGCCATGGCGTCCGGGCCGAGAACGCCGGCCATGTTTTCCAGAAACTCCTGCTCAATGGCGCGGTACTCCGGGTGGGCCGCCATCCCGGCGGTGAAGTAGTGGACCTTCCAATGAGTGGACACCGCCAGGTGCAGGGGATAGAGTTCTCCGTCAATGATCATTACCCGGTACTTACGGACTTGCCCGTCCGGTCCGCGCGTGTCGAGATATTGTATTACGGTCAA
>JAJYZD010000066.1 GCA_021800315.1 Bacillota bacterium | reverse complement strand
TCTTGCGCCATTTCCTCCAACCTCTCCTTTGCCCAATCGTTCCTTGATGAACGATAAAACCTTCTCCCGGGAAAAACCGAGGTGGTACGCTTCCACCAGGAGCCTTTCTAATGCCTGTTCCAGCTGACGCTGCCGCTCCTGTTCAGCCAGGAGGGCGGTCGGTGCCGTCATGAAGGTACCCCGGCCCCGGAGGGTTTTCACTACTCCTTCACGTTCCATTTCCTGATATGCTTTGGCTATGGTGTTGGGATTAACCGACAATTGAACCGCCAGATCGCGCACCGAGGGCAACTGCTCACCCGGCGCCAGCACACCGGCGGCTGCGGCCCGGCGCACCTGCTCAATCAACTGCAGGTAAATAGGCACACCCCGGCCGGTATCCACCTTGAACCACACCCCCATCCCCCCAGTGTATTAGTGTAATACTTGTATAGTACACTCTAGGGGGTGGTTTGTCAAGTACCCATGAATGACAGGTGAAGGAAGGGATGACTTCATGGCGAAGCAGGGACAGGTTGAAAAGCGAAGTGTCGGAAAAAACTGCAGGGCCAGGTGGGCGTGGCGGCCGTTTGCGATGCCGGCGGGCGCCGCTACGAGCGCGGCCGCGAGCAAGCCGGTGGCGGCTTTCAACCAGGGAAACTTAAGTAAAACCTGACCCCCCTGTTTATTAACTTTCTCCGATTTGTGAACGAGGTTGGGGGAAGTTCAGGGCTGCGGGGAAACCGGCGGGCAAAAGAACGGGGACCCTTGTCCGGATCCCCGTTCTGCACTGACCGGGCCAAGCCTTGACCCGCGGATTTCTATCTATTGACAGCGTCGATTTCTTCTGTTATTTTTATAGCAGGGGTGACTGATAATGAAGACGACTTTGTATGTCGACCGTGGGTTATTGTGCGAAGCCATGGAACTGGCCGGCAAAAAAGGATTTACGGAAACCATTGAAGCGGCTCTAACAGAATTCGTGCGGAAAAGGCGGATCCAGAAACTGGCCGCGAGTCTTGGAACTTTCGATCTAATCCTTGATGACCAGTCCCTGGAGGAGTTACGCCGCGATGAGTGACCGCTTTCTGGTTGACACGTCTGTCTGGATCAAAGGTTTACGCCGGGGCGGTGAACAAAGGATCATTGACTGGCTGAGGGAAGCCCTGCTGCGGGAAGCCGTCGTAATGGCCCCGCCGGTAAGGGCTGAGGTGCTGTTGGGCGCCCGCGACGAAAACGACTTCGCCAAGCTGGAAAAAGTCCTGGACGCCCTCCCCATGTTGGACGGAGGAACAGCGGTCTGGCACTACACGGCTTCATCCGGATTCAGACTGCGCAAACAGGGCCTTACTGTTCCGTTGATGGACATTCTAATTGTTGCTTTTGCCGTAACCAACCATTGCGTCTTGGTCCATACCGACCGTCATTTCGAGTTAATAGCGGCCGCCACGCCCGACCTTCAAACGGCCGGTTTTCTATCCCCGTGACCTTCCCGCTCCTTGTCCCGGGGGTTGAGGCTGCCGGACCTGCTGTCCATGCCGTCTGTCTTGAGGTTCCGGCTGGCGCTCACCGTGCCACGCCTGCCGTATCCGACGAGGGTGCCGATGACCGCGCTGTTGCCGGCAAAAAGAACCGGGGACCATGGTCCGGGTCCCCGTTCCACTTGAAGGGCTCAGTGCCCCTTGAGCCCGAAGTAGGCTTCGTTGATGGCCTGGTTGGATTTCAGTTCCTCCACGGTGCCGCTGAAATTGATCCGGCCGCCGTCCAGGACGTAGACCCGGTCCGCTATCTCCAGGAACTTGACGTTTTGTTCGGCGATCAGGAAACTGACCCCTTCGGTCCGCAGGCGCGAGAGCATCTTCACCACTTCCCCCACAAAGCGGGGCGACAGACCGGAGGAAGGTTCGTCCATGATGACCAGCCGGGGTTGGGACATGAAGGCCTTGACCAGGCCCAGCATCTTGCGCTGGCCGCCGGACAGCGCGCCGGCCAGGTGGTGCCGGTGCCCGTGCAGGTCGGGGAACAGGGTGTAGAATTCCCCGATGCGGTTGTTTACCTGGTCCCGCGGCTGGTGGTAACCGCCCAGGCGGAGGTTTTCCTCCACCGTAAGGTTGGTGAACACGCCCATTTCCGTCATGAACGAGATCCCCAGGCATATTTTCTGGTCGGTGCGCAGCTTTTCGATCGGCCGGCCCTGGAACAGGATGCCTCCCGTGCGGGGAGGGGTCAGGCCCACCAGGGCCTTGAGCAGGGTGGTTTTCCCCGCCCCGTTGGGGCCGAGGAGGACCACGGTTTCACTCTCGTTAACGTTCAGGTCGATGTCCCAGAGCACCTGCAGGGGGCCGTAGCCGCCCGCCAGGCCGGTCACTTCCAATAAGCCTTGCAAAAACCCTACCCCCCCAAAAAGACTTCGACCACCAGGGGATCCTCGGCGGCCGCGGCCAGCTTTCCCTCGAAAATCCTGGTCCCGGCGTTCATGACCAGCACGCGGGACGTGAGCTGGTTCAAGAAGGCCAGAAGATGTTCCACCACCAGGAGCGCGACCCCCGTCCCGGCCAGTTCCAGGAGTTTGGCCGCCACCTGGTCCAGTTCCATGGGTCCGAGTCCCGCTCCCAGTTCGTCCACCAGCAGGATGCGGGGGCCGGTGGCCAGGGCCCGGGCCAGATCCAGCAGCTTCTGCTGGCCCACGTTCAGGCTCCCGGCCAGGCGGTCGGCCAGGGGGGCCAGTTCGGTGAATTCCAGGGCCTTTTCCGCCGTGTGCGGTTCCTGCCGGGTGTAGAAAGCGGCCAGTTCCACGTTTTCGCGCACCGTCAACGTATGAAAGGGTTTGGGCACCTGGAAGGTCCGGTTGAGGCCCAACCTGGCCAGGTGGTGGGGCGCAAGGCCGGTAACCTTCCGCCCTCCCAGCCGTACTTCGCCGCGGTCGGGCCGGTACAGGCCGGAGACAAGGTTCACCAGAGTGGTCTTGCCGGAACCGTTGGGTCCCACCAGCCCCATGATTTCGCCGGGTTTCAGGTCGAGGCTGATGCCGTCCACCGCTTTGAGGTTGCCGAAGCTGATACCCAGGTCGCGGGCCGTCAAAACCGCCTCAGAGGACATTGGCGCCACCCCTTTTCAGCAGGGAGACGATGCCCTCCGGCAGGAAGAGTACCAGCACCATGATGAGGACTCCGTAGATCAACTGAAAGTACTGGGGTTCGGTGATGCCGATCAGGTTGTAGACGCCGTAGAGTACCACGGTGCCCAGGATCGGGCCCAAAACCGTGCCGGCCCCGCCGAAGAGGGTGAAAACGATGGCGAAAATGGAAATGCTGGGGTCGAAGACCGTGCCCGGATAAAAGACCGATATCTGCCAGGCGAAAACGGCGCCGGTCAGACCGGCGAAAAGGGCGCTCCAACTCCAGGCCAGCATCCGCTGGCGTTTTACGTCAATGCCGGCCGTCTCCGAACTCAGGGGGTCGTCCCGCACCGCCTTCAGGGACAGGCCGAGGTGGGAGCGCTTGAGATAGACTACCACCGCCGTGACCAGGCCTACGATTACGGCCATGACCAGGTAACTGAACTCGGGGGAGTAGACCCTGTCCAGGCTGACGCCGTACGGTCCCTTGGTGATGTTGACCAGGCCGGGGTTGGCTATCACGTAATAGACGGCCTCGGAGGCGGCCAGGGACGCGATGGCGAAATAGACGCCGGAAAGGCGCAGGAGCGGGGAGAGGACGAGACCGAGCGCCAGAGCCGTCAGACCGCCGAGAAGGACCGCTACCGGCGCCGGCAGATGGAGGAACATGACCGTCAGGGAGGCCCCGTAGGCTCCGGCTCCGAAAAAGCCCACGTAGCCGAAGGGCAGGTAGCCGGTAAAGCCGTAAATGATGTTGATGCCCTGGGCCAGCGCCAGAAACACCATGGCGTTGAAGAGCAGGAGTTGGTTGTTGTAGGCGAGGGGAGCCAGGGCGAACAGCACGGGGATGAGGACGACCAGCCCCAGGTCGAGCGGTTTCCTAAACATGGCGGACCTCCTTTCCCATGATGCCGCCCGGTTTGACCAGGAGGGTGGCCAGAAGCAGGACGTAGGGCAGGATGTTGGCCCAGGAGGACAGGTAGCTTTCCATCACCATCAGGCCGATGCCGTAAAGCAGGCCGCCCAGCACGGTTCCCACCGGGTCGCCCAAACCGCCGAAGACGATCACGGCAAACGCGGTGATGGTTATGTTGCCGCCGAAATCGGGACTTACCGAACCCAGCATGAACAGGCTGAGCATGCCGGCCACCGAGGCCAGCAGGAGGCCCAGGCCGAAGGTCAGGGCCGAGATCCGGTCGACATTGACGCCGCTGGCCGAGGCCTCGTCGCGGCTGGCCATGACCGCCCTGGTGGCGTAGCCGGCCCGGGTGCGGTAAAGATAAAAGTAGACCAGGATCAGGAAAAACAAGCTCACCGCGGCGCTGACCGGCCAGGCGACCGGAAAGGTCCGGCCGAGGAAGTGCACCGGGGCTTGGCCAAAGACGGGCTGGAAGATGGATCGCGGGTTGTTGCCGAAAGCGAGCACGGCCAGCGCCTCAATGGTCTGGGAAAGCCCGAAGAACAGGACCAGGGAAATCATCTCGAAATCCTTCAGGGCCACGAGGCGGGGCACCAGGAGATAATAAAGGGCCATACCGGCCAGGACGAAAGCCAGGCCTTGTACGGGAATGGTTACCAGCGGGTTCCAGCCCAGCAGGTTGTAGGCCCAGAAGGCGCCGAAGGCGCCCAGCATCATGAAGTCGCCGTGGGCCAGGTTGACGATGCGCATTACGCCGAAGACGAGGTTCAAACCCATGCCCACCAGGGCGAAAAAGAGGCCGAACAGGATCCCGGCGATGAGGGAAAACTCCAACATATCGGGTGACCATCCTTTCTGTGCGCCGGGCAGGTTCAACCGGCCCCCCTACAAGGGGCGGGAGCCCCTCACCGCATGCCGGGGCTCCCGCTGATCAGGCTGCCGGTTGGAATTCCCGTTTAAGGAGCCGGGTAGACCGCTTTGCCGGTGGCCAGATTGGCCGGGTAGACGATGACCGGCTTCAGGGTGCCGCCCGAAGGCTGGAACTGGGCGACCGGCAGGAGTTCACCCTCCTGGGCGCCGGTGGCGGGATCGATCTTGAAGGCGCCGTCCAGGGTGTTCATGCTGCCCGAGAAGGTGTTCACGGCCGCGCGCAGGTCTTTCGCCTTGAGGCTGGCCGCGTTCTCCAGCGACTTCTGGATGACCAGGCCGGCGGTGTATCCGGCGATGTTGAGGAAGTTGACGTTCTTGACGTTGTTGGCCGCCTCGTAGGTCTTGACGAAGGCATTCAGACCCAGGCCGTAGTTGACGTTGTTATAGCCGAAGAGCGGCGGGGTCGGATAGCTGTAGGTATACGCCACGCCCGCGTTGCCCACCGCCTTGTCGATCAGGGCTAACTGCTGGCCGGGGAAGACGGTGAAGACCATGTTGAACTTGTAGCCGCCGTTCCTGATGCCCTGCAGGAAGGCGATGTCGTTCGTGTCATACCCGAATTCGATTACGGCGTCGGGCTTCTTGGCCGCGATGTCGCTCAGGATGACGCCGTAATTCTTGGTCGAGGTGGGCACGGCCTGGTAGTAGACGGGGGTCACGCCGCCGCCGGCCAGGATGCTCTTGAGGGTCTTGGCCTGGGACTGGTCGAAGTCGTTGGAGGCGTACACCACCGCGATTTTGCCGATCTTCTTCTCGAGCAGGAAGTTGGCCAGGGAAGTCGGCCAGATTCCCGAGGAAGGCAGCGAGGTCAGGACCAGGTACGGGTTGTCCGGGGTGAAGAAGCTGGCCCCGGTTCCGGTCGGATCATACAGGAGCACCTTGTGTTCCTTGGCGATGGGTACGGCCACCGAGGTGAGGACCGAACCGAAGTCCGCCACCAGCATGTTGACCTTGTTCTGGGTGATCAACTGGTTGTAAAGGTTGCCGGCGGTGGCCGTGTCGCTGTTGTCGTTGTAGGCTATGATTTTGACCGGTATCTTCTTGTTGTAGGCTTTGACCAGCACGCCGCCGTTCTTGTTGACCTGGTTGGCCCAGAACTGCAGGCCCTGGTACTCGCCCATGCTGGCGGTAGCGAAAGCGCCCGATTGGGCATAGAGGGTGCCGATGGTAATCTGGCTGGGAACACTGGAGGCTGTGGAACCACTGGTGCCGCAACCCGCGAGGACCGCCACGAGGACGAGGGCGGTCACCACCGCCAGGATGACGGGCAAGCGGCGCCGTGAGCGGAACATGAACATCTACAGACCACCTCTCCTTTTGGAAATGTTTTGATTGGGGGAATTATTTCGACAAAGGGGAGGGTTTCCCTTGCCCCGGGGGAATTTTGGTCATATTGTTAATCGTCGTTCAGGTATCGGGGATGCGGATTTTCTCCGCCGGGGGAAGGAATCGGCGGCGCAAGACGCGAAAGTACCGGACAAAACCGGTCGGACGGAGGTCGCTGTGGCAGGGTACATGCAACTGACGGACGGAGCCGGCTATATTGCCGGTTCAACCAATATAGGGTGCGTGGCCTGCGGGCCCGGACAGGTCGTGCTGATCGACGCCGGTAGCGACGCGGCGACCGCCAAAAAGGCGGTCAGGATCCTGCGCGACCAGGACCGGGAACCGGTGGCGGTGATCAGCACGCACTCCCACGCCGACCACATCGGCGGCAACGCCTGGCTGTCCGGGGCTGGCGTGCCGGTGTACGCCTCCCCGGCGGAGGCACCGTTCATCGAAAATCCCTTGCTGGAGCCGCTGTACCTCACGGGCGGGGCTTCTCCCTGGCCCGGCCTGCGGCACAAGTTCCTCCTGGCCCAACCCTCGTCCGTCAGCGGTATCCTGCGGCCGGGCGCCAGGTTCCGCGACCTGGACATAATAGACCTGGGCGGGCACAGCCTGGGCCAGGTCGGGGTGTTGGGCGAGGGGGTCCTCTTCGCCGCGGACAGCTTCTTCGGGACGGACGTGCTGGCCAGGCACGTCATCCCTTACAACACCGACATTCCGGCCTACCTGGCCTCGCTGACCAGGGTGCGCGAATGTCCGGCCCGTGCTACCGTCCCGGGGCACGGTCCGGCGCTTGACTATCCTTCGGCCGTCCTGGACCGCAACCGGGATACCGTGCTGCGCCAGGTGGATCTGGTGCGAACCCTGCTGCGGGCAGAACCCCTGCCGGTTTCCTCCCTGCTCAAGAGACTCCTGGCCCGGCTGGGGATCACCGTGGCCAGCGATGCCTCCTATCTCCTGTACCGCACGTCGGTCCTGGCCTACGTGAGCTACCTCTGCCACCTGGGCGAAGCCGTCGTGTTCATCGCGGACAACGAACCGGTGTTCGGTCTGAGCGGGTAGGCGGGCGAACCTAAGACATTCGGGTGATGATGCATTGACGGACACCCAGGCCTTGCGTATCCCCATGGAACTTCTCCCGGCGGGCGCCGCGGTGGAGAGCGGCCTTCCGGAAGCCTGGCGGGAGGGGATCGCGGGCGCGAACGAGCCGGCCCGAGCGGGGGAAATAAGCGCCCGGGGAACCTCCGTATGGACTTCATCCCTCCTGCAGATGCTATTTGCCGGTGACACCCTTTAGGAAGGCGCGGAGCTTAAGCCGGTAATTTACCCCGCCGGGGGCCCGGGCGGCCGTACCTCACCAGGTGCACGGCGGGGATGAAAACACGGTGGAAGGTACGTGGTGGTTTTCGCGGCGGGAGGAGGGGGGACGGTCTTGGTGTTGGTCACCCCGATGCTCAACCACGTTTACCGTACCATCATCATCTATTTCTTCGTCCTTCTGGTAGTGCGGCTCATGGGCAAGCGGGAGGTCGGCCAGCTTTCCCCCTTCGACCTGGTGGTGGCCATTATCATCGCCGAACTGGCGGCCATTCCCATGGAGTCCTCCGACATACCCCTGTGGCACGGCATCCTGCCCGTGGTTGTCCTGGGTTTTTTGGAGGTGGGGTTTTCCTACCTGGCACTCAGGAACCGGAAGATCCGCCTGCTCATCGACGGCCGGGCCCAGGTGATCATCAAAAACGGCCGCCTGATGGCGGATGAGATGCGCCGGAGCCGCTACAACCTGGACGATCTGCTGACCCAGCTGCGGGAGGCGGGAATGGCCGACATCGGCGACGTGGAGTTCGCCGTCCTGGAGACATCGGGGAAGCTGACCGTTGTGCCCCGGTCCCAGAAGCGTCCGGTCACCCCGGCGGATCTGGGTTTGACGACGGAGTACGAGGGCCTGCCGGCGGTCCTGGTCATGGACGGGCAGGTGCTTTACGACAACCTCCGGCAGGCGGGGCTCAACGAGGGCTGGCTGGCCGCCGAACTGGGCCGCCGGGGCCTGGTCCCGGAACAGGTTCTGCTGGCTTCCCTGGGCACGGACGGCCGGCTATTCATCAGCGAGCGCGGCGCCTGAATTCTTTCCGGTGGTTTCCTTCCCCGGGGCGGGTACCAGCCGCCAGGCCGCGGCAAGCGCTTCCCGGTAAACCTCGGTCAGGGGCAGGCCGCCGGCCAGGGCGATTTTCCGGCAATCCTCGTATTCCGGCTTCACCTTCCGCCGTCCGTCCGGACACTCGGCCACCTTGGCCCGCACCGTTCCGTAAGGCGTAGCCACTTCGATCAGCCGGCGCGGTAGAACCAGGCGGTTTTCCCGGCGGGAGCGCACCCCCAGGGAGGTTGACTGGTCCAGGATGACCCGCGCCAGGTCCCGCCAGGTGTCCGGCGGCGCCAGCACCGTTATCATGGTGCCGGGGCGTCCTTTTTTCATGATCACCGGGGTGAGGAAGACATCCAGGGCTCCGGCCGTAAGGAGCAGGTCGGACAGGTGGGGGTGGAATTCGGGGTTGAAGTCGTCCAGGTTGGTCTCCAGCACCACGACCTCGTCCCCGGTGTCGACCCCGCCCAGGTAGGCCCGCACCAAGGCCCCCCGGCCCCGGCCGGTACCGGAGGCCTTCAAGAGGAAGGGCGGGTCCCCGCCGTGGTTAAGGGCCCGGACCAGGGCCGCCCCCGCAACGGTGACCGGACCGCCGTCCCCCTGTACGGGCACGCCGGCCAGGAAGCCGGCGGCGCCTTCGGCCAGGCGGGCCAGCGGCAGGGGCGAGAAATGGACGGTTTTTACCGCCAGGGCCTGCAAGAGATGGTCGAAGGCGTAGAGGGCCTCTTTTTCTTCCGGCGGGCAGGGTCCCAGTCCGGCCAGGATGGTTTCGGCCAGGTTTGCCGGCGTTTGGGCGACCGGCTCCGCTCCGGCCGCCTCCCGCAGGGCGGCCAGGGCCGCCTGCACGGACAGTCCCCCCCGGCAGTCGAAATAGGCGACGTTCATCGCGCCCCCCCCCTTTATACCGGCATGATACCAGGTCCGGGGCCGTCTGGCAAGATATTCCCCGGACCAGTGCCCGCTAAAAGGGGGTCTTTCCTTGTCTTCCCCGCCGGTATATAATATTGGCCAGGAAAGACAAGGGGAGGCGTCAGGCCGGGTGAAGCCCACGCCCGCTCTTACACGGGTGCCGGATACGGGCGGCCGGCTACCGGCGCGCAGGTCCTGTCCGGCTACGGCGATACGTACTGACGGGAGTGGATGACCTTGCAGGATAAGCTGGGCCGGCGGATAGATTATCTCAGGGTTTCGGTTACCGATCGCTGCAACCTGCGCTGCTTCTACTGCATGCCGGAGGACGGGGTGCCCCTGGTGGACCGGGGCCGGATCCTGACTCTGGAGGAGTTTGCGCGCCTGATCGAGGCGGCGACGACAGCCGGCGTCCGGCGGGTCCGTTTTACCGGCGGGGAGCCGCTTCTGCGCAAGGGGCTGCCCGGTCTCATCCGGACGGTGGCCGGCCTTCGCGCCGATTTGGATATCGCCCTGACCACCAACGGCGTCCTCCTGGCCGGCATGGCCGGGGAACTGAAGGCGGCGGGCTTGGCCCGGGTGAATATAAGTTTGGATACCCTGCGGCCGGAGCGCTACGCGGCCATAACCCGCGGCGGCGACCTGGACCGGGTTTGGCGGGGCATAGAGGCGGCCCTGGCGGAGGGGCTGGCCCCGGTCAAGATCAACACCGTGCTCGTGCGGGGCGTCAACGACGACGAGGTGGAGGACCTGGCCCGTCTGACCCTGGACCGGGCTCTGCACGTCCGGTTCATCGAGCTGATGCCTATCCGTTTTGCCGCCGGGTGGGCGCCGGACCGCCTGGTCACGGCGGCCGTCATCAGGGAGAAGCTGGCCGGCTGGGGGGATTGGGAACCCGCCCACCCGCCGGCGGGCGGTGGTCCGGCCCGCTATTTCCGTCTGCCGGGGGCCCAGGGGACGGTCGGCTTTATCCCGGCGCTGTCCGACCATTTTTGCGGGAGTTGCAACCGGTTGCGCCTGACCGCCACCGGGGCTTTGCGCCCGTGCCTCTACCACGCCGCGGAGACGGATGTCCGGGAACTCGTGCGGGGCGGGGCATCCATCGCGGAATTGGCGGACGTCATCCGGATTGCCGCGGCCGGGAAGCCGTCCGGCCACCGGTTGGACGGCGGCTGGCGGGATCAACGCTCCATGTCCCAACTGGGAGGGTGAGGATCATGGCGGAATTGACGCATCTGGACAACCGCGGCCGGGCCCGCATGGTGGATGTGGGGAACAAGCCGGTCACCAGGCGGGAAGCCGTCGCCCGGGGCGAGGTGGTCATGGCTGCGGCGACGCTGGATCTCCTGGTCGCGGGCGGCGCGGCCAAGGGCGACGTGCTGGCGGCGGCGAGAGTGGCCGGCATCATGGCGGCCAAGGAAACGGGGCGCCTCATCCCCCTGGCCCACCCCCTGCCCCTGACCGGGATCAGGGTGGACATGGTACCAATGGCGCCGGACCGGGTGCTCATTGAGGCCGGGGTGAGTACGGAAGGCAGGACGGGCGTGGAGATGGAGGCCCTCACGGCCGTGTCCGTCGCCGCTCTGACGGTTTACGACATGTTGAAGGCGGTGGATCGGTCCATGTCCATCGAGCGGGTCCGCCTGGTGGAAAAAACCGGTGGGCGTAGCGGCGCCTACCGGCGCGGGGGGGAAGGACCGTGGCCAGGATAACGGCCGTCTGCACCAGCAAGGATAAAGGGGTCCGCAAGGAGAACGTCGGTGAAGGCCGCATGGTGCCCGAATGGGGTCTCGAAGGGGATGCCCACGCCGGGCCCTGGCACCGTCAGGTCAGCCTGCTGGCGGTGGAGAGTATCGGACGGATGCGGGAGAAGGGACTGGACGTCGGACCCGGCGATTTCGCCGAGAACCTGACCGTGGAAGGCCTGGTCCTGCACGAACTGCCGATCGGCACCAGGCTCGCCCTGGGAGGGGAAGCGGTGGGCGAAGTAACCCAGATCGGCAAGAAGTGCCACGCCGGTTGCGCCATCTTCAAGCTCACCGGCGACTGCGTCATGCCCCGCGAAGGCATTTTCGTCCGCGTCCTGACGGGGGGTACCGTGCGGGTCGGGGATGAAGTGCGGGTGCTGACTGCGAGCGGCGCTTGACGGCTTGGGCCGGTTGGGCGTTGTTTTATGTGTCAGGAGTAAGGTTGCTTCCAAATTGTTCCGGGGAAAACTTGGGGGGTGCAGCGTAAGTGGCGCTTGTGGAGATTACCGTCGTGCCGGTGGGGACGCCTTCGGCCAGCATCAGCGCCTACGTCGCCGGTTGTCTGGCCGTGCTGGAGGGCCAGCCGGTCAAGTACCAACTGACGGCCATGGGAACGATCATGGAGGGGGAGTTGTCCCTGCTGCTGGCCTTGGCCCGGCGCATGCACGAGCAGACCTTTGCCAGGGGGGTGGACCGGGTGGTAACCACCTTGCGCATCGACGACCGGCGTGACCGGACGCTTTCGATCCAGGGCAAGGTGGCCGCCGTGGAGGCCCGGATGAAGGGGGATACCCATTGAGTTCCTTCGACCGTCTGCGGACGGATCTGGCCGGGGGCAAGATCGCCCCGGTCTACCTGTTTTACGGCAAGGAGGACTTTCTGCGCGACCGGGCCCTGGCCCTGTTGCAGAAGAAGCTGCTGGGCGGGGTGGGCGACCCGTTCAACCTGGATGTGCTCGACGGTGAAGAGTGCCCTCCCCCGGAAATCCTCGGCTGCATCCGGACACCTCCGGTGGCGGCCGGGTGGCGCCTGGTGGTGGTGAGAAACGCCCCCTTTTTCCGTTCCCAGGAGGGGGAGAAGGGGTTTGATGCGGACAAACTGACCGCTTACATAAAAAAGCCGTTACCCGGGGCCTGCCTGGTTTTCCTGGCCGGGGAAACCGTGGACCGCCGCCGGGTCCTGTTCAAGGCGGTGGATGCGACCGGTCTGGTCCTCGAGTTCGCGGCCCCCGACGCGCGGGAACTGGGCCGCTGGATCACCGAGCGCTTGAAGCGGGAAGGTTTTCAAATCACGCGCGGCGCGGTCGACATCCTCATGGTGTCCTGCGGCCGCAGCCTGCAGATGATCGACAACGAGTTGAACAAAGCCGTTCTTTATGCCTGGGAGGAAAAGAGGATCGACGAAAAGGTCCTCGCCGCGGTGGGATCCCGCTGGGTGGAGGAGAATATCTTCGCCGTGGTGGACGCCGTCGCGGAGAAGAAGTGGTCCGGTGCCATGGAGGGCATTGACGAGTTGATGGCCATGAGAGAGCCGCCCCAGCTCATCCTCACCATGGTCGCCAGGCAGATGCGGCTCATCCTGCTGGCGGTGGAATGGCGCCGGTCCGGGGGCACCGGCCAGGAGTTCGGGACCAGGAACAAGTTGCACCCCTTCGTGGCGCGCAAAGTGTGGGAGAGTTCAGGCCGCTTCACGGCCGTCCAGATGGAAAGCGCCCTGGCCGGGCTGGCCGGACTGGACGCCGGCATCAAGACGGGCCGGCAGGAGTTTTACCCGGGCTTTTTCGACTTCCTGCTGTCCATGGCCGCAAAGCGGGACCGCCCGGCGGGCGGTCCTGGAAAGGCTTAAGCCTGGGCCAGTTTGTTGGCTTTCTTGGCGAGCCGGGACTTTTTACGGGCGGCCGTGTTCTTGTGCAGTACACCCTTGGAAACCGCTTTGTCCAAGGCAATAGCGGCCTTCTTGAAGCTGGCGGCCGTCGCGGGGGCGTCGTGCTGCCCGAAAGCCGTTTCAAACTTTTTCACCGCGGTCCGGGTGGCCGATTTTATGGCGGCGTTGCGCGCGGTACGCTTGCGGGCCAGTTCCACCCGTTTTTCGGCTGACTTTATGTTAGGCAATGTGTTCACCTCCCAACGCTGAACATTTTACTATACCAAGTGGTAAGAAAGCAAGCATTAATCCGGATTCGTTGTTCCGGCCACCGCGAAGCGGGCTACCCGGGGTTCGGCCAGGAATTCCCACCGGCCCTTCCCACCGGCCTTTTGCGCGCCCACCTCCAGGTGCAGCATGGCTATGCCGCAATCCAGCCGCTTGGAGATGTGATAACTGTTCCTGGGATCATCCACCGCCACGGTGACCGAGTCCCCCGCCACCCGGAAGCGCCAGGGCTGCCGGTTGACCGCCGAAGGAGCCAGCCTGGCGGCCGTAAGACCCTGCCTCACCCAGGCCGGCCACTCCGGCTCCGGCATCCCGGCGACCAACGCGGTCAAAGGTTTGCGCCGGTGGGTGCGCCCGAAACCGGTCATCAGACGTTCCTCCGCCGTCCACGCTGCCACCGGGTTCCCCAGGGGTGTCACCGCCGGGATTATCTCTCCGCTCGCGGCTCCGGCCAGGGCAGCCGCCACCTCCGGCCGGAAGAAGCCGCCCACCCAGCAGGTCCCCAGGCCCAAAGACGTGGCCTCCAGGACGATTCCTTCCCCCAGGTAACCCACCTTCTCCTGAACGGCCGGGTCGTCGGCCCGTCCGATGAAGGCGACGAACGCGGGGGCGTCCTTGACCTTGCCGTAGGCCCCGGCCAATCCCTTGAATACGTCTTCCGCCGCCCGGGTGACCAAAACGGCCCGGACACCCGGGAAGGGGCGGAATTGTTCGCAGACCTCGCGCATCCGCTCCAGCAGGGTTCCATCCGGCAGGGCGGGGTCGAAGCGGCGCCGGGAACGGCGCGCGGCGATGGTCGCGTACCAGGCTTCAAACGGTATGTCCATGTTTCCCCACTCCCCTCTCTCTCCCGTGCGAGGTCTGGTATCAGGCCGGCCGCCGGTTCCTTTTCCCCCAGGGCTTAAGCACCGCTACAAACACCATGACCACCAGGAATGCGACCTGCAGGGGGCCGAACCGGGCTATCATCAGTTGGTCGTGCAGGTAGGCGGGATTGAGCGGGGCCATGCCCTTTCGGGCCGCCGTTATGGCCGCCGCGTCATTGATCCAGCGTCCCAGCCAGGCGGAGGCGAAGACGATCTGGGCGACCATGAGCACCCACTTGACCGCGACCCAGGTAAACTTGAAGAAACCCCACTCGGTGAGCCAGGAGTACAGGATTCCGGTGATCAGGGAGCCGTAGGCGGCGGGAACGACGATTCTATCGTCCAGAAACTTTTGAGCGGCGCTTACGGCATAGAGTTCGTCGCCGGGAAAGCCCTTGACGTAGGACAAAAGCAGGATGGAGGCGCCGGCGCCGATCCAGGCGGCGCCGAAGGAGATGTGCAAGCCCTTCAGCCAGTTTTGCGCGGTTGAATTCAGCAAGGGATGATCATGTCTCCTTTCCGGCCGGGTTGGAAAAAAGTTTTCACCCGCGGGTGTCTTTGTATGTATTGGCTGCAGCCGGTGCCGTTCCTGCTTGAACCGGGAAAACCACTGGGAGTTTTCAGCGGATCGGGGCCCTTGACGGCGGGCTGATAGCCACCAAACGGCGTTTGGCCGGGCGAACGGAGGGCCCCTTACCTTTTACCTGGGAAACAGACCGCATTTACCAGCCCGACGGCCATTTTCCCTTTTGGATCCCGCCTGACGAAAAATGGCATCCAGGAAATTTTCCCTTGACAAATCTATCCGGCCATGGTTGTATATAACCATATGGTCATAAAACCATAAGGATAGAGGTGCCTGCCGGTTGTCTTTGAAACACGCCCTGCTGGGCTTCCTGAACTACCGTCCCATGACCGGCTACGAGGTAAAGCAGAGGGTCTTGTGCGGGACGGGCTCTTCTGGAGCCTGACCCTGGAGGCCGGCCTCAAGCACGTTAAGGCCTCGATCGAATGGCTGGAAGAATCCATCCGCAAGATCGAAGAGTCGGAGTAAGGTCATAGATCCCACGGCTAAAGCCGTGGGTTTGTGGAGGACACTCGACAAGCTTACGTCTTTTGACGGGAAAGCGGCATGAGTTGCCTTCGGGCACAACCTTACCGCGCTATGACCCGCCTCAGTGTGGGAGCCGATGGACTAGGCGATTGAACCACGCTACGTTGGGAAGGTCATCGCACCTTGGGATGCTTCCCTAATCCCATGCCCTGTGGCACGGCGTTAAAAGCGAGCGGGGATGTCAGCGAGCGGTGCGCCGTGCGTAAAAAGCCTTTCCAACATTGGCCGGGAGAGATGCCCGGGTG
>JAJYZD010000065.1 GCA_021800315.1 Bacillota bacterium | reverse complement strand
CGAAGAAGGGTTGACCGGCGGCGTTTGGCGTAGCGGCCGGGGCGAGATCGTCAACGATGTGCGGCGCGATCCGCGCGCAACCGGGGAACCGGCGGAGGTCCGCTCCCTGTTGTGCGTGCCCCTGAAGGTGAAGGACAAGGTTACCGGCGTGATCAGGGTCGTCAGCACCAAGCCGGTGGAATACGGGGCGGGGGACTTGAAGCTGCTTACCACCCTGGCCTTCCAGGCGGCGGTGGCCATGGAGAACGCCTCTCTCGCCTTCATCCGGGAAACCTTCGGCCGCTTTTTGTCCGACGAGGTCGTCAGGAGGCTGGTCGACGGCCGGGAGGGGCTCAAGCTGGGCGGCGGCAAGGTTACCGTGACCATCATGATGACCGACCTGCGAGGCTTTACCCAGCTCTCCGAATCGCTGCCGCCGGAGGGCGTGGTGGCCGTCATCAACAACTACCTCAAGGAAATGGTGGAGATCATTCAGAAGTACCACGGGACGGTCCTGGAGTTCGTCGGCGACGCCATAATGGTGGTTTTCGGCGCTCCCCTACCGGTGGGGGACCACGCTTCCCTGGCCCTGGCCTGCGCCATCGAAATGCAGTCGGCCATGCACGGGGTCAACGGTTGGAACAGGACCAACGGCTACCCGGAGATTGAGATGGGCGTCGGGATCAACACCGGGCAGGTTATCGCCGGCAACATCGGGTCCGAGAAAAGGACCAAGTACGGCTGCGTGGGCAACGAGGTCAACGTGGCCGCCCGGATCGAGTCCTGCACCCTGGGCGGTCAGGTCCTGGTGTCGGCCGCAACCCTGCGCTCCAGCCGGGTACAGGTCAAGGTAAGGGACCGGAAGGAGATTCATCCCAAAGGCCTCCGCTCGCCCCTGACCATTTACGATGTCGGGGGACTGGGCGCCCCCTACCATCTCGACTTGCCGGCCGGCGAGCCGGAACTGGTCGAACTGTCCGAAGAACTGCCGGTCAGGATCATGCTCATCGAGGAAAACCAGTATACGGGGGAGGTCCTGTCCGGCCGCCTGCGCAAGGTGTCGCGCCGGGCGGCCCAGATTTTCACAGCGGGAACCATCCCGGATCTCGCGGCCCTCAAGATCGAGATCCTGTCCCCCGGCGACCGGTCCGTACTGGCCGAGGTGCAGGCCAAAGCGCAAAGCGGCCCGGGTTCGTGCCTGGCCCGCTTTACCGCGGTTTCCCCGTCCTGCCGCCGGTTCCTGGACGCCCTGACCGCGGCGGAATGGGAAAATATTGCCGGAGGTATTCAAGATGCCCAAAATCCTCATTGTTGACGACGAACCCCACATCCGGATCCTGCTTGAGCAGACCATGGAGGACCTGGAGGACCAGGGAGTGGATCTCCTCCTGGCCGATAACGGTGAGGCGGCCCTGGCGATCATCAGGGAAGAGCGGCCCGAACTGGTCCTGCTCGACGTGATGATGCCCCGGATGAACGGCTTCGAGGTATGCCGCGCGGTGAAGCACGACCTGGGCCTGGAGGGAGTCTACGTGGTCCTGCTCACGGCCAAGGGTCAGGAGTTCGACCGGCAAAAGGGTCTGGAAGCCGGGGCCGACGCCTACGTCACGAAGCCGTTCAACCCGGACGAGATCGTGGCCCGGGCCCGGGCGGTCCTGAATCTCCCGGCGGAGTAAGGCGGGAACAACCGTCCCGGGGGAAAGCCCTTCCCCGCCTGTTTTTTCCGCGGATTGTACGGTAGTACATGGCGACGGGGTCGTCGGCCTGCTACAATTCCGGATGGACCGGTACCGTGCGTTACCGGCGGGGGAAGGGAAGAGATCGTGAAGCTGTTCGATCAGGTTGCCGGCCGCACCGCCTACGCCCTGGCGGTGGATTTGGCGTATGCCCCCGGCATTTGGCTGGCCGCGGCCTACGGGTTCTTCATCATCGCGGCGGTCCCGGGATTCCGGGGCCAGCTCCTGCGGGTCCTGCTTCTGTCCACCGTGGCCGGGGTGGTGGCCGGCAGCCTGTCCCGCTATGTCCAGTGCGGATTGTTGCAACGGTTCGGCTTCCCCGGTTATCCCGGCAACATAAAAATGATCAACCGGATGCTGCACGGGAATTATCCCTTGCGGGACACGTCATCTTTCACCGACCGGGACCTCTTGCGGCTGCTGCGGGCTGTAGAGCGGCTTCCGCTGGACAACGCCCGTGGCACCGGCCTTTACACGTTCGGCATAGCGACTTTTGTCGCCCTGATGGTCGGGGTTGCGGGAAGTAATATATTCTATACGGTGATTATGGTTGGCGTGGGAATCGTTGTAACTGTTATTCATACATTCTTTACGTTTATTGTTACAGAATATTATACCGGCCCGTTAATAACAACGTTAAAGAAGTCATTGCACAAAAGAGGGGTCGGATACCCGGACCAATGCCTTTTCAGCCTGCGGACAAAGGCATACTACCTGCTTTTCCTGATCGCCCTGAGCATGGGTATTCTTACGTTCATCATCACCGGGGGCGCATCGGGTACGGACGTCGCCGCATTCCTCCTGATCGGTATGCTCACCCACGGCCTGATCATTTATGCCCTGTGGAAGACATTCGCCACATCCCTGCAACAAATCGGCCGGGCCGCCGCCGAACTGGCGTCCGGAGGGGAGGGTGTTTTCTTCCCTGCTTCGACCGACGAGGAAATCATCACATTCAGCACCAACTACAACCTGGCTGCGGCGGAGGTCAATTCCCTCCGGGCCTGTCTGGAGCAAAACGTGGTGGAAAGAACGGCCGAACTCGAACAGGTCAGGGAGACACTGGAGATTCAGAACCAAAGGCTCGTACTGTCCAACCAAAGGCTCCAGGAACTGGACAGGGTGAAATCGGCCTTTCTGTCCGGCGTATCCCACGAATTGCGCACGCCTCTGACCTCCGTGCTGGGTTTTGCCATGACCACCCGGAAGAGGTTCGGGGAGGCGGTGGTTCCGAGGCTTGAAGCCGGCGAGAAAAAGCTGGCCCGGGCGGTCGGGCAGATCTCCGGCAACCTGGACATCATCGTGCGGGAGGCGGAAAAGCTGGCCACCCTGGTCGATGAGGTCATGGACCTGGCCAAAATGGAGGGGGACGGGGCCCGGTGGCGAAACGAACCGCTAAGGGTCGGTGAGGTTGTCGGTCACGCCGTGGCTGCAGCCGAACCCCTCGTCCGGACCAAGGGCCTGGAACTGGCCGTGGATATAGAACCAGGCCTGCCGGAGGTCATGGGTGACCCCGACCGGCTTGGCCGGGTGGTTTCCAACCTGCTCGCCAACGCCGTGAAATTTACCTCCCGGGGCTCGGTTGCCTGCGTGGTCCGCGGCTCCGGGGAAGGCGTGACGGTCCGCGTAACGGACACGGGCATCGGTATTCCCAGGCAGGAATGGGACAAGGTTTTCGAAGATTTCCGCCAGTTGGGCGATACGCTGACGGCCAAACCGGCGGGAACGGGGCTGGGCCTGGCGATCGCCAGGCGGATAGTCCAGCGGCACGGGGGGAGGATCTGGCTTACGAGCGAACCGGGCCGGGGCAGCACTTTTTCGTTCTGCCTGCCCGCCGCGGGCCGTCTTTCAAACGCATCCCCCTCCGTCCGGCCGGGTGAGCAGCAGGAAAAAGGCGTTCTCCAGCCCGTTTTCGAAACGCAGAGTCTTCACCACGTTGAGACGCATTGAGGTTTCGTTGTCCATGATGACCATGTCCGGCTTGAGTTCCTCCGCCATTTTCAGGGCCTCGTCGCCGTCGGAGGTGCCGAAGGCCGTGTAACCGTTGGCCGTGAACATCCCGGTTATGGTCCGGAGGACTTGCGCGTCCTCGTCTACCACCATGACCCGCCGCCGCGTTTGTCCGGCCGATAGCAGCGACTCCACCTCACTCAGCAAATCCTCCATGTTCACGGGCTTGGTCAGGTAGCGGTCGACGCCGATGCGGTAACCACGGTCGGAATCGTCGATCACCGACAGGATTACGATCGGTATCCGCATGGTATTGGGGTCCGCCTTCAGTACGGCGGCGAGGTCGAAGCCGTTCATGCCCGGCATCATGACGTCCAGGATGACGAGATCCGGCCACTTCCTCCGGACCTCCGCGATGGCCGCCAGGGCGTCGTCCGCCTCCCTGACCCCGTAGCCGGCGGACTCCAGTTCCTGGCGCAGCAGTTCCCGGATGTTGGGATCGTCGTCGACGACCAGGATGTCGCTCTTGTCCCCGGCCGTCACCGTTTTGACGTGCCGGGCCAGCTGCCGCACCAACAGGTCCGGATCGCCGCTCACCGGCAACGGCTCCGGGAGGGGAAGGGAAAAGCAGAAGGTGCTGCCCCGGCCGGGTGCACTCTCCACCCATATCCTTCCACCATGATGTTCCACTATCTCCCGACAGATGGAGAGACCCAGGCCGCTGCCTTTGGGTTTGTCGGTGAGGGTGTCTCCCGTCTGGATGAACTTCTCGAACACCTTTTGTTGATTCTCAAGCGCGATGCCTATCCCCGTGTCGGCGACAGCGACGGTTAAACCGGCCTCGCCGCGGCCGGCCCGGCAGGTAACCGTTCCCGAGGCGGTAAACTTTACGGCGTTGGAAATAAGGTTGATGACCGTCTGGATCAGACGGTCGCGGTCGCCGGAAAGGCAGGGCAGGTCGTCGTCCATCTCCCGCACCAGGGTCAGGCCGGCGTCCTCCACCAGGGAAGCCGTGGCGGCGATGGCCCGCTCCATGACTTCGACCAGGGAGACCGTCTCGCTCTTCCACTCGATTTTACCGGCCTCCATCTTGGCGATATCCAGGACGTCGTTGATCAGGTTGGTCAGCCTTTCCCCTTCGGCGACGATGATGTCGAGGTTACCGGTGACCTGGTCCACGACCCGGCCGATCTTTTTGTCCCCGGCCGGCAGCAGGGGGAACAGCAGTTCCTCCAATTTCTTTCTGACCATTTTGGAGAAGCCCAGAATGGAGGTCAGGGGGGTTCTCAATTCATGCGACACTGTGGACAAAAAGCCGGATTTCAGCGCGTCGAGCTGTTGCAGTTTCTCGCAGGCTTCCTGGAGTTCGGCGGTTTTCCGCCGCAAGTCTTCTTCGGCCTGCCTGCGTTCGGTGGTATCCATGAAATAGCCCAGGGCGGCCCTTTGGCCCCGGTAGGTTATGGAGGACAGGGCCTCCATGGCCCACCGGTATTCCCCGTCCGGCCTTTGGAAACGGTACTCGTAGGGAATGGGGCGCGTTCCCTTCAACATTTCGACGGCGTGTTTCCGCACGGCGTCCCGGTACGCCGGATCTATGAACCGCTGGAAGTCGGAACCCAGCAGTTCACCGGCCGGGCACCCGATAATGCTTTCCAGCTTCGGGTTGACAAAACAGAATACCCCGTCCTGGATGATGAAAATGCCGATGGGTGCGTGGTCGGAAAGGACCTTGAACAGGTCCTGGCCGTTTTGGTTTGAGTCGCACAAGATGAAAAAATCCTCCCCCTCCGGCAATGCAGTCCCGTCGCTTTAGTTTTCGACCCGGTTGGCTTTTTTCCTTTGCCCCGGTCGGGAATTTGTCGGACTCTTTGCGGATACCGAATCGCGTCGCGGCCTAAGGGTTTGGCGGGAGGAAACCGCGATGCGGGAGAAGAAGGACTATCTGGGTTTGCTGGGGAGAAAACCCTTGACCATGGGAGAGCGGAAAAGGGGGATGGTCATGACCGTCTACGTGGTTTTGGCCCGCAATGCCGCCAAGTTCCCGGACAAGGAAGCCCTTTGCCGCGGGGACCGGCGCCGCACCCGGGGCGAACCGGACCGCCGGGTCTTCCGGCCGGCGGGGGCCATGGGCGGGCGCGGCATCGAAAAAGGGGACAAGGTCGCCATCCTGTTGGAAAACTGCGACCACTTCGTCGAGATTTGGTTCACCCTCGCCCGGCTGGAGGGGGGTGGCAGCAGCCCCACAATGCGGTGGCGGCAGGGTGAGGGACAGGTGTGCGGAATAGGGAACAGTCATGAAACGCGACGGAGGCGTTCTTTATGCAACAGTTGACCTTCCTGTCCATCCCGCCCGGCTCGGATCTCCACCGCCAGGCGGTGGACCTGCGCTACCGGGTGTTCTTCCAGTCGCTGGGCCTGCCCGCAGAAACCGTGCGGGACGCGGTGGAAGAAAAAAGCCTGCACCTGGCGGCCGTCCACGAACACCGGCTGGTGGGCTGCGGCCGTTTGACCGTGGTACTTGATGCGGCGCAGGTATCCCAACTGGCGGTCGAACCGCTTTGCCGCGGGCGGGGAGCGGGTTCGGAACTCTTGCGCCGCCTGGTGGGACGGGCCGGGGAAGACGGTGTTCCCTTGGTATGGCTCAATGCCCGGGTGGCCTGCGCGCCGTTCTACGCCCGGTTCGGTTTCGTCCCCGTGGGTGATGTCTTTCCCTCGGCCAAAACAGGGCTGCCCCATCAACGCATGGAGCTGATCCTGCCTTAAGGACTCACCGGCGCTGTTGCCGGCGGGCCAGGTGCCGGAAGGCCTCCAGCTTTTCCCGGTTCATCTTGCGCGTGCGCGCGAACAGCCGGGCCGGGCACTTGCCGCCGTGCAGGGGAAGATCGGCCGTACCGGTGCGCCTGTCTTTTCCCTTTACGGTTCGTCTCGCCAAGATTATACCGCGGTGCCGGTCTTCCGGACAAGGAAAAATGAAATATCCGGTTGCCAATGCTCCGTGCTTCCATTAAAATTAGGGGGAACTTATTCCGTTGCGGTTATTCGGTTTCCTGTCGTTTGTCTTTTTAAGGAAAGGAGTGGTTAAACCTTGGCTGATCTGAAAATCCTGCTGTCCGAGAAGGAGTTGCCCGACCGCTGGTACAACGTGCAGGCGGACATGCCCAATCTCCCCAAACCCCCTCTCCACCCGGTGACCAGGGAACCGGTGGGCCCGCAGGACCTGGCACCCATCTTTCCGACCGACCTGATCCTGCAGGAGGTCAGCCGGGAGCGTTGGATCGACATTCCGGACGAAGTGCGCGACATCTACCGTCTCTGGCGCCCCTCGCCCCTGCACCGGGCGCGCCGGCTGGAAAAGGCCCTGGACACTCCCGCCCGTATCTACTACAAGTACGAGGGAGTAAGTCCGGCCGGCAGCCATAAACTAAATACGGCGGTGCCCCAGGCCTACTACAACAAGAAGGCCGGGGTCAGGCGGCTGGCCACGGAAACCGGGGCCGGCCAATGGGGGGCGGCGCTTGCGCAGGCCTGTTCCTTTTTCGGGCTGGATTGCACCGTCTACATGGTTAAGGTCAGCTACCACCAGAAGCCTTACCGGCGCTCGGTGATGCAGATCTTCGGGAGCGAGGTCTTCGCCAGTCCCACCGACCGTACCGCGTCGGGCCGGGCCGTCCTCGCCGGGAATCCCGACTCGCCGGGCAGCCTGGGCATCGCCATCAGCGAGGCGGTGGAGGACGCGGCGACCCATGCCGATACCAACTATGCGCTGGGCAGCGTTTTGAACCATGTCCTTATCCACCAGTCGGTCATCGGCCTGGAGGCCAAGAAGCAGATGGAGAAGGCTGGCGACTACCCGGACGTGGTGATCGCCTGTTGCGGGGGAGGTTCGAACCTGGGGGGCATCGCCATGCCTTTCGCCCACGACAGGCTGGTGGAGGACAGGAAGATACGGCTGGTCGCGGCCGAACCCTCCGCCTGCCCCACCCTGACCAGGGGGCTGTGCGCCTACGATTTCGGCGACGTCGCCGGTCTCACCCCGCTCCTGTGGATGTATACCCTGGGCAAGGACTTCATGCCGCCGGGCATCCACGCCGGGGGGCTGCGGTACCACGGCGATTCGCCCCTGGTGAGCCGGATGGTGGCCGATGGAATCATGGAGGCCAGGGCCTACGGGCAGACCGACGTCTTCGAAAGCGCCGTCGTCTTCGCCCGCAGCGAAGGCGTCATTCCGGCGCCGGAGGCGGCCCACGCCATCCACTGCGCCGTGGAGGAAGCCCTGGCCGCCCGCGAGGCCGGGACGCCCCGGGTCATCCTGTTCAACCTCTCCGGCCACGGGCTTCTGGACCTGGCCTCCTACGACGCCTTCCTGGGCGGGCGCCTGGAGGACTACGCGTTGCCGGAGGAGCAACTCGGGGAGGCGATGGCCAAATTGCCCGCGGTGGAATAAGGAAATAAGGGGTACCGGGGACATAGACGTTACCAGGGGCCGGGATGCCCGGTCCGGGCGGAGGGGATAGTGGAGCATGCGTTTTAACGGTACCATGCGCGTTAACGGCAAGAATCACCTGGAAATAGGGGGCGTGGATACCGTCTTTTTGGCCCGGGAATTCGGCACGCCGCTGTACGTGGTGGATGAAGCCTGTTTCCGGGACAACTGCCGGCGATACCGGGAGGCTTTTGCCGGGGGGGAAGTGATCTACGCGGGGAAGACCATGCTGGTCAAGGCGGTCTGCCGCTTGGTCGAGGAAGAGGGCCTCTCCCTGGACGTCGCCTCGGGAGGGGAACTGGCCTGCGCGATCTCGGCCGGGTTTCCGGCCTCGCGCCTGTATTTTCACGGTAACAACAAGACACCGGCGGAAATAAGGATGGGACTCGAGAGCGGGGTCGGGCGCTTCATGGTCGACAACCTCTACGAACTCGGGCTCCTTTCGCAAGCGGCGGCCCGCACGGGGGTCCGCCAGGGCATCATTCTGCGGGTTACCCCGGGCATCGAGGCCCATACCCACGAGTACATCAAGACGGGGCAAATCGATTCCAAGTTCGGGCTGCCCATTGAGACCGGGCAGGCCATGGAGGGTGTGGAAAAGGCCCTCGTCTCGCCCAACCTCGTTCTCAAGGGGATTCACTGCCACATCGGCTCCCAGGTCTTCGAACTGGAATCCTTCGAACACACCGTGCGGATCATGATGAACTTTCTGGCCCAGGTTCACCGGTCCACCGGGCACCTGCTGGAGGAACTGGACTTGGGCGGCGGTCTGGGGATCTATTACGCCGAGGGCGACCTTCCGCCCGCCGTCAGCGGCCTGGCCGGGGTGATCACGGCAACGGTCGGGGAGGCGGCGGTGAGCCGGAACCTGCCCGTGCCGCGCGTCCTGGTCGAGCCGGGGCGCTCCATCGGGGGGCCGTCCGGCACCACTCTCTACACCGTCGGGGCGGTCAAGGTGATCCCCGGGGTCCGTACTTACGTAGACGTGGACGGCGGAATGAACGACAACCCGCGCACCGCTCTTTACGGGGCCCGCTACGAGGCCCTTCTGGCCAACCGGGCCGGGGAAGCGGCCGGTGACGTGGTGGCGGTGGCCGGCAACTGCTGCGAGTCGGGCGATATGCTGATCCACGAGGCCCGGCTGCCCGCCCCGCGTCCGGGCGACATCCTGGCCATATCGGCCACCGGGGCTTACAACTTCAGCATGTCGATGAATTACAACCGTTTTCCCCGGCCGGCCATGGTCCTGGTCAACGAGGGGAGGGCCGACCTGATCCTGCGGCGGGAGACCTACGAAGACGTGCTGGACCACGACGTGATCCCGCCCCGCCTCCGGATCCGGGAAGCCCTCCGGAAAGCGGCGCGCTGACGGCGATGGACCCGGTCACCACCCGCGTCGACACGGACATGGACGCCCCGGGGGCCGTGTCCGGGGCAGGACTCCTGTATCCGGGCGGCCCGCCGAAAACCGGGCCGGGCGGGGCCTGCGGAAGAAGCGGCGTGATATAATATGGATGGGCTTCCCGCCAGGGCCCGCCGTGGGCCCTGGCGGCGCCGCGCCAGGACGGACTCATCAAGGGGCGTTCCGGGGAGTCGGCCCTGACCGAACGAATTATGCGGGGAGAAGAACCTTTTGCTTTTTAATTTTCCCAGCCTCACGGACATTTTGTACTCTTTGCCCGGTATTCTGCTGGCCTTGTCCTTTCACGAGCTGGCGCACGGCCTGGTCGCCGACATGCTCGGCGATCCCACCGCCCGCAGGGCCGGCCGGCTGACCATGAACCCGGTGGCCCATATCGACATCATCGGTTTTCTGGCCCTCCTCCTGGCCGGCTTCGGGTGGGCCAAGCCGGTGCCCGTAAACCCCTTCCTGCTCAAGGGCAACCGCCGCGTCGGGATAATAGCCGTTTCGGCGGCCGGACCGCTGGCCAACCTGGTGCTGGCCATAGCGGGGGCCATCGTCTACGGCGCCGTAGCGGCGACCGGTCTGGGCGGCCCGATTATCGCCCGGATGGTTTACGAGTTGATCTGGTTCAACGTAATCCTGGCGGTTTTCAACCTGATTCCCATACCGCCTCTGGACGGTTCGCAGATTCTGGGGGCCCTGTTGCCCGGCTCGCAGGAGTGGCTGGTGAAGCTGCAGCCCTACGGTGTGGTCATCCTGATCGTGCTGCTTTTTACCGGGGTTTTTTCCAGCATTATCGGTCCGCCCATTTCCCTGATCACCAGGGGACTCGTCAATATATCGTACTTGGTCGCCAACATAGTGCATTAGTGGCCGCCAGGATACAAACCCGGCTCAAAACTCAAGGGGGTACGGTTCATGCGCGTCCTTTCGGGGATCCAGCCTTCGGGCTCCCTGCACCTGGGCAATTACTTCGGGATGATGAAGAGGATGGTGGACTACCAGGAAAAGAACGAGTTGTTCTGCTTCCTGGTGAACTACCACGCCCTGACCTCGGTGTTCGACGCCGCGTTCCTGCGGCGGCAGACCTTCGAGGCCGCCTGTGACTTTCTGGCCCTGGGCCTTGACCCCGCCAAGTCGGTCTTCTACGTACAATCGGACGTACCCGAGGTTACCGAGTTGACCTGGCTCCTATCCAACGTGACGGGCATGGGCCTTTTGGAGCGGTCCCATTCCTATAAGGACAAGGTGGCCCGGGGGATAGCCGCCGGCCACGGCCTGTTTTCCTACCCGGTGCTCATGGCCGCCGACATTCTCCTCTACGGCGGGGAAATCGTTCCCGTGGGCAAGGATCAGAAACAGCACCTGGAGATCACCCGGGATATCGCCATGCGGTTCAACCACACCTACGGGGAAACCTTCGTGGTGCCCGAGCCCGACATTGAGGAGGACTTGGCCGCGGTGCCCGGGGTGGACGGCCAGAAGATGTCCAAATCCTACGGGAACGCCATTGAGATCTTCGCCGACGCAAAAACGCTCCGGGAGAAGATCATGGGTATCAAGACCGACTCCACCCCGGTGAACGAGCCCAAACCCATCGAAGGAAACATCCTTTTCCGGCTCTACTCCCTCTTTCTGGACGACACGGGGAAGGCGGAACTCGAGGAAAGGTTCCTTACCCCGGGCCTTCGATACGGGGACGTCAAGAAGGAGTTGTTGGCCACCGTCTGGGAATACTTCGCCCCATATCGTCAGGAACGGGAAAGACTGGCCCGGGACAAGGGGTACGTGGCCGGCATCATGCAACAGGGGGCGGACAGGGCCAGGCAGGTGGCCACGGTGTACCTGGAGCGGGCCCGGCATAACGTGGGGCTGGACTACTGGGAGTAGGAACCGGCCAGTGTGAAAGGCGCCAGCAGACCCGGCGGTCGGGAAACCACCGGGAACGGCCCCGTACGCCGTCTTACCGGTAGGTGTTGAAGACGTCGCCGGCGGCGGTTCCCAGGGCGGAATCCCAGGTATAGACGGAGTACCCCGCGGCCCCGGCGCTGCCCGCCAGGGCTCCCTGCATCTCCGGCGCCGTCGGCATGCCCGTTCCGTTGTCATAGCCCTGGAGGATGACTTCCAGCGGTACGCTTGTCCCCGCCAGACTCCTGGTCATGGCCAGGGACTGTGCCACGAAGCTTTTGGTATCATCGTAGGTATAGTTGTTGGTCGTTATGTGCCAGTAGTCCATCAGGGCGATGGCGTTGAACCCGGCGGCAAAAGCGGCGAAGGGATAGCTAGGCCGGTATTGCGGCGGGAAGGTTATGGCGATGAACGGCATCCCGGCCGGCAGTTTGGAACGGGTGAGGGAGGCGTAAGCGGTCACCAGTTGACTGGCCGCGACCGGGTTGTTTTTGGGCAGGGTCTCGATGTCCGCGGCCACGCCGTCCGGCCGGTCCCCCAATGGCGTCACGTAGTTGGCTACCTGGCTGGTTAGTTGGGCGTCCTGGGCCGGATTGGCCAGGGTGACGTAGACCCAGGCGATCACCTTGATGCCGGCGCGGTGGGCGGCCGGCAGAAGGGTGTTCAGCCACCCCTGCCACTGGGGGGTAAAGCCGCTCTGGCTGGTGGCCACCTCCAGGTAGATGTGGGTGACGCCGTCGGCGGCCATGGCGCTCAAATCGCCGGCCCGGGGCAGCTTGCTGTAGATGTCGGACCATTCTCCCTTGCCCCGGTAGGGCGCGCCGGCCGGAACAACCGGCGTTTGGCCGCGGGATGCTTCCCGGCCGGGGTTTTGGTCCTGGGTCACGATTACGGACGGTATCCAGCCGGCGGTACCGGAGGACGGTTGCACCTTGGTCCAACCGCCGACGGTATCCAGGATGGTCAGGACGGTACCTTGGGGCACCGAGCCCACGATGCCGTCACCCGTGCCGGGCCCGCCGAAAAGGGTAAGCTGCGGCTGGGAAACGGCCAACTGACCCGGTCCGGCCGGATCCGGGGCGGGCACAGGGTGTCCCGCGGCCGGCCGGGTGTACCAGCCGGCGATCCAGCCCAGCACGCCGTCCGGGGTGAGAACCTCGTACCACTGTCCGCTCCGGCCCTGGACCACCAGGTAGTCACCCTGGGAGGCGGTGGTGAGAATGGAGTATCCGGTGCCGGGGCCGCTACGGACATTTACAGCGGCAACCGTAGGCGTTACGGCCGGGGGCAGGGCCGGCGGGGGAGCGGCGGACCGCCCGTCCAGGGTGACCAGCACGCCGGGGATCCAGCCGGATTGCCCGCCGGAGGTGCGGACTTCCGTCCAGGCGCCTTTTTGGGCGAGTACAACCAGGGTATCGCCCTGTCCGGCCGTACCTGCTATCGAGTAGCCGGTCCCCGGTCCCTGGAAGAGATCAATGCCGGCCTGTTTGACCACGATGCGGGTGGCTGCCGGGGCCGTTCCCGGTAAGCTCAAGGCGATCAGACCCGCGGCCGAAAGGGCGGCCAGCACGCGCACAATCTTTGGGGTTGTCTTTATCCCTGTCATGAAGAATGCTCCTGCTCCTGTTATTTCCCAGGTATCTGTGCCGTTGGCCATGGCCGGACAGCCAGTTCTTCTACATTATTCGACTTAATCCTCTAAAAACGGATGGAAAATTGTCCAAGAAAATTGGGTATGTCTCAGAAATATGTTGACGGGCCCGGCCAGCGGGAGCGGATGGAACCACCATGCCGAGGGCCTGTTCAGGTGCGCCGGGGGTGAAAAAAATAGAGCCCTCTTGTGAGGGCTTGCTACCCGAGGCTTAGGAGTTTCCGAAATCAGTCTCTTTCCTGGGGGGGAGCGCAATTTCAGGGGGATAATCCCCGCAATATACGCCATAATCTGCCGGGTATACGTTTATGTCCGGTCAGACCCGTCCGGGCGGGAGGTGGGGCATACTGCGCCCGTATTCCCGTCGTCCCGGCCGATACCGCCAAAGCCGGCAACAATGGGGCCGGGCTCATCGGCAACCCGGTCCGGGCAGGAATGAAGGCACCTGGAACTGATGCTGCAACGCAAGCTGTTCCAACTGCCGCACCCGGCCTTTTAAGCCCCGGCACAGTGCGTCTGTGCGGGACTCATCAATATAAGGAGACACAGAAAGAAGCACCCGGAACTCCTCGTCAAGATCCCGCAGGGCGAAAAAATCAATCCAATCCAGGCTGCCGGCCAAAGCGATCTGCTGGGCGTGGGTCGACCTAAAAGGATGGCTGGACACATCGCCCTTCGCATGGATGGCTCCGGTAACCTGGTCGTGCCAGAGGCTGGTGCCGCTGTCATAGACAGGGGCCGGGCCTACCCAGGCCAATGTATCCACATTGCGGATGGCGCCAAAGTTTCCAAGATGCCGATCCGTATTGGCGATCAGAAAGTCAAAGGCCAGCAGGTAGTTCAGGAATTCCTTCATGCCTGGGATGCCCAAGTACTCACAGCAAAGCAGGAAATGCTCGTACACGGAATGGTGGTTAAGCTTCTTTTTGCCGCGGTAGATGTTGTAGGCACTAACCAATTCCGTCTCAGGCGTTATGATATTCCCACATATGCTGTAGGGGATGTGATCCACCCATATGAGGCGGTACGACACATAGGCCCCGCGGTTTAAACGACGATGCACAGAAGTGGCCAAAACCTCATTGAGAGGCTCCTGCTGAAACGGATTGCTTCCGGATTTGACTAGACATCGTTCATCGTCAATGATTTTCCATTTTTTACGCAGCCACCCATCGGAAGTGTTGCAGGGAGAGAGCAGATCCAGTTCGCTGCCGAGGGTGGCCTGACCAAAGAGTGCGTTCCCCACATCATCGGAAAACGGGTTATGGAAAAAATTAATATCATCCCATTTAAAGGGATGCTCTTTGGGATTTATCCAATACTGGTCGGACAGACTCAGTCCGTAGCATTTGGTGAGAAGCTGCTCCGTATAGGATACATTCAAGATCTCAAGCGCCTCCCGGATACCGGAACGGCTGACCGGAATGGAACGTCCCCGCCACCAATCGTTCAGGCTTTTCTTGTCGGGAAGTCCTTTAATAATCGTAATGCCAACGGGAAGATATTGCGGATGAATCACTTGGCCAATCTTTAAAATCGTACCCGTATCATCGTCAATATCCAGTTCCACCACAGGGGTACGCTTATTCATCAACGTATAGACCATTCGTCTCACCTCCCTTCACACGTAAACTATTAATACAATTATATTACCACTTTTTTCCCTCCTGAGCAAGGGCCTGGGGGCTACCGTCGGCCCTGCGTTGAGGTCTTGTGCGGTAATGGAGGTGCCGCTGCCATTTACGGCGACTCCGGTGGCTGCGGCGAATCCGAAACTGACGGCGGTCGCTCCGGTGAGGTTGATGCCGGTGATGGTTACCGGGGTGGATCCGGCGACTGGGCCGCTGCTCGCGGTGATGGCGGTCGGCCTATGCTGACGCCGCCAGGCTGGATTGAATGGTAAGTTTGAA
This sequence comes from Bacillota bacterium, assembly GCA_021800315.1. GTDB lineage: Bacteria > Bacillota > Desulfotomaculia > Desulfotomaculales > JAJYZD01 > JAJYZD01. Next base: position 633 of record JAJYZD010000065.1, on the reverse strand, counting down.
GATGGGGCACTACGAAGGCGGGTAAGGCTGGTCCGGGAACGGACCAAACTTACTTCCGGCCGCGGCCCTTTGGTAATCCGTCCTAAGTCTGGCAGTTAAAACCCATCGTGGCGGCTCCCACCAGGACCAGTGCCATGCGCGCCACCACCAGGAGGTCGAGCTGGATGGGGAGTTGGACAAAGACGGCACGCAGAGGGCCGGCGGCGAAGAGGACGTTACGTAACGCGTCCACTCCGCAGGTGAGCGGGTCGATCCTCATTAGGGTACTCATCCAGGCCGCCAGGCCGCGCAGGTGGGAACAGCGCCCCGGAGAGGAAGAAGAGCGGCACGATCAGAAAGTTCATGATCATCTGGAAACCTTCCATGCTTTGCAGGCGGGAGGCCACGAAAATACCGAACGTGGTCAGGGCGAAGGCGATGAGGAACAGGATGCCGGAGATCTCCACGACGCTCAGCAGCGACAGACGCACGCCGACGAGGGGGCCAGGATGAGCAGGATGGCCGCCTGGATCATGGCCACCGTTCCGCCGCCCAGCGTCTTGCCGATGGCCACCGTCCAGCGGGGTACGGGGGCCACCAGCACCTCCTTCAGGAACCCGAACTCGCGGTCCCAGACGATGGAAATGCCGGAGA
>JAJYZD010000314.1 GCA_021800315.1 Bacillota bacterium | reverse complement strand
CCAGGAGCACCCGTAGGACGGGTACGCAGCCGGGTCGAGGCCGGCAAAGAGGTTCCAGGCCACGGAGAGCGCGTCGGGCCGCTTTTCCACCGCCAAAGCCTTTCGCTCCTTCAGTGCAGGTAATACCGTAAGAGGACAATCGCCAGTGCCAGAAAGAGGAACAGGTACAAAATCATGACCGTACCGCCGAAGGAAGTCATGGCCCGCAGCACCACACCCTGTTCTTCGGCCTTTTTGCGCATCGCCCCGTAGACGCTGATGCGGCCCAGGGCGTCCATGACCAGTCGGTCGGCCAGGTCCGGCTCGCCCCGGTTTCTCATCATGCTGGCCACCGTAACGTCAAGCCAGGACTGTCTTTCTTTCCCGTCCAGGGCGGCGTATCCCTCCCTCAACAGGGCCTTGAATTCCTTCTCCCGGGGCCTCAGGCAGCCGAAGTAGAAACGGCGCGCAGGGCGGTCCAGTTCCCGCAGGGTGGAGTGCAATACCTCCCGCTCCCGCTCGGTCAGGGAAAAGGACGCGTCCAGGAGGGCGACGATCTCCCGCGACAAATTATCATTTCCTTTGGCGTAAAGTCTCCCCCTATATTCTTCGCCCGGGCGGGAAAGAATTCCTTGTTGGACCGCCCCGGTCCGATATTTTGCGGCGGGGACGCGCCCAATAGGCGCGAGCAGGCGAGGATGAAAAAGGCCGCCTCGGCGCACAACCACGAACCGGCGCCCGCGTCGATGTAGGCGTGCTGGACCTGGAACAGTTTCTCCCGCACGGCCGCCCAGGCTCCCTGCCGGGCGGCCCAGTAGGCGAGGATCACCCAGGGGAAATCGGGAGGCTGGATCCGGGTCCAGCCGGGTTGATGGCGGTTGAAGTCACGGTAAAGCCGGAAGGCGCGCGGGGAGGAGGGATCGATCAAACCGTAGAGGGAAGGAAAGGCCTGGCAGGCGGCGTCCGGGTAGAACCGGCCCCAGTTCGTCCTGAACAGGGACCACCCGCCCTTGGAAGGCAGATACACCCCGCGGCGCGGGTTCCAGAGCACTCTTTCGACGCCGTCCCTGATCAGGCGGGCCCGGCCCCGGAAATAGGGCGCCTCATCCCCCGGCACCAGCCCGGCGAAGTCGGCCAGGCCCCGGTAGCTCTCGCAGTTATCCATCAGGTATTTCACCTTGCGGGTGGCCATCGCGATCGTGAGCCCGTCGGCATCCATGAGGCGGGTGACGACTCCGGCCACCTTTCTGAGGACGGGGAGGTTGTCCCGCACCCAGGGGTCCTCCGGGCATATCTGGTGATAGCGGGCGGCCAGGGAAAGGAAGGTGCCGGCGTAGGCGTCCTCCGAATCCGGCCGGCTGGTCGACGCGCCGCCGGGACCGTACTCGTGGTCGCGGATGGTGCCGTCATCCTCTATGTGCCGGCCGTACCAGTCCAGGTAACGCCGCGCCAGCGGCGCGGACGCGGGGTCCTCCAACAAGGCCAGGGCGGCGAAATTGGCGAAATAAGGGTTGACCGCGCCCTGGTCGGGATAGTTTCGTATGGCTCCGTCGGCATCCCGGCCCGGAGCAAGGATCTGGCAGCCCTTGAGCCATGCCAGTTGGTCCGCCCGGAGGCGGGCCGGATCGCGAAAACCGTCTTCCGGTTTATCGTTCCCAGCCATTGTCGCCCCCTCCGTCGCCTGTGGTTTTCTTTATCTTATGGATAGACCGGCCGGAAAGATACCTCCGGGGCAGGAAAGCCGGTGACACCGGCGAATATGCATTCGGGAAAGGGGAAATAAACAAATGCTCGCCAATGAAACCGGTAAGACGGCGCTCCTGGCCAAAGCGCTGGGTGAGGCCGGCAACCTGTTGCTATACCGGGGCATTCTGGAGGACCCGGTCTGCAGGGCCATGCTGCGGTTTCTGCGGGCCGTCCGCGGTAAAAGCGAATCCGAAGCCTTTGCCGAACTCTTCTTCCTGCTGTCGCGCCACGCGGGGCCCGGGGACGCCTGGCAGAACCACCTTCTCGACCTGGTCCTCTACGACGACAACGCCTTCACCCGGGAAGCGGCCGCCGGGGCCGACCGGATGAGCGAGTCCCTGAAAGCCGCGGCGCGGACGGACCTGAGGATATTGCACAACCTGTTCCGGGTGGACGCATCGGTCGTCCGGGAGTCGCTCGGGTCGGAGCACCTCTGGCGCGACCTGGGCTCCGGGCGCGCGGCGGGCCAAACGGCGATCCGTACCGTTCTCAGCGGGGCGCGGGACTGGAGCGACTGCCTGGAGCAACTGGCCGCCTACCATCAGGAAGCCGGGGCGGGCCTTTTCGCCCGTTATCACGCTTTCCGCTGGCGGGACCGGCTGGAAGGCATTGAGACCCCCGATCCGGTAGCACTGGACGACCTGGTCGGCTACCGGTCCCAGCGCCGGATCGTCGTAGCCAATACCGAGCGGTTCCTGGCCGGTTTGCCCGCCAACAACATCCTGTTGTACGGTGACCGTGGTACGGGCAAGTCCTCCACGGTCAAGGCCCTGCTCAACCGCTACCGTGACCGGGGGCTGAGGATGGTGGAGGTGGCCAAGGCTGATCTGGCCGACTTTCCACGCATCGTCCGGCAGTTGCGTGGTTCAAGCTTGTGTTTCATTCTCTTTGTGGACGACCTTTCCTTCGAGGAAGACGAGGTTGAATACAAGGAGCTGAAAGCCGTCCTGGAAGGGGGACTGGAGGCCAGACCGGTCAACGTGCTTATCTACGCCACTTCCAACCGCCGCCACCTGGTGCGGGAACGGTTTTCCGACAGGCAGCCCGAATACGGAGACAACGGGGAAGTCCGTACCGGGGATACGGTTCAGGAGAAGCTCTCCCTGGCCGACCGCTTCGGCATCACCGTCCTCTTCACGGCCCCGGACAAGGCGCTCTACCTGGACATTGTGCGGGGTCTGGCCAGGCGGGGGGGAGTAACCCTTCCGGACGATGAACTCACCCGTCGGGCCCTGGTCTGGGAGGTATGGCAAAACGGGCGGTCCGGCCGAACCGCCCGGCAGTTCGTGGACCAGATCAGCGGAGACGGGGAATGGCAGGATTTTCCGGCCGTAAGGGATGGAACGGATAGCGGGCAGGGATGAGAAGCCGGATAAGAATTGCCTTGCCCTAACCTTGGAGTGCCGGCCGGCAATGCGGCTGGTCGGGAAAACAGGCCGTTCGTACCTCGTGGGCTGGCTTTTGTTGCCACTAAAAACAGTTCGTGCTACAATGAGAATGCAATTGTCACGGTATCGTCATGAACCCCGCGCCTGAAGGCGCCAGGCATGTGGTGGTAACATTCGCAAGTATTTCGCATTTTAGGGCAAAAGGGTGGGAGGGCG
>JAJYZD010000064.1 GCA_021800315.1 Bacillota bacterium | reverse complement strand
CCGCTCGCTTTTAACGCCGTGCCACAGGGCATGGGACTAGAGAAGCATCCCAAGGTGCGATGACCTTCCCAACGTAGCGTGGTTCAATCGCCTAGTCCATCGGCTCCCACACTGAGGCGGGTCATAGCGCGGTAAGGTTGTGCCCGAAGGCAACTCATGCCGCTTTCCCGTCAAAAGACGTAAGCTTGTTGAGTGTCCTCCACAAGCCCACGGCTTTAGCCGTGGGATCTATGACCTTTGTTAATATCCCGCCTGCCGTAAACCGTTCCTAAGCACATGGACAAGCATGTACAATACTGCGTTTTACTATGATTAAGCTACGATGGCACGTAACGGCCAAAGGTTTGCTGCGAATAGACTATCTTTGACCGATGACCCACCCTTCGGGTGGGTGCCCCAGCGAACGGTTTTCCCCGCGATTCGCTGACGGGAGTCACACCCGCCGTTGGAACCGACTCATCCGCGCCGCCCGCAGACTCGCACCCGCAAGCAGGTTTTAACGAATCGGTCACAGTCAGGGCCGTACTTCCCCGGACGAAGGATCCATCCGGTTCATCCAGCCGGTGCCTGAAAGGATGGGAAACGTTCTTTTGTCCGGCAATACGCCGTCTCCCGCCCCAACCGCCCTGTTTGAGCATGCTGCGTTCTTGCGCCGGTTACCTCCGGACCGATAGTTGCACGTGGTTCCGGTCATACTCGCGGTTGTCCGGACGGGGTACCCACCGTAGGTGGGTCGTGCCGCTACCGTTGCCCGGATTCACCGGCGCAGAAAGGAGAAGGATCAAATATCACTGTCGGCATACAATAAGCTTATTCTGTTTCCGAACCGCACTGTCTTAAGACGCCTGCATACCTGGAGCCAATAGACTCCGCGCTTTACGCGCAGGCGGTCCGGCAGGATCATGGCGCCGCTCGCGGCGGGGCCCTCCAGATTGAAACCCAGTCCCCGGCGGGCAATCATGCAGGCCGCGGCGCCGTGCGAACCGAGACCGTACCGGCGCATGAATTTCACCTGACCAGCCGCCGACGTGGCGAACGGATTCTTCGGAATCAGGTCCACCGCCGCCCGGCCCGCCGCCGATTCGGCCATCTTGTGGTACTTTGCATAAACCAGTCCCGAGAGCATCCGGGAATAACGGCCGCCCTTCTCACCGAGGGAACGTTTCTTCTTATCGCAGTCCAGGGATTCCATCACCACCGGCTTGTTCCCGGCGACAGCCAACTCCATGACTTCTTTCAACGCGTCGCCCAGGGCGGCGTTGATCTGGTTCGCCGTGCGGTCGCGCATCGGCACGGGAATATTCCATTCAGCCAGGGGATTGCCGAAGCGGTCTACTTCAGCCACCGCCAGGAAACCGTAGTTCAGGTCCATACCGAGCGCTCCGTTATCCCGTCTCGTTGCCGGGGCGGGGTCATTGCGCTCCAGACTCGCGTAAACGTACCAGCGGCCTGCCCGTTTCACAAACCGGTAGGGAGTTCGGGATAAGGCATCCCCTAATGCCGTAGGCCTGCTTCTACCAGCCCAGGCGCCTGATCCAAGCCGGCGGCTCCCTTGGAACGGGGGCCGCCGTTCGTCATGCGTTGGCGGTTCAGCCTTGCTATCCTGGCCGGCCCAGTACGGACCAGTTCGCGGGTAGCGCCGCCGATCAACGGCCGACAACCGGGATCAAAACTTTCTTTGAGCGGCCCCTCCAGAAATTGGGCGACAAGGCCGATAGTGATTAGGAAACACCTGGTTACGGGGCCGGGATGCGAAGCATAAGATTTGTATCGGTACGGCGTCTTCCGGACGTCAGGGATAAGGGCTGATCGGGTGGATTCGGGAAAGGGGGCCACGGTTTGAAAAAGATCCAATATCTCCTGTGCGTGGCGACACTGGTGAACTTCATCCTGTTCGGCGCCGCTCGACGTCTCCAATCTCGGAAGCGATGTACTCCCGGCGCCGTCCGCCAATCCGATGCCGCTGGATGCGCTAGGTAAGTTGATAATCAGCCAACTCAATAACACCACGCCCGACGGTTACAACGTGCCAATCACCAATGTAACGGTGTTATCGACCCAGGACACGGAGATAGACCACCTCCCGGCCGTGGCGATCACGTTTACGGCAACGATAGGTTTCATTGACGAAAAATCGGTATTCTATTTGACCCAATCCGGCCAGAATGTCTATTTGTTCGGTGGGGAAGCGACTGTTGCCACGTTCGACCAGGATCAGGCGGCCTGGACCGCCGTGCTCGGAACCGTGTCCATCACCACGGCCGGCCTGGCAACCTGATCCCCTTCCCTACCCGGCCCCTTCCATCCCCGTCAGGCGGCGCAACATCAAAAACGCCGCCTTCTCTTGTCGAGCGTTACGTTTGCCGCACTTGGGCGGGCAGACACAACCGGGCCAGCGCCGACTTGGTGGAAAAAGCCCGGGGATGTTTCGCGAAATACTGGTTCAGGGGACTCTGGAAAGCCACCAGGGCGGCCGCCGCTGCCCTAAGATGGGAATTATACCGGAATCTTTGACTTAGGGCCTAATTTTTTCTATCAAAAATGTTCCGCTCATACAAGGATTTTTCTAATGGCCGGAGAAATAGGTCAGCAAAGCTTTGGAAATAATTGAGATAGCATGATTAAGAAAGGTGGTCCACCCAAGTACCCCAGCTTCACCCCCCAGGGATTAAGTCGGGACAATTGATCAAAAGAAATTCTATACAGGCGGTGGCTCAGATGTATTATCCGGTATCCATTCCTGACGACAGAGAAGTTCTCCCCCTTTGGCGATAGGGCAGTCACTAGGAGGAAGTTATGACCGCACGATATTCGGACATCGAGATTGCTCTCCTTATAGCTGAGCAAAAACCATTGTCATCCGACTTCCATTTGAGAATACAATTTCGAACCAAACGTGGCCACAAAGAACGAGAGCTTGACGTTAATGGAGTCAATGGGAGCCAATTTAGGTTAATTTTACGGCAAAGCCTCTTGAATTCTTTAGATTTTTCAGCCATCCTTGCTTATCGACCCCCAGATTCAAGCCAGCTTTTTCGACTCCGACGTTATAACGGAAAAAGTCATGAGCATACAAACACCTTGGAAAAAGTAACATTCTATGACTTCCACATACATATGGCCACTGAACGGTATCAGGATGCTGGCGCTCGTGAGGATGCTTATGCCGAGCCAACGGATTGTTTTTCGGATTACTCAAAAGCAGTTGAATATTTACTGAATGATTGCAACTTTAAGTTGCCAAGTGCCTTTCGCCCGAAGTTTCTCGAGCCTGAGCAAATGAAGTTATCCTTTAAGGAGTTGTAATAATGAGGCAGGAAGATATTGAACACGATTTCAAGAAGAAGATTTGTAGCAAACTACGCTTAGTGTCAGAAGGTTTGGATCGTTTTCGTGTATTTACACCGTTTATGTTTGAAGACGGCGATCATTTGTCTATCGTTCTCAAAAAAAGCAGCGACAGATGGACCCTCTCTGACGAAGGGCATACTTACATGCACTTAACTTATGATTTAGATGAAAAGGATTTACAACGTGGAACACGACAAAAAATCATTACCAATACTCTCTCAATTTTTCAAATCAACGACCAGGAAGGAGAACTTTTACTACCTGTCGACGATAATCGTTACGGGGATGCACTTTACAGTTTTATCCAAGGTTTATTGAGGATTACTGATATTTCCTATCTATCGCGAGAGCGGGTTCGTTCAACGTTCCTTGAGGATTTCCGTGCTTTAATTTCCGAGGCCGTTCCTAAAGAACGCCGAGCCTTTGATTGGCATGATCCTCAGTATGATCCACGTGGCATATACACCGTGGATTGCCGAATCAATGGTATACCGCGACCGCTCTTTGTATACGCCCTACCAAGTGACGATCGAACGCGTGACGCCACTATTGCAACATTACAATTTGAGAAATGGGGACTACCATTTCATTTAATAGGAATTTTTGAAGATCAAGAAACTATCAATAGAAGGGTATTAGCGCGGTTTAGCGACGTCTGTGAAAAACAGTTCTCTAGCCTCAAAATAAATGAAGAACGAATAATCCGTTACATACAAGAAACTATACGGCAACAACAATAGAATAGACCCAGTTTCCGCAGATACATCATCTTTAGTCAGTAATTCTCCGAATAGACTTCTATTTCTTTGCTCAATTGGCCCAGGTTAGTTTTTCGCAAGCACAGTTCCGGTTGGTCAAATCCATACAACCGCCAATCACCCCCGACTGAAGTCGGAGGCTTGTGGGGCAACCCGTAAGTAACCGGCTTCAGGATGTCGATTGACCAGGGTAGCGCCGGAGACCCGGGTACCCACCGAAGGTGGGTACCCGGGTCGTTTGTACGGCGGATCTTATAGGCTTCGTGGGACGGCAAGCATCCCGGCATCTATGTCGGAGCCGTGGCTATCCGGGCAAGCGGCCATTTTGACATCAAGGACGTTGTTGGGAAGGTTCTGGCCCGTTACTGCCAAACTATATCGAAGCTCCCTATCGGCAACTGGTACTGGCATCCTAAAGGATTACTATATTACTTGTTACTCTAAAAGAGATTACCTGGGTCGGGTGCTTCGAATTTATCATTCGCCATGTCGTTGTCAATCTCTTGGTTCTTAATATATTGTGGCCTGCAACATTAGTTGAACCCAAATGCGCTCGCAATAGGTGGATTTTGCCAGTAGCCCGGAGCCTTGCGAAGCCCTGGCTGTGTGAGGGCGGCCGTGGCAGCCTATCCCTTGGCGGACAAGGCCCTTGCCGGCCCCCTTGGATAGCCACGGCCGCGGAGGCTCGCACGCCAGGGGCTCCGGGCGGCTAATTTCAGGGTCACTTATTTCGAGCGGAATCGAGTCAAAAAGGGTTAGCGCTGACAATATATTCTCTCACTCTTTGCTCGTCAAGACCAACCGTACTAACATAATACCCTATCGCCCAGAAGGAATTACCTTTGGGTTGCTCTTCAGCTGTTTTGCCTTTGGCATCCAGGAAAAGAGCAGAAAACATTATTGGCGCATATTATTCAAAACTCTACGGAATCATCCGGGCTTCCCGTCCTGGTGTTCCCCTCTGTGCCGAAAGTCCTTGTACATCATAGTGAAATGGTCGAAACTCAATTATTGTGGTATAACCCGCTTTGAGGTGACGGGCATGTTGATGGTAGGGGATCTCCACCGCCCGGCGGATTTACCCCTCCCTTTCTATTCCGCAAGCAGTTTTTCATGGCTTTCGGCCAGCGCCTTCACCCACCTGAGCATCTCCAACAGTCTTCCACTGCTCGAAGCGTCGGGATCGCAGGCAGCCAGTCCTTGTTCCGCGATACCCTGAAGATTTCTGTAGGCTTCGATCCGCATTTTGATGGTATTCCGCCAGGCCAATTCCGAGACAGCGAAGTAGTCTGACCGCTCGACCGGTACGGCCACCTTCTCCAGAAAAACGAAGGAAAGCAGAAGCCTCAGATTGGTGGAAACGCTGCTCCTGCTTACCCGAAGCAATCGCGCTATCTCTTCCCCCGACACGGGGCGATCGGCAATCAGAACAAGGCCCAAGATCCTGCCGCCTATCCTGGGCAGCCCGTAATTTTCGTAATACAGGCCCATCTTCTCGATAAACCGGTATTTGTCTTCCGTAAGCACAATTGCGATGTCATCCATGGTGGCGCCCCCCGTCGCGGATCACCGCAGTTCCACATAGCCCTCGGTGCCGTTCACCCTGATCCTCTGCCCGGTCTTGATCAGTTTCGTGGCGTTTCCCACGCCCACAACCGCCGGTAGTCCACCGGGAGCGCGAACACTTGAATCCCCTGCCCCTGACCCCCCTGGAAACGGCCAAAAAGGTTACCGCACTTGTCGAACGCATTTTTAATCCTGCCCCGCAACAACCGACAGCGGGGCTCTCCTCAACGGACGATCCCGATTATCAGGTGAAGGCACGTCCTCAAACAGCAAGGCCTCCGGATCATCATCGGATCTGACGGGCCGGACCGTACCCGTCAACTGGACGACTCCCAGGTTAGGCCGACTGAGGACTAATAGAGCAGAGAATCGATGGGGCTGAGTAGTTACGTTTGAGAAGAATTTTGGGAGGAATGCAAAAGGAAGGGAAATCGCCCTTCGGGCGATGCTCCTTTCATCCCACCCGGCAACGGGGTGGGTTTTCAGGGGCGGCTCCTATGAAGCGGTTCACTTCCCCATCGCCCCGGCATATATTGGAGACGAAAGGGGTCGAATTTATGATTGATGTGGCACCGCTCCGGGAAGGGGATCTGCCCTCCTTTTTCGGCCTTCTGGCCGATATTTACGCCTCCGACCCCGCCCGTCCCCAACTGCTATTGGGACAAGTCGGTCTCTTCCTGCCCTTCTTCCACCCCGTTCTGTACCACGTCGAGTACCAACTTTTTTTGGCCAGGGAGGATAAGCGCCCGGTCGGGCAGGTGGCGGCCATCGTCGACAAACATTATCCGGACCCGAAAGTTGGCTTCTTCGGGCTGTTCGAAGTCACCCCGAACCAGGAGGCGGCCGGGAAACTGCTCCAGGCCGCCGGGAGCTGGCTCGCCGGCCGGGGCAAAACAGTCATGCTCGGCCCCGTGGCTTTCAACACCAACCAGAAGGTGGGGACCTTGATCCAGGGGTTTGACCATCCGCCGCAACCGGGCCTCACCTATAACCCCCCATATTACCAGGAACTGTTGGAAGGCGCCGGGATGGCGAAAGAGATAGACCTCCTGGCCTACCTCTGGGATCCGGCGCAGGTCAATACGGCCAAAATAGAGCGGGTGGCGCGGCGCGCGCGGGCCAGAATACCCGGCCTGGCCCTGCGGCGTCTCTCCGGGTCGTCCCTGGTAAGGGAAAAGAGGGCCCTGGGCGAAGTATACAACCGGTCCCTCGCGGCGGGGTGGGGTTTCGTGCCCCTGACGGAAAAGGAACTGGATGCCTTTGTGCAAGGGCTGGCGGCCCGGAGTCAGGGGATCCACCTGCTGGCCGAAGTCGACCAACTTCCGGCCGGCATAAGCCTGAGCATGCCCACCTCGCTCTCCCGGAGAGCAGCGGCAACCTCTTTTAGGCTGGCCATTCTCGGCGTGGTACCGGAATACCAGAGCCGGGGACTGGCCGCCGTCCTGTTCCAGGAAACCATCCAGGCCTACGCGAAAAGCGGCTGCCGCCAGGTGGACATCTCGCTCGTCGCCGAAAACAACAGCCTGATGAACCGGGTTATCGAGCAGTCGGCCACCACGACCGTCGCCAGGCGCTACCGGGTCTACCGGCTGGCCCTGGCGTAGCCGGTGCGGATTCCGCATTTTCCCTCAAACCGCCGAAACGCCGTTCCCGCTTTTGGTAATCCGCCAACGCCCCCAGTAAATGCTGCCGCCGAAAGTCCGGCCACATCAGACCGGTGATCCAGATTTCGCTGTAAGCACACTGCCATAACAGGAAATTGCTGATCCTGAAATCGCCGCCGGTCCGGATCAACAGGTCCGGATCCGGTTGCCCGGCGGTGTACAGGTGGTCGGACACCGTCCGGGCATCGACTTCCCCGATCTGCAAAGACCCTTCTTTAACGGCCCGGGCGATGGACCGAACCGCATCGGTTATCTCCGTACGTCCTCCATAGTTCAGTGCCAGATTTAAAATCAACCCCTTGTTGCCACTGCTTCGCTCAACTGAATTAGACAGAACATTTTGGACCGTCCGGGGGAACTCTTTCATAATACCGATCGTTCGAACCTGCACCCCCTTGTTACACAACTCTAGGAGATGCTTTTTCAGATATTCGATTATCAGACCCATAAGGTAATCTGTTTCACCCTGAGGCCTTTTCCAGTTTTCAGTTGAAAACCCATACACCGTCAGTGCTTCGATTCCCAACTCACAGCATGTATCTACAATGGCATGAAGAGAATCCATGCCCGCACGGTGACCCAAAGAGCGGGATAATCCCCGCTGTCGTGCCCACCTGCCGTTACCGTCCATAATAATGGCAATATGTCTGGGTAGTTTTTCCCGATCGATAATCGCCAAAATCTCCAACATGTCATGCTCTTGTTGAAAAGCCTGCCCAGAACTTTTCATTGATGAATCCTCTCCCGGAATATAACCCGAAGCACCTTAGCCGGTTACTTCAAAGACTGATAGAACATAGTATGTTGTAAAGCCACAAAGTGCTTTAACGATTTTCCTTCCCGGACCCAACCGCACAAGTCATGGCAACTCCCGGATCCCCCGGGACGGCGCCCTTCCGGCCGTCTAACCGATGGCGGTCCCGTTCCTTTACGAGTTAGGCCAAGAAAATGGGATTTCCCGAGGAGACGGCTTATAGGGGTTCAAACGAACCATTGAGAGGTAATGACAATGATCATCGACGGTCATGCCCATTCCTGCGGTCAATTTTTTGACCCGGAGAGAATTGTGGCCCGATTGACCGAACTTAATGCGGATAAGGTAGTGCTCTGTCCCGGCCCTAAAAATGGGCCAAAGTCCCATAATTATATCCCCGACCTGGCTAAGTACTTCGGTCGCCGGGATATGCTGCTGGACGCCAATAGGATTATCGGCTTAATCGCTAAAATCCAGAAGCACGATGATCTCTTAGCCAGAAATGAATATGTCTATTCCCTGCACCAAAAATATCCGGAAAGAATCATTCAATTCTTCTGGGCCAATCCTAACTCGGATCAAATAGAAACAGATTTACATGACACCTTTGAATCCTGGCAGTTCAAAGGAATCAAACTACATCAGTGTGCCCAGAATTTTGAGCTGTTCTCGCGGGGACTGGACCATGCGCTGGATTTTGCCAGAGAGAAAGAAATACCGGTGTTTATTCACTTACGTTCACGCAAGGACGTCCACAGATTTATCACAGTTGCGCAAAAATATCCGACGATTAATTTTATAATAGCACATCTTATCGGCATGGAAACCTTCTTAAAACACAAGAGAGAACTCAACAACCTGTATTTTGATGTGTCGCCTGCACCCTTCACCAGCCCCCCAAGAATATGCGAGGCAATCCGTAATTTCGGCGCGAACAAGCTGATTCTGGGCTCTGACACGCCATTTGGCCAAGACAACCTTAGAAAAAACATCCAGAAGGTCAGTCGGCTCAAAATAAGCAGTCGCGAAATAGAATTGATCCTGGGGAATAATTTGCGGGCGTTGCTATCGTTGTAAGACCCCCCGGGCGCCTGCCGAAATAATATCCTTTGCCGAGGATGATTTGCTGTGACCGATCGTTGCGGTTCCCTTACCCTGCCGGCCAACACCCAGGACCGTCTTATCAACGCCGCCCGGCACCGTTTCTCGGACTGGCGACATCACGCGGTGCTGGAATTGAGGGGCAGGCTGAACGAAAACAGGCTGTCGCGGGCCGTCCGGCTTTCCCTGGACGCCGAACCCATCCTTGGCAGCCGGTTTATGGCCGACAGGTACCGGCCCTTTTGGCAGCAATATTCCGATCCGGACGGTATTGAATGGTTTGCGCTGGAGAAAGCCATCGATAAGGCCAAAGCCATCAATGAGTTTTTGGCCGTCCCCCTGGCTGGCAAGCACGATCAGCAGGCAAAGATAAAACTGATTCGCGCCAGGGATAACGACGTTTTGTGCATCAAAATGAGTCACGCCTGTTGCGATGGCGGAGGACTAAGGGCCTATCAGCATATCCTGTCTGAAATATATACCTGTCTTGATAAGGGCGGGAATTATAGCCTGGCCTTCCCGACGGCCGCGCGCAGAGATCAAAATTCCATCCTGGGAAAACTTGGCCCGGGGAATTTGCTGAAGGCGTGTATGCAGGGACCGGCCCTCCGGCAACCTACCTGGGCCTTTCCCTCCCGCGCCTGCGAACCGGAGCGGGCGCTGCTGTCCGTCCGCAGGCTCCCCGGCAGGTACGTTCAAGCCCTTGCCGACTTCGCCGAAAAGAACGGGGCCTCGACCAACGATTTGATCCTGGCGGCTTATTACCGGGCCCTATTTAAAATGATCGATCCCCCATACGGAAAACCGCAGGAAATATTAATAACGCTGGATCTACGCCGCCATTTCGGCGCTGACCGGGTTGACGCGGTCAACAATTTATCCAGCGCGGTGGCCACCAGAATAGCCCGGGAACCCGCAGAATCCTTTGCCGAAACTCTGGCTAAGGTTTCCAGGGGAATGACCGCAGCGAAGAGTAATCTGCCCGGCATTGCCGTCGCCGTGCTCTTCGGGTTATTGTCCCTGCTCAGCTACGAGCAAAATGTAGCTATGGTACAACGCCTAAAAAGCTTCATGGATCAAACCGGCCGATTCTCACCCATCCTATCCAATATCGGCAATATCAGCAAGTCAACCATCCGGTTCGGCCCGACCCCTGTCGAAGATGCCTATCATGTGAGTCCCGCCCTGTACGCTCCGGGGTTCATGCTCGGAGCCTGCACCTACAACAACCGTTTGACATTTACCGTCAGTTATTACGAGCCGGGCACACCCAGGGACAAGGTTGAAGAATTTCTCGACGCGCTGCTGGTTGAACTCGACTCATGCATTTGAGGAATTCCGGTTGCGCCGGGCCCGTCCCCCGCGGCGCATCCGGCCGGAAAAACGGCGGCCTGGCGCGCCAAACAAAACTGGAGATGCCATATGACACCTCCAGGACCGGCCGTCCCGCCAGTCTCATTTGATTTTTCCGCGTTGGTCTGGAATAAGCAGTTACTTGGCAGCCCAAAGCCCCGGGAAGAAAGGTATGGCGAAAACCAGCAGGATCAGAATCAGAAACAGCAATACCGCGGGACTTCCAATTGCCTCAGCGCCACCAGTACCAAAAGCCATCTAGGTCATTCCCCTTTCTTTTGTGCTTTTTTCGGGTAAGACACCGGGACATGAGCCCTGTCGGTGGAGCATACCTTGTCAAAAGCTCACTGCATTCTATGAAGGTTCGCCCGGTTGTGTTACGCGGTCATCTTACCGCCCAAAGTCCCGGGAAACCCGGTACGGCAAATATAAGCAGGATCAGAATCAGAAACAGCAGTATTGCGGGACTCCCGAAAATCTCAGCGCCGGCAGTGCCAAAAGCCATTTGGTTCATTCCCCTTTCTCGTTTGTTCCTGTTCCCGACCACGCATCCTGATCCCCGGGTCACGATGGAATTCCGCCGTGTACCTTATTTCATCCCGCGTCAGTCGTTTGCCCCCTCTTTCGGTCAACCCCGGAACCAAACATCAGAGGGAGGTGCCCCAGGGCACCTCCCTGACCGGCCGGCGATGCCGGCCCTTTCCGACTTGATCACGCTTCGAATACGGAGTTAATTGACCGCCCACAGCCCCGGCCAGAACGGGATGCTGAAGATCAGCAGGATCAAAACCAGAAACAACAGGATCGCGGGACTCCCCAAAGCTTCAGCTCCACCGGTACCATAAGCCATATGTCTCATTCTCCTTTCTTTTGCGCACGCTGGTTACAACCCGGAAAACCACCGTTACCCGGCCGCCCACAGCCCCGGCCGGAACGGGATGCTGAACACAAGCAGGATGAGAATCAGGAACACCGGGGACTCCCGCCAAAGGCAGCGGAGTACCAAAAGCCATCTGCGTCTTTCCTCCTATTTTTTCATTTTCCCGGCTTGGAGCCGCTGGATTGTGAACCTTTGACGGTGGAGCGGCCCCTTTTCAAGAGCTCACAGTATTCTATGAACCTTCGCGACATTTTGCCACGCGCCCACCGCCAGGCCCGGGCCTTCGACGCGGCCGTTCCCCCCGTACGCCGGCCCATACCCCCCTGAGGCCGGGCCATGCGAAAAGGCCCTAACCAGCCGTTGCCGGGCGAGTGAGTTCTTTATCCCAGCCTACCGGTAATTATTTCAAACAGTTCCCCTGGACTGTTGGCCGTAAAATCCGGATTATTCTTAACAAGTCGTTGCAAGGATTCGTATCCCCATGATACCGCGATTATTTTAATATTGTTCAGTTTGCAGGCGACTATATCTCTCGATTCATCTCCGATATAAACAACGTCTTCCGTGTTTAGTTTGTTTTTGTAGAGGTAGTTTCTAATCGTAACATCTTTTCGAAAATAATTACCAGAATAAACCCGGTCAAATACGTTGATATTATTGCCCTTCAGGCAATTATTGATATTTTCGACAAGATTAGACGATATGATACTTAACACATAGTCGCTCTTCTTTAAGCTTCTGATCACCTCATCCATGCCCTTGTAAATAGGCAAGTTCGCTGCATTGTATCCTTTTAGCAAACTAATGAAAATCGCAGGAATCGCCTGAATAGGAACCTGCATAAACTTGCATCTCTCGATAATGGATAAGGCTCGCAAGTGCTCAAAATCTTCTTCCTTTAATTGGCGGAAATTGTATAATTCGGCTAGTTTATTCAACAACTCTATAGCCAGATATCTTGAATCGGCAATTGTGCCATCAAAGTCAAACAGAACATGCTTAATCACTTGATCACCCTTCCATATCTCCAGGCCGTTGCCCCCTGGGAACCGGATCAATCCGTAGCCGCGGCCCGGTCGCCGGTAACGGGCCGGATCGCTTATAAACAGTGTTTGTGCTTATACCGGTAGTTCGGGTGATCAAACCGGGCCGGACCCGGAAACCTCGGCAACCAGGTGTCATCGGGAAGGACGACTGAAAGGCTTAACCGCCAAGGGTGCCAAGCGTCTTGGAGGTGTCCGTGGACACCTCCAAGACTGCGCTTTTGCCTTTTTGCTGAACTGCCGGATGAAGGTTACTTGGCCGCCCAAAGCCCCGGGAAGAACGGTATGGCGAAAACAAGCAGGATCAGGATAAGAAACAGCAACACCGCAGGGCTCCCTAGAGCTTCAGCACCACCCGTACCAAAAGCCATGTACCTCGTGCTCCTTTCTTTTGAGCTTTTTCCGGATAAGGACCGCCGGGTTGCGGGGTCCTCACACTGTAATCGTCCCTCCTATCGTCCTCTGCCAGCCTGCCGGGCTCCCGCAATCCTGACTCCGGCTCCCGGTCAGGGTGCTCCCCCTCCTATTTGCCGCCTTTGTCAGCGGCCCAGGGAAACAGGAAGAGGAAGGGGAAACACAGGATCAGGATGAAAAACAAGAAGAATAAAAAGAAGAACCCTCCTCCATCCACACCGTATGCCATTAATACCACTTTCCTTTCAGTTTATTCCGGCTTGGGATCCCGATCCGGTCGACCGAACATGGGAATCCGCTTCGCCAAAGTTCTACATCATCTTATGAACTGCGCAAGGATTGTGTTACCCTGGTCTCCTGGCGGCCGGCGCGGAAAACGTAAAAAGGCCCCGCCGTCATTCGCGGCGGGGCCTTTTTACCGTCACCCGGTTTACCCCCGGACACCCGGGCCCTTATCCCGTGCTACGCGAGCGGTTCTTTTTCCCCGGGTCTCCTTCACGGACCCTGGCCCGGGCATAAGTACGGTGCACCTTGCTGACCTCAACCGGCACCGTCTCGCCCACCCGGTCCCCGGCTCCCTCCACGTCGAGGATGAAGCCGTCGATGCGGGCGATGCCGTCCCGGGTATTGGTCACATGGGGCTCTTCAATGCGCACTTCCAGGACTTCGCCCGGCTTGACGGGCTGAATGCAGGACAAGGCGTCCTCCTCGTTGGGCAGGGGGTAAATGGCCACCGTCTCGATGTGCCGGCTGGCCGAACCACGCACATAAATACTCTTGCCGGTGCGGTTCTCCAGTTCCCTCAGGTTGGCCCCGCCGCTACCGATGAGGCGGGCGGCCACCAGGGGATTGGCCTCCACCAGGATGGTGGAGGCGGGCGTCCGCCTGGCCAGTTCGCAAACCTGGTTGCGCAAGTTAATGCCCATCGTCTCCTCCGACAGCACCTTGCCCCGCCCCTCACAGTAAGGACAGGGCTTTTGCAGGGTCTCGCCGAGGCTCGGCCGGGTTTTCTTGCGGGTCATCTCCACCAGGCCCAACTGGGTTATGCCGAGGATGTTGATCTTGGTGCGATCCTTCCTTATTTCCTCTTCCAGGGTCTGCATGACCAGCTTCCGGTTCTCTTCCCTGGCCATATCGATGAAGTCCACGACAATGATGCCGCCGATGTTGCGCAGACGCAGCTGGCGCACCATTTCCACGGCCGCCTCCAGGTTGGTCTTGAAAACGGTATCCTCCAGGTCGGTGCTCCCCACGTACTTCCCCGTATTGACGTCCACGACCGTGAGGGCCTCGGCCTGGTCGATGACCAGGTACCCCCCGCACTTGAGCCAGACCTTGCGCCGCAAGGCTTTTTCCAGTTCCTGCTCAATGCCGTAATTAGTGAAGATATCGGGCCGCTCCTCCAGGAACACCTTGCATTTCAGATGGGACCCGCCGACGTCCAGAAAGTCCAGCACCTTTTCGTATTCGTAGCGTGAATCAAGGATCAACCGGTCGACGTCTTCGGTGAAGACATCCCGGATGATCCGCTGCACGAGTTCCAGGTCGCGGTGCAAGAGGTTGGGTGTGGGGCCCCGCCCGGACCTGGCCATAACCTTGCGCCACAGGTGGACGAGCATTTGCACGTCCTGGCGCAGGTCCGCCTCCTCGACCCCCTCGGCCACCGTCCGGACGATCAGGCCCATCCCCTCGGGTTTGAGACGGCCGGCCATCTCCTTCAACCGGTCGCGCTCGCGATCGGAGGAAATCCTTCGCGACACGCCGGTATAGTCCACCGTGGGCATGAGCACCACGAAGCGGCCGGGCAGCGTAATGTGGGTGGTCACCCGCGGCCCCTTGGTCCCGATGGGCTCCTTCACAATCTGCACCACGACGGAGGTGCCCCGCTTCAGGATGTGGGCGATGGACCGTCCGAGAACCGGCTTCGGATGCGATCCGTTGCCGGCCTTGGCCGTACGCTTCACCAGGACGTCCTCCACATACAGGAAAGCGTTCTTTTCCAGCCCGATATCTACAAAGGCGGCCTGCATGCCCGGCAGAACGTTCTCCACCCGGCCCTTGAAAATATTGCCAACCAGCCTCTGGTGCGGCGACCGCTCGAGGTACAGTTCCACGGGCACCCCGTCCTCCAGAACCGCCGCCCTGGTCTCCTCGTCACCCACGTTCACAACGATTTCTTTAACCATCGACGGTTAATCCTTTCTATTCGGTAAACTGCAACAGACCCCCAAACCGGCCCGCCGAAATCTCTTTCAGGTCAGCGGCCCGGAGCCGAAAAGCGCCTGCCTGACCGCGGTAAAAAGGGCCGGGTCGGTTGGAAGCCCGGATGTCACCAGGGCGGCCAGCACGTCCCCCGGGCGCACCCCGATCGCCGCGGCAAGAAACAATTCCAAGGCCAGGCCGCGGCAAACACCCGTGAGGCTGACGATACCCGGCCGGATATTGGCCGTCCGGGTTTTACCCTTCACCAGGCGGGTGACAGCAATGGTCTCCCGTGCCAAAAGAGTCTGGATCACCCGGTCCAGTTCCCCGGTGGTCAAAGGTCCGGCGAGGTTTCCCGTCAGGCGGTAGGCGGCCGTTTGCACCTGCGCCATCAACGAAGGGCCGCCGCCTTCCACCCGCCGGGCGCTATTGGTGAGCAGCCCCTCCGGCAGACACCGGTTAAAGGTTGTCGTTATGGTCACCGGATCAACTTCCCCCGTCAATTCTATATCGGCTAATTCCTGCTCCCCGCTGATACCCACCGGCAGGGGGGCGGCAAAAGCCATCCTGGGATGAGGATTGAAGCCTCCGGAATACGCCAGCGGCAAGCCGGCGCGCCGGGCCGCGCGTTCCATGACCCGGAGCAGGTCGAGGTGCGAGAGATAGGCGGCCGGCCCGGTCTTTTGAAAGCAAATTCTGTATA
>JAJYZD010000313.1 GCA_021800315.1 Bacillota bacterium | reverse complement strand
GGGAGTCGACCTGATCAATCAATTCATGGAGTTGATTTCCCGGATCAAGGAATACGATTCCGTCATTTTCATCGGTTCCGACAAGCGCATAAAGATGGTGGAGTCCATACTGGGGACCAAGGTGGTAAGCTGGGAAATCGGCATTTCCCCTATCAAAGAAGACCGGTGGATCAACCCCGAACAATTGAAGCAACTGATCGTCCAACTTAAGAACGGCGGTTGACCCCCTGCCCGGTCCGTGCGGGCAGGCAAATCAAATACATAAGGGGTACGCGTTCATGCATGATTTTACCCGCTACGTCAACCCCCACCTGGGCGAACTGCTGGAGCAGGTGGCCATGGACAAAGTTTACGTCCGGGGCGAAGGCCGCTACCTGTATGACGCCGCAGGCAACCGCTATCTCGACTTCATCGCCGCCTACGGTGCCCTTCCCTTCGGCTACAATCCGCCGGAGATATGGGCGGCCCTGGACCAAGTGCGGGAGGGCGCGCAGCCGAGTTTCATCCAGCCGGCCGCCCTGGAGGCGGCCGGGGAGTTGGCCCGCCGGCTCGTCGAACTGGCCCCGCCGGGTCTTGCGTACGTTACATTCGCCAACAGCGGAGCCGAAACGGTGGAGGCGGCCCTGAAGATGGCCCGGTCGGCCACCGGGAGAAAGGGTATCCTGAGCACGCATAACAGCTTTCACGGCAAAACCCTGGGGGCCCTGTCGGCTACCGGCAACGACCGTTACCAGGAGCCCTTCGGCGCGCCGGTGGAAGGTTTCAAAAGCATACCTTATGACGATCCCCAGGCCTTGGAGGAGGAACTGGAGGCTAACGGATCCCTGTATGCGGCTTTCATCCTGGAAGCCATCCAGGGTGAGGGAGGCATCGTGGTACCCCGGGCGGGCTACCTGTCCAGGGCCGGGGAATTGTGCCGGCGTCACGGTGTTCTTTTCATCGTGGACGAAATACAGACCGGACTCGGCCGCACGGGCCGGCTTTTCGCCTGCGACGAAGAGAACGTGTCCCCGGACATGCTCCTTTTGGCCAAAGCCCTGGGCGGGGGCCTCTACCCGATAGGGGCCTGCCTCTCCACCGCGGCCGCCTATACCCGGGATTTCGGCGAACGCCACTCTTCAACCTTCGCAGCCAACACCCTCGGCAGCAGGATCGGCCTGAAGGTGCTGGACATCCTGACCAGGAACGACCAGGAAGCGATAAAACAGGTACGGAAAAACGGCTCCCGGCTGCGGGAAGCCCTGGAACTCCTTCAACGGCGTTATCCCAGGGTCCTGAAAGGGGTACGGGGCCGCGGTTACATGCTGGGCCTGGAATTTGAAATGTCCCGGTCCGACTTCTCCAACTGCCTGATGAGCGTGCTCTCCGAACAGGACAGCCTCACCCCGCTGGTCTCCAGCTACCTTTTGAACGAACAGGGTCTGAGGGTGGCGCCCACGCTGAACGGCAACAAGGTCATCCGGCTGGAACCCGCCCTCACCGTCACCTGGGAGGAGTGCCTGGCGGCCGTAAGCGCGCTGGAAAAGGTTGTGGCGGAGCTGGATACCGGCAATACCCTGGAGATCATCCGCCCCGTCCTCGGCCTGGATACTCCGGTCACCAAACCGCCGGCGCGGGTGGAACCATCCGCCTGGGAACGCTACCAACCCTCCTCCGATCCCGGGGAAGGCCGTTTCGCCTTTCTCCAGCATCCCCTGGACCTTTATAACTATCACCAGTTCGACCCCAGCCTCAAGTCGCTTTCCCTGGAGAGCCTGCAAAAGCTGGCCGACCTCGGCAGCAGGATCCTGGAACCCTTTGTCGTCGGACGGACTACGGTTGTATCCCATGCGGGACACCGGGCCTACGGCGAGTTCATCGCCCTGCCTTACACCGCCAGGGAAATGGTCGAAATGGACACGGAGACCATTACCGCGGAACTCGCAAAGGCCCTCCGGCTGGCCCTCAAGCGGGGGGCCCGCCTCGTTGGCCTGGGAGCCTACACCTCGGTGGTATCCCGCGGTGGAACCCTGCTGCAGGGGAGATTCCTGCCGATCACCACCGGCAACAGCTACACGGTCGTGGCCGGGGCGGAGGCCGTAAAACTGGCCGCCCGCCGGTTTTCCATGAACCTGGCCCGGGAGACGGCCGCCGTAATCGGCGCCACCGGTTCCATCGGACGCACCCTGGCCATCCTCCTCGCGGAGGAAATGCAGCGGATCATCCTGGTAGGCAACCCCCGGCATCCCCAGGCCAGCGCCCGCCGTCTCCGCCGCGTGGGCGCCGCCATATGCCAGCACCTGGCCAAACAGGCCGCCGCGGGCTGGACCCCCGCTGCGGGATCCCTGGCCGCGCGCCTCCTGCAAACCGTCCTGCCGGCCCCGGACGCCCCGCCGGATGACTGGCTGCCTGTGGCTTCCGGCCTGGAAAGGGACGGCGTCCTGGCAATCACCACCGACATCGCCCATGCCCTGCCCCTGGCCCGGGTGGTCATAACGGCCACCAGCAGCCCCGACGACCTGGTCAACCCCATGTTCGTGGCCAAGGGGGCCATAATCTGCGACATTTCCAAACCGTCCAACGTCCGCCCCACCCTGCGGCAAATAAGGCCGGACGTGCTGGTCATCGACGGCGGGGTTGTCGCCGTCCCCGGCCGTCCCTCCCTGGGCTGGGACTTCGGTTTCGAGCAGGGCCTGGCTTACGCCTGCATGGCGGAAACCATGATGCTGGCCCTGGAGCACCACTATACGGATATGAGCCTGGGCACGGACCTTTCCCTCGACAATCTGGTCTACTTAAGACAACTGGCCGCCAAACACGGTTTCGAGCTCGCCCAGTTGAGAAGCTTCGATCTTCCCCTGGACGAGGAGGAGTGGCGGCAGGTAGACCGGGCCCGTTCCCGGACGGACGGACTCCGGAGGTACGGAGCCACGACCTGAGTACGGGGGCGGCACCCTCTTCAGGGCCGCCGCCCCGCGGCCTATCCCCGTCACTCGGCGCCCCCCGGCAACGCTGAGGATAGACACCCCGGCCCGCTACCTTCCCGGCCTGCCCAAAATTGTTGGATAATTTCGGGGGACTTAAAGGGATTTGTTGCTTTCTGTAGAATGTACGGAGGGGGCAATTTTCCTTATGTTCATTCGTCTTTTGTGAAATCATTTTTCGATAATTTATCGATGGATTCACGCAGGGCGGTAACTGCTGGTTGGGATAAGGGAAGATCAGGCATGAAGCGTTTCATCATTTAGGAATGAAAGAACAGGTGGGAACACCAGATGGGCACCATGGATAACCACACGATCCAACGTCTTTCCATCGCCAAGGGCGGCAGCATTCCGGGGAACCTCGTCAACAAGGGGAACCTGGCCCGTATCC
>JAJYZD010000312.1 GCA_021800315.1 Bacillota bacterium | reverse complement strand
AAATTCAGGATGGCCTGCAGGCCGTTGGCCACCATCATTTCGGCTACTTCCTGGGCGAACGGGCCGGGAACGGCGATGATCCCGATGACCACTCCGTGCTTTTTCACTATTTCCGGCAGGTTCTCGATCGGGTGGACGTCTAAGTGTTCAATCTTCTTGCCGATCTTGGTCAGGTCGTTGTCGAAAACACCGACGATGGTGAAACCGCGATCGTTGAAACCCCGGTAGGTACTGAGGGCATAGCCCAGCTTGCCGGCCCCGACCATGACCATGGGCCATTTGCGGTTCAGGCCGAGGATGTTCATGGTGTAGCGCATCAGGTCCTTGACGTTGTAGCCCACGCCACGGGTGCCAAACTCGCCGAAATAGGCCAGATCCTTGCGCACCTGGGCCGGGCTCACCCCCACGCCTTCGGCGATCTCCCCCGAGGACACCGTTACCACTCCGTTGTGGTCAAGTCTTTCGAGATAGCGGGAATAAACAGACAGCCTGGTAACTGTAGCCTCCGGCACCTTCACGGTCTTCACCGCCAATACCCCCTTACGTCCAACCGGCCGGGACGAAAAATTACGAAAAATTACCAACCACGTTAATTAATTCACAAATCTATTTCTATATTAACCGTAATGCCGGGTTCTGTCAACAACTTCGCCCGGCTTACCGGGTTTCCCCTCGTTCCGCCGGCCCGGGATTCCTCCCAGTAACTGCCCCGCCACCGCCATCCCCAGGGTGAAGGGAATAAACAGATAACTCACTCCCAGTCGGTAGCGCAGGTAAACAATCAAGGGAATGGACAGGTGGACGGCCACGAACCAGGCCGGGGAAAACTTGCGCAAGCCCGCCCGCCAATACCCCAGGGGCAGGTTGGCCACCAGCGACACCGACGTCACCAGGCCCACGGCCGGCCAGTTGATCATAAGTCCCACCCCCTCTTTTCGACCGAATATATTCTCGCCAACCGGGATATTTTCCTTCCCGGCGAAAGACAAGGCACTCTCCGGCCGCGGGTTGGTGGAGACACGGCTTTGATACCCATCAAGGCACGGGAAATTCAGGCCCTGCCAAGGTCCCGGAAGACTTTTTCCGCAGCCGTAAGCGTCCGGGCGATTAGGACGTCGTCATGGCAGGCCGAGAGGAAGACCGCTTCGAACTGGGCCGGCGGGAAATAGACGCCCGAATCCAGGAGACCCTGAAAGAAGGCGGCGTACCGCGCGGTGTCGGAACGTAGCGCCTCAGCGTAACCGGTGACCGGCCCTTCCGTGAAAAATACGGTCAAAAGGGAAGCCGCCCGGTTGACCGTGACCGGTACCCCGTGCCGCCCGGCGAGTTCACGCAGGCCCCGTGCCAGCGCGGCCGCCCGCGCGGCCAGACGGGGGTAGAACTCCGGCTCCCGCAAGGTCTGCAAAGTGGCCGCGCCTGCGGCCACGGCCAGCGGGTTGCCGGAAAGGGTGCCCGCCTGGTAGACCGGTCCGACCGGGGCCACCATGGCCATGATGTCCCGCCTGCCGCCGTAGGCGCCCACGGGCAGACCGCCGCCGATGATCTTGCCCAGGCAGGTCAGGTCGGGAGCCACCCCGTAGAGTTCCTGCGCTCCGCCCAGGCCCACCCGGAAACCGGTAATGACCTCGTCGAAGATCAGCAGGCAGCCGTACTCCATGGTCAGGGCCTTTAACCCGGCCAGGAATCCGGGGGCCGGTTCCACCACCCCCATGTTGCCGGCTACCGGCTCCACGATGACCGCGGCGATCTCTTCACCGTACGCCCGGAACAGGTCGCGGGTCAGTTCCAGGTCGTTGTAGCGGGAGACCAGGGTGTCGGCCGCCACCCCGGCGGTCACGCCCGGGCTGGTGGGCACACCCATGGTCAGGGCCCCCGAGCCCGCCCCGATGAGCAGGGCGTCGGCATGGCCGTGGTAACAGCCCTCGAACTTCAAGATCCTGTCCCGGCCGGTGAAGGCCCGCGCCAGTCTAAGCGCGCTCATGGCAGCCTCCGTGCCCGAGCTGACCAGACGGACCATCTCCAGGGCGGGCATGGCCCGGTTGATCAGCCTAGCCAGTTCGGTTTCCCCGGCCGTGGGCGCCCCGTAGGTCCAGCCGCGCCCAAGGGCCTCCCCGATGGCCTCCCGGACCCCGGGATGGCGGTGCCCCAGGATAAGGGGGCCCCAGGACAGAACGTAATCAATGTACTCGTTACCGTCGGCATCGACCAGCACCGCCCCGCGGGCCCGGTCGACGAACAGGGGCTCGCCGCCGACGGCGGCAAAGGAACGCACCGGGCTGTTAACCCCGCCGGGCAGGTACCTTAGGGCCTCCTGGTACAACAAGCGCGATTTGTCCTTGTTCAAACGAAACCCTCCCAACCCGGTTCGGTACTCATTTCCCGGCTCCTTCCTCCGGTTCCAGAAAATATTTCATACTGCTCTTCTTCAACTCGGCCGTGGAAAACAGCAGTTGGTACTCGTCCACCCCGGCGGCCCGGGCCAGGCGCCCGGCCAGGTCCCGGCACGCCCCCTCGTCCGTGCCGTGCAGCATGGTGAACAGGTTGTAGCGCCAAAGGGGGGCGCAAGCCCGCTCGTAGCAGTGGCTCACTTCCTTGAAGGCGGCGAAGATCCGGCCCACTTCCTCCACCCTGGCCTCCGGTACGGCCCAGACCACCATGGCGTTGTGATTGAACCCCAGGTCCTGGTGGCGGACGGCCGCCCCGAAGCGCCGGATGATCCCCTTATCCCGCAACCCGGCGACCAGTCGCAGAAGTTCGTCCTCTTTGATCCCCAGGCGGCCGGCCAGAACCCCGAAGGGCCTCGGCACCAGGGGCAGGCCCTCCTGCAGTTCGCGGACCACTCTTTTTTCCAGTTCGGTAAGAGCCATTTCAAACCCCGTCCAGTTCGAAGTTTACCTTGATTTTGAACACCCGTTTGGCCGGCAGCACCAGCATGTCGTGCTGCCCCGTCCGCTCCCTGATTTCCCCGATCCGGGCCGAAAGCAGGACCGGAGAGGGTGCCAGCAGCGTAAACCACATGTTGTAGGGATGGTCGCGCAGGTAATTGTGGGTCACCCCCGGGTAGGAGTTGACCAC
The DNA here is from genome assembly GCA_021800315.1 of Bacillota bacterium. Taxonomy (GTDB): domain Bacteria; phylum Bacillota; class Desulfotomaculia; order Desulfotomaculales; family JAJYZD01; genus JAJYZD01. The sequence continues at coordinate 282 of JAJYZD010000312.1, read as the reverse complement.
GGCGGCCGTCGCCTCCACCCGCCCCGGCGGCACCTTCAGGGCGCAGAGCACCCCCTGGTAACCCAGGCGCCGGGAATCGAAAATGGCGCCCAGGCGCCGGATCACCCGCTGCTCGACCAGCCGGCGCAGGCGGTCGATGACTTCCCCCTCGTCCGTCTGCAGGGCGTCGGCCAGGGCCCGGTAGGGCTCGGCCGTAAGCGGCAGTTCGCCCTGGACGAGGTTTAAGAGGCGGCGGTCCAGGTCATCCACGCTTGTTCCCGCCTTCCCGGTAGAGGCACCAAT
>JAJYZD010000311.1 GCA_021800315.1 Bacillota bacterium | reverse complement strand
CAGCTGAATCCTGTGACGCTGCCACCCCGCTTAGTCAGCGGGAGAGGAATACGTTTACACCTGCCTGCGCAGGTTTGGGCGTGTTTCAGAAACCAGGTTCTGGTCCTCGCCCTTCTCCTGTCGGGTTTCATCGGCTGGCTTTTGAGCCGCTGGCTCTCCCGGCCGCTGTCCCGCCTGGCCGCGGCCACGGAAGCGGTGGCGGCAGGCAACTTCAAGGAGACGGTGGAGCGGTCGGGCGTGGTTGAACTGGACCGGGTGGTCGATCAGTTCAACCGGATGGTCCATCACCTGCGGGAATCCTTCCGCTCCCTGGCCGCCGAGCGGGATACGGCCCAGCGCTTCGCCGCCGACGCCGCCCACGAACTCAAGACCCCGGTGGCCACCCTGCGGGCCTACCACGAGGTGCTCACCGAGCGCCCCGGGCGCCTCGGCCAGGTCTCACCCGCCGTCGGCCGCCAGATCGAACGGATGGAGCAGGTGATCACCGGCCTTTTGCAGATAGCCAACCTGGGCGAGGGCAGTGGCATCGCCCAGGAACCGGCCGACCTCGGCACCGCCGTGCACGGCCTCACCCCGGTCTACGAGGCCCTGGCCGCCGAGAGCGGGCTTCAACTTACCATCACCTGTCCGGCGGAGCCGGTACCCTGCCGTATTGACCGGCGTCTCCTGGAACTGGCCCTGAACAACCTCATGGACAACGCCTGCAAGTATACGGAGCCCGGCGGTGAGGTGGTGATCTCCCTCCACGTCGACGGCGACGACGCCCTGATCACGGTCCAAGACTCGGGCCCGGGCATTCCCCCGGACGAATTGCCCTACATCTTCGACCGGTTCCACCGCGGGGTGGCCACTCAGTGCATACCCGGCACCGGGCTGGGACTCGCCATCGCCCGGGAAGCAGTCCTACGCCTCGGCGGACAACTCACGGCCGAGAGCGAACCCGGCCGGGGCAGCCGGTTTTTGATCCGCCTGCCGCTCGAGCGGGGTCCATAGCCGGCGGGCCGGCGCCCGCAGGTTTCACCCGGCCGGTATCCAAACCCGCTTTCTGCATGTAGGGGGCGGCCAGCGCCCGGGCCTCCTCGAGGCCGGGCGGGATCAGGTCGGCCGGACGGCAGGTGATCGGTTCCTCGTCGCGGGTGATCTGCCTGCGGGCCTCCCCGTTCACCGGGGCCAGCGGACGGCCACCATAACCCAGGTTCGCTTCTGCCGAGCCCCACTTCCGTCATATTTATCTCCACCCGGCACCAGTCGAAGCTGGCACACCGAGACGTCTATTATAGATCTTTCTCCATACATCACCTCTTTAAGCAACCGCCCAATACCAGGTCAGGACCAAATTTGTATTTGCCATGGTGGTTCCGCCATGATATACTGTTGTTCAGGAAAACCACTCGGTGTTCTATTCTCATGTTCAGCGGCGATCAGAATCTTGTCGATTTATGCAAAAGATATCCCCAATGTCGCGCGGAGAGTGTTGGTAGCTTTTGCGTTTTTTCTTATTTGTAGATGCGTAATAAGTTTGCGCCAAATGGTGACTATCATTGTGGCGGATTGCGAAAAGGCGTCCAGGGAACCCAAGTAACTATGCGTGACGAGTTGTAGCTAATATTCCACTAAATTGTGAGATGATGTATCGTGCGAATACCAAAAGTTTATCTCGAAACTACGATTTTTAACTTCGTATTTGCTGATAGCGATCCTGAAAAGAAAGAAGCCACATTAAAGCTAATGGACGAGATTTCTGGAGGTAAGTTCTAGGCTATACGTCTGCCCTTACTATTCAGGAATTAGAACGCGCAGGTGACCCCAAAAGAGCAGATATGCTGGCTTTGATACATCGTTATGACATTACGATTTTGGAGGAAAATACCGATGGCGCCGCTCTGGCGGAGATGTATGTAAACGAGGGAGCTGTCCCTATAAAATACCAGGACGATGCTATGCATCTGACCAGGTCTTTTCGCCCGCTGCGTGAAAGAGCGTTAGATCCGAAAAAACAATGGTGTCCGACCCCCGAGGGGTACGGACACCGCAAACCACCGAATCTTCGTTTGCCCCTTACGCCGGATAAAATACGCTGGACTCCTTGGCCAGGTTCAGGTCCACCTGGAGCTTTTTGGCCAGACGTTCCTGCAGAAAGCCGGGGGCCACTTGGGGAAAGACGGCCACCGACAGCACATCCTCCTCTTTTTGCATGTAGGGCGCGGCCATGGCCCGGGCCTCCGGGAGACCCGGCTCCAGGAGGTCGGCCGGCCGGCAGGTGATCGGTTCCTCGTCCCCGATGATCGTCTTACGGGCATCGGTGTTTACCGGGGCCGGCGGCCGGCCGTAGTAGCCCCGCATGTACTGCTTGCTCTCGTTGGTGGCCATCTTGTAGCGCTGCCCGGTGAGCACGTTCATGACCGCCTGGGTGCCTACGATCTGGCTGGTCGGCGTCACCAGCGGCGGATAGCCGAAATCCTCCCGCACCCGCGGAACCTCGGCCATCACCTCGTCCAACTTGTCCAGGGCCCCGGCCTGGCTGAGCTGGGAGATGAAATTGGATACCATGCCCCCGGGGATCTGGTTGATCAGCACGTCCACGTCCGCGCTGATGGCGGCCAGATCGAAAGCGGCGTAGTCCTTGCGGACCTCCTTGAAGTAGCCGGCTATTTCCTTAAGCAGGGGCAGGCTGAGACCGGTGTCGTGGGGCGTGCCCCTGAGGGAGGCCACCATGACCTCGGTGGCCGGCTGGGAGGTCTGCAGAGCCATGGTGGAGATGGCGCAGTCGATGACGTCCACTCCCGCCTCCACCGCCTTGAGGTAGGCCATGGAGGCCATGCCGCTGGTGTAGTGGCAGTGCAGCTGAACGGGAATCCCGAGTTCCTCTTTCCAGGCCCGGATGATGTCGTAGGCCGGACCGGGCGCCAGGATGCCGGCCATGTCCTTCAGACAGATGGAGTCGGCCCCCATCCCGGCCAGTTCCCTGGCGGTCTTGACGTAGAACTCCAGGTTGTGCACCGGGCTGATGGTGTAGACCACGGTGGCCTGGGCGTGCGATCCCTCCGCCTTCACGGTCTCGATGGCCTTCTCCATGTTGCGGACGTCGTTCAAGGCGTCGAAGATGCGGAAGATATCCAGCCCGTTGGCCACCGTCTTCTTGATGAATTCCACCAGGATATCGTCGGGGTAATGCTTGTAGCCAACCACGTTTTGCCCGCGCAGGAGCATCTGCAGCGGCGTCTTGTAGTGGCGCCGCAACACCCGCAGCCGATCCCAGGGATCCTCGCCCAAAAAACGCATGCAGGTGTCGAAGGTCGCCCCGCCCCACACTTCCAGGGAGTGGAAGCCCACGTTGTCCAGCTTTTCGGCGACCGGCAACATGTGCGCCGTCTTCATCC
>JAJYZD010000063.1 GCA_021800315.1 Bacillota bacterium | reverse complement strand
GCTGCCTCTCCTGCGCTGAACATCTTTTCCATGATGGTCAATTATATCAGAAAATAGGCCACCGGTCAATACCTACACATATTACTGATTGACAAATACACTTGCTGCTACAAACCCGGGAACCCCGTTCAGAAAACCTTACCCCGTGCCGATATAAACGCAGAGACAGTCTTTCCAATCCGCCGGGCGCGACCACAAGCCGGCGAACATGGTGTCCGCTGCTCCCCCCCGGGCCCGGGCCGCTGAACCCGGGCGGCTGGTCCCGGCACAGCCGGCCGGGACCGCCGGTTAAAACCGGAGGCTGGACTCCCGGATAGAAAAATCTATATACCAGAAACGGAGTGATGGTAATGTCGACTGGGAAGAAAACGGTTTTGATCTGTGATGATTCTCTGCTGGTACGAAAAAAACTACGGGAATTAATTGAAAAAAGCTTAGACGAATGCGAAATTGTTGAAGCCACCGATGGACAGTCAGCGGTACAATTATACAAAGACAACAATCCGGACCTGGTGTTCATGGATATCGTAATGCCGGCCAAGGATGGCATTACGGCCGTGGATGAGATAAAGCAACATGACCGTAAGTCGAAAATCGTGATGCTTTCTTCCGTCGGCACCCAGCAGCATCTCAGGAAGGCTATTGAGGCCGGCGCCTTTGAGTTTGTCCAGAAACCGTGGAAGGACGATCAAATCGAATTCATTATTAAAAGGGCATTGGGATAGATCACGACCCAATACGGCCCTTTAGAAAAGAGGGGCAATATGTTTAGCCAGTATTTTGGTAATTATTTACTGAACAAAGGTTTGGTTCACCCGGACCACCTGCGGGAGGCGCTGGATTTTCAAAGCTCCACTCATTTAAAATTAGGAGTTCTGGCCATAAACTCCGGCTACATGAACTCCGGGCAGGTTGATGAAATTCACGAGAAACAAAAGCAAGTCGATAAAAGATTTGGCGAATTAGCTGTTGATATGAACTATATGACAAGAATGCAAGTGGACGAGCTGCTTTCTACTCAGAAAACGGGCCACTTGCTGCTCGGGCAGGCATTGATCGACCAAGGCTATCTGACCATGCTCCAACTGCAAAATGCCCTGGATGAGTACAAAAAAGACTACAGCCTGGATAATAAGCAATTTAAAGCACTCCAGCACGATGACATAAGCATTATAATCGACACCTTCGTAAAGTTGAAAGAGTCGCCACACAGCACGGTATACAAAGACTATCTTGTTCTTTTCGTGAAAAATGTCATCAGGTTTCTTGATGAAAGCCCCATAGTAGGAGAATGTCTTCCCTTGGAGGAGCTTGACCCTGGTTGGTATGTCTGGCAGGAGCTTTTCGGCGACTTGAACCTCACCACGGCGATATCAGGCAACGAGAAGGTTTTTCTGGAAATAGGAGGCAAGTACGCCGGGGAGCACCTCACCGAAATGAACGAACTGGCCAAATCCTCGGTGGCGGAGTTCTTGAACCTGCATAACGGTATCTTCGTGGTCAACATGTCGAACGGGGGAATGGATGTCGACCTCAGACCGCAGACCTTGCATGACGGCCCGAACGCACCCACCGGCATCGGCAAGGTGTTGGTCATCCCCTTTGATATAACCGGGGGCAGGTTCAATCTCGTCATAGCCCCGGCGTGAATTCCCCGTTTCGTTCTACCGTCCGTCCGGCCGGACGAACTCCAGGGGCACGGCCTGACATTCCTCCCACGGCTAAAACCGTGTGACTGCCGGGCGTGCCAGAGCGCCCACTACTACTGAAACCGAGGCCGAAGCCGCAGTCTGTCGCAGATACCTTTGGAGGATGTTGTACGCCCCTATGATATCGGCATTAAAAACCTTATCACAGTGGACAAATAATCCTCTCTTGATCCGCGCGTCCTCGGCCCGTTCGCCGCACACTATGCAGGTGGTACTGGAGTTCCTTTCGGATACCTTTACCACCCTAATTCCTCTTAGTGCGGCCTTATAGGTGAGAAGTTTGATTATCTTCTCAAACGGCCAATCGTGCAGTTTCTGATTGCCCTTCGCTCCCCAATCCTTGTCTGTACGAATACCCTTTAATTAGCCAACAACGATAGTGGAGACGTTTTGGGCAACCGCCAGATCGACCAGCCATTTAGTCAACACATGAAGATAGTGATTGCGCTGCCTTGACCACTTCCGATTGAGTTCTCGGCATTTCTTACTCTTGGAGGAACGGCACTTCGCCTTTTCCTTGTGGAAATACCTGTCGAGCGCAAGGAGTTCACCACCTGGAACCAGAAACGAGAAACCAGTGGAAATAACACCCGCGATAATGTTTATGATCCCCAAATCCAAGGACATGATGTTGCCTTGTGAACGATACTTGATACTCACTAGATGGTTAAAGTGAATCATTCGCCACCACCGCATTCACCAGGGTGGGTGTTACTTGCGCCAGCGACACGTAGACACCGCCGTGGGCCGCCAGGCGGCTTCCGACCATCGATGGCAGCAGGCGCACCGCCGGTCCGGTGCGGGCCACCAGCACCTGCCAGCCTGCCCACCCCACCGCCAGGATCAGTACGGCGACAACCGCCAGGCGTTCGAATGATTTCCGCACTAAAAGAGCCTCCCCGCGCCGGTTGCGGCGGGCACCCGGGTGAACCGGAACGGCCCCCCCTATATTATGTCACGGAAGACCGCACCCGGATCGATAACACCGGCAATACGGGCCAGGATGGCCGAAACGCCCCCGTCGCGCGCCGAAGCCTCCCGCCCCGCCAGGAACCCCCGCAGGTCCCCCGCCGGGCCTATACCGAGTCCCAGCGTTCCGCCCTCCAGACGGCAATAGGGAACGGTCAACCCGGCCGCCAGGGCCTGGTCCGGCCACTCGCTCCGCACCGGACCGTGCACGAAGACCAGGGGTCCGCCGTGTTCCGCCCAAGCCAGGTAATGTTCCCGGATCTTTTTCACCCGCTGCCGGGTGGCCTGGTTGTCGGCGACCAGCACTTCAATGGCGCCGGCTTCCCGGCAGAACAACCCTGCCCTGACGAAGGCCTCTTCCACCACCTCCGGCCCGGGACCGGAAAACTCCAGGACCAGCACGCCCTGATGGCCGGCGTAGGGCCCGAGGAAATCGGGGGCCCCCGACGGCAAACCGAAATCAAGGCACTCCAGCCTGATCCCGGCTAGTTCCGGCCGCTCCGCCAGGGCGAAAAACACAGCGCGGGCTTCCTCCACCCGGGCGAAACCGGCCAGCATAAGAGCCGAGGCCGGAGACCGGTAACCCATCTGCAGGTACAGGCAGGTAACCACGCCCATGGTGCCGCCCGAGCCCATGATCAGACGGGCCAGACCGGTTTCGAGCTGATCGGCGCCCCCGGGTCCGCCCAGGCGGACCGCGCTACCATCGGGCAGGACGGCTTCCAGGCCCAGGAGACGGCGGGTGGCCGCGTAAGCGCCGATAGAGTCGCGCCCGGCCCGGACAGCGGGCTTCAGGCAGGGATCGGGCGGCAGATCCAGCCCTTCCCCCGCCAGGGTATCCAGAACCCGGCCGGCGGCGGCTTCCGGCTGCACGGCCAGGCACAGTCCTTGCCTGTCCACGGCCACCACCCGGTTCCAGCGGTCCAGGCGGAGGTAAACGCCCTCCGGCGGGTATCCGGCGGAGGAGATCACCACTCCGTACCGTGCGGCCAACCGCAGGACCGCCGCCAGTTCCGCGGGCGGCCTACCCGGCGCGGGCGGGCCCGGCCGGACCAGGAGCGTCCGCCCGCGGGGCCCGGCAACCACGTTGGCGTCTCCGGCCAACTGTCGCAAATCCGCCGCCAGGGATTCGTACATATCACCCGCCACGCCGCTCACCCTTTCGCGGCCTTCAGGGCCGCCAGTTTCTCAATGAGGACGGGAACCAGTTCCAGGGCGTCGCCGACGATACCGATGTCGGCCACCTGGAAGATTTGGGCCCCAGGGTCGCTGTTGATAGCCGCGATGGTCCGGGCGGTCTGCATCCCGGCCAGGTGCTGGATCTTGCCGGAAATACCGACGGCCAGGTAAAGGCGGGGCGCCACCGTTTTCCCGCTCAGACCCACCTGGTGCGGGTAGCCGGCCCAGCCCAGTTCGACCGCGTCGCGGCTGGCCCCCACCGCCGCCCCCAGCACCCCGGCCAGTTCCTCCACCAGGGCGAAACCGGAACGGTCGCCCAGGCCCCTGCCGCCGGAGACCACGATGTCCGCCTCCTCCAGGTCGACTTCCTGGGTGGCGTCCCGGATGAACTCCAACAGGGTGTCGGGGGTAACGACCACGTCCCCGCCGTAGCGTTTCTCCGCCACTTCCCCCCGCCGGGCCGGATCCCTTTCGGCGGGAGGCGCCGAACGGGGCCGTACGGTGGCCATCTGGGGACGGGTGCGGGTTTTGATGGTGGCCATGATGTTGCCGCCGATGGCCGGCCTGGTCTGCAACAGGGCCTGGTCCTGCGGGTCGATGTCCAGGCTGGTGCAGTCGGCGGTGAGACCGGTCCTTAGCCGGGCCGCCACCAGGGGCATCACCGTACGGCCGGTGGTGGTGGCCGCCGCTATGACCACGGCGGGCTCATCCTCCCGGATAAGCTGTTCCAGTAGCCGCGCCCGCTGCCCGGTGGATACCGGACCCCGCCCCGGTCCGGACAGGAGCAGCACCCGGTCCGCCCCCCGCTGGATCAGTTCCGAACAGTCGGCCGGCAAAACCCCGCACAAGGCGGCGGACAGCGAGGTGCCGAGCTTGTCGGCAAGGTCGCGGCCCCGGTTCAAAAGCTCCCAGGTAACCCGGTTGACGCTGCCGCGCCGGTCCTCAACCACCACCAGGACCCCGCTCATATCAGTCCCTCCCCGGTCAGCCAGTCCGCCAGCGCCGTCAGACCGTCATGCCCGCCGTTTTCCCTGTACCAGACCGTGTTCCGGGACAGCTTCGGGCTGAATATGCGGGCCACCCGGGTAGGAGAGCCGTTTAGTCCCAGTTCCCCGGCCGGCACCTCCAGGTCGGCGGCCCCCCATTGCGGTATATCCAGTTTCTTGGCCCGCAGCTTCAGATGGAGGGAAGGAACCACCGGGTGGTTGATCCCCTTGACCACGGTCACCAGGGCGGGCAGGGGACATGCCATCCGTTCGAAGCCGCCTTCCACCAGCCGCTCCACTTCCAGACCGCCTTCGCCCAGGACCAGTTTCTGGGCATAGGTGATCACCGGCAGACCCAACAGGGCCCCCACCATGGGCCCGGTCTGGCCGGTCTCCCCGTCGGTGGCCCGCTCGCCGGCCAGCACCAGGTCGACCGGCCCGGCTTTGCGCACCGCGGCGGCCAGGGCCCGGGCCGTGGCTATGGTATCGGATCCGGCAAAGGCCCGGCCGGACAGGAGCACACAGCGGTCCACCCCCATGGCGTAGGCCTCGCGCAGAGCCCGCGAAGCGGCCTCCGGCCCCATGGACAGGGCGGTGACGGTGGCGCCGGCCTCCTTCTTGAGACGCACCGCCTCGGTGACGGCGTTCTCATCGGTAGGATTGACCACGCTGTCCGAACCGGCCCGGATCATGGTGCCCGTCTTCTCGTCCATCCTGACGTTGTCGGTGGCGGGCACCTGCTTTACCAGGACGATGATGTGCATTTCGGTCCCCTTTCGCCCGTGCGGCTCAGAACTCGGCTTTACTGAAGCTTTTGCCGGGAAGCAGGGCCTGGATCTTCTCTTTCAGTCCCGCGGGGTCCAGGGTGACGACCAGTTCGGCCTCCCCGCCCCTGTTGCGGTAAAGGTTGCCGTCGTTGAAGATCTCCCATTTCCTGCCTGCCGGTTCCGCGCCCGTGCACATGCCCCGCCAGATTTTTTTCAGTTCGTCATCGTTCAACTCCACCCGCCAGTCAAAATCGGCCACGTCCATTCCCCTTTCCAGCAATCCCGGCGCCTTCTTCCGCTTGCCGCCAGCCTAAAAATATTATAACCGCTAATCTACCGAAGTGGTAGACTGTCCGGGTTGCTCCGGTGAAAGAATGGTACCGCCCCGCCTGGGCATGCGGCGGCTTGGACCGCCGGAGTTGAAGGAGTCGTCCCGACGGAATGAACAGGTATCTTTAGCACCAATTCTGTTCCAGCCGGAAACCCCTATCTCAAGCGGGAAACCAGGCGGGAAAAGCTGTCACTGGCTAGCCGGTCAACCCCGCGGTTCGGCGATGCCGGGGTTCATCTGTCTCCCCTTTCCGTCCCGGCCGGCGTCCATCCGGAAACATTACGCCCATCTTCGGCCCGCTGTTCTAGTCGTCGCTTTCCTGCCCGGGCACAACCGGTGGTTGGGGCCCGTCGCGGCGAGCCGGGGCGGAGCGGGTCTTTGGGCCGGCGCCCCGTCTAACCGGGGAAAACCGTCGACCCGCCGTGGGAACGGTAAACCGGCCGGGTCTGGACAGCCGCGTATACAGGTTGACCAGGTCATCCACCTCCCGGCTTACCGCAATGATTTCGTCCACGCTCTTCGCCTTGTTCAGCCGGCACCTGGCCTCTTCGATCCGTTCGTTAAGGCTTCTCAATATATCATCCATTTCTTTGCTCACCCGATCTCTATATCGTCAACCAGCCCACCCTTCCTAAACTACCCGACAAGGAAGACCGTATCAAGGGCAAGTTTCCCGGCCGGGTACCGCCAGGGTCTGTTTTCCAGCCGCCGGATCTCATATGTCCGGCTCCAGCCGGACCGCTTTAGCGACTGTCTCATCGCCCCCACCCATTCCAGGCACTGGTGCCCGGCCCAACTGCGGTGGGTACCCCACTCCCTGCGTTCCCCAGGAATAAGGCCGGGATGAATGACTCGACTGTTTTGCCCGCATGCGGCCACGGATTGAAGCCGGTGATTCCGGCACCGCCCTGCATTTGCTCATGAAGCATGGTCCTGCCCCCGCACCGGGCGTCCCTATAATCAGATACCATTAGACATCAGGCCGCTCAATCCCTCCCTGCGTACCCGGACCTGGATGGGGAGAATCTAACGAATAACGAAAGTTATTGACAGACGCCCTTCCTCACTCTATAATGTTCACTAGAGAACGTTCTAACTGGAACGTTCGCAAATGAACCAAGGGGGTTGTTTACGTTGCCAACGCCAACCGAATCCCGGCGGGCACTGGTCGAGAGAATCCTGGCAATCCAGCACCGCGCCCACAAGGCCTTCCACCGGCACATGAGACGCCGTACGGACGGCCTCCCGCTAACCTTCCCGAAGCTGGCGGTGCTGGGGCTGATAAGCGAGCGCCCGGGCCTTACGGTAAGCGAACTGGCCCGGCGATTCATGGGGGCCAAGAGCAACATCTCGGAAATGGTGGAACGTCTCTGTCGCGAAGGCCTGCTGGAGAAAAGGACCGATGAGGCGGACCAGCGACTGACCAGGATCCACCTGACCGACGGCGGGCGGGAACTCCTGAAGGAATTCTGGGCGCGGCACGTGGCGGCCGCCCAGGAGATGCTGACGGGACTCTCCGACGAACAACTGGCGTCGGTGGCCCAAAGCCTGGAAGTATTGGCGGAAGCCTTGAACGAGAGCAATTCCGGCGGAGGTGAAGACTGACGTGTCAATCGTCGCAGTAGAAGACCTGGTCAAAAAATTCAAGGATCTTACCGCCGTCGACAAGGTCGGCTTCACGGTGGAAAGAGGCGAGATCTTCGGCTTCCTGGGACCCAACGGAGCCGGAAAGTCGACCACGATCCAGATGCTGGCTACCCTGCTCAAACCCACGGGAGGTCGGGCCTGGATCGACGGCCACGATACCGTGCGGGAACAGTTCGCCGTCCGTCAGAGCATCGGGCTGGTGTTCCAGGACCCCAGCCTGGACGGCAACCTGACGGCGATGGAGAACCTGGACTTTCACGCCCGCCTGTACAACGTGGATCCGAAGGTATTGCCGGTCCGGCGCCGCGAATTGCTGGAGATGGTCGAACTGTCCGACCGCACCCGCGACCTGGTCAAGACGTTCTCCGGCGGCATGAAACGCCGGCTGGAAATAGCACGGGGACTCTTACACCACCCGGCGGTGCTTTTTTTGGACGAACCCACCGTCGGCCTGGATCCCCAGACCAGGAACCACATCTGGACCTATATCCGCAGTCTGCGCACCAAGGGCGGCGTGACCATCTTCCTGACCACCCATTACATGGACGAGGCGGAAAACTGCGACCGCATCGCCATCATCGACCACGGGCAAATCGTGGCCCTGGATACACCGGCCGGTCTCAAGCAGATGGTGGGTAAAGACATCGTAAACCTGACCAGCAAAAACGTGGACCGGTTGGCCGGGGAGATTGCCGAACGCTTCGGCCTGAAGGGCAACCGCCTGGACGGCCAGCTGCAACTGGAAACCGAACAGGGAGACCTGTTCATCCCCAGGCTGCTGGCCGAGGTGGGCTCCGCCGTCGATTCGGTCAACCTGCACAAACCGACCCTGGACGATGTCTTCCTGAAGTTGACCGGACGCGCCATTCGGGAGGAGAGCATTTCCGCCGGCGACGCCATGCGGACCATGATGAAAAGGAGGCTGCGTTAATGAGAAACGCCAAAGCCATCTACACCATCTGGCTGCGGGACCTGATCCGCTTCTCCCGTGAGCGCAGCCGTATCGTCGGCTTGCTCGGCCAGCCGCTCCTATACCTCCTGATCGTCGGCAACGGCTTCGCGTCCAGCTTCCACCTGCCCTACGCGCCGCCCGGCACCAGTTACCTGCAGTTCATGTACCCGGGCATCATCGGCATGTCGGTGCTCTTCACCGCCGTCTTCTCCGGCATTTCCATCGTCTGGGACCGCGAGTTCGGCTTTCTGAAAGAGGTACTGGTGGCCCCCGTACCCCGCTGGACAGTGGCCATCGGCAAGACCCTGGGCGGCAGCACGGTGGCCATGATCCAGGCGGCCATCCTGCTCATCCTGGCCCCCTTCGTCGGCGTGCATCTGTCACCGCAGATCGTTCCGGCGATCCTCGGTATCCTGTTCCTCATCGCTTTCGCCCTGACCTCCTTCGGCATTTTCGTGGCCTCCCGCATGCAGAGCATGGAAGGCTTCCAGATGATCATGAACTTTCTGATCATGCCGCTCTTCTTCCTCTCCGGGGCGCTGTTCCCCTTGCGCGGCCTGCCGGCCTGGATGGGTTACCTCATGAGGATCGACCCGCTCACCTACGGGGTGGACGCGCTGCGCAACGTCCTCTTCGCCTCCGGCCCTCTGCGTGCCGTCTTTGTCCAGTTCCCCATCCACGTCGACCTCCTGGTGGTGACGGGCATGGCCCTGGTCCTGGTGGGAGCCGCCACGATCGGTTTCAACCGCCAGACTTGAGACGGATTACCAAAGGCCCGCGGCCGGGAGTAAGGTTGGTCCGTTCCCCGACCAGCCTTACCCGCCTTCGTAGGATTTTCACCGCACCAGTTTCCCAGCCTTGACGGCTGCTCCAGCCCCCGTCCTCTCCCACCACCGTACGAACCGTCCGGTTATAACGGCGGTTCATCAAGCTTGACGCAGACGTTCGTAGGTTTCGGTCTTGCTGATTAGACCATGGGTCCGCCAGCAGGCGTTGGTCAGAACCTTATTCAGGGGACTGCCAGCCATCCGCCAGGGACCTTTGCGGGAGTTGGCAGGATGGTGTACGCCCTCCTCAGGCACACCGAGCGCCCGTAGCTCGAAACCGTAGGTAACGGTTCCCACCTGGCGCGGCGGCGTCGCCGGGCCCTGGTTGCGGGCTCTTTCCGTTTGGCTGGGCGCACAGGCGGTCAGTAGTAGTGCCAAGCTCAAAGACAATTTCATCAGGTGCGATAATCCGGCTTTCATGGCTTTCCCCCGGCAGCGAATTAGAGGGGCTATAAAGGTGGGCCGGGAAGCCGGCGACGTCCCCCCTTGCAACTCTGGATCGTTTTGGGCCGCTTGCCGTCCTCGGCCAGGAAATCGGCAAACCCTGGACAGCCGGATCGCTTTGCATCCCCACCAACTCCTTTTCTAATTTGGGCGTGCTTTTCCAGATCTCCTGCTTCCAACCCGTAACAAGGTCTCCTCACGAAGGGCCCTCGGACAAGCCGGAACCAAAAAGGATTTTTTCCGCACCGCGTAGAATTACTCACTGTTATTTTTTCCAGCCTTTGCGGGGTTTAGCACTGAGCGACATATCGAGCACATTAAACCCCTAGATCATCCTTTAATGTGCTGGTTTGTATTAGTGTCCTTATAAAGGCATCTTTTGCCACTTTTGCGAAGATCTCAGCCCGTAAGTTAACTAATGAGTTCCTCTCAGGGTCGGAGCCTCCTTGGTATTTTGTATCCGGGCATTAGTTTGACTCAAAGCGCGACGGGCACCCCACCTTATTGCCGGCTTTGCCGAGCACGCGGAACAGAATCATATTTATTCTGATTTCCAGCGGCGGATAAGAAGATTTAAGGAGATGAAAGTGCAGTATTTTGTCCTCAGTGCAACCGGTTCATACCGCCCGGTGAAGACCGCTGCAAGTACTGTGGCACCGTGGTCGGCACGGCCGGCAAGGCGGAACAGGCGAACGGGGAGCCTGCCGGGCTTCCCGGATCGGGTGCAGGTCAGGAGACGGGAGCCTGTTTTACCGGGACCGGTGTCAGATGCCAGGCTTCGGATGACCGTTACCCCTGGCCCGGCAGGAAAGGTTTTTGGAGCGGTACCTTCCAGCATGCTGTCACCTGGGTGATGGGACATTTGCGGTGGGTAACCGGCGGAATAGTGGTGTTGTTGGCGTAGTGGCCCTGTTTTCCGGCCCCGGGGCCTGGGACCTGCTGGCGGGGCTGATCCTTTTGGTCCTGGCGGGTTTTTCTTTGCCCCGGCGCGGCTGGCGAAGGCTTCCCTTAGCGGTGCTGCTGGTCGGCGTCGCGATAGCGTTGTTCACCATCGGCGGCAGGGCCATGTTGACCAGATACGCCGTGACGGTTCGAACCCCTCACCTACCGGCCGGCGGTCAGGCGGTTTCCGGGGTCCGGCGGAGTACCGGAAATTCGGGCGTGGCATGGCCAAAGACCACATCCTTGCCCCGGCAACCGGTGGGACCGGGGCAGGCTGTGGCGGCGGGCGAAAACTGCTATGTCACAGGCTACGCGCCTCAAACGGCCGCCCATGTCCACGTCCTGTACTATGAATGCGGCCGGTCCGCATACCTGAATGATTACGTGGCCGGCGGGGCCGATATGCCCGGCGTCCGGGGACGGCGGGGCGTTTCTTCCCTATCGCTCCCGGTTCCCTTGAATGGGCTGCCCGGCGGCGGCGTGGGACCGGTTCTTCCCGCAGGAAACGCTGCCTGGCCCGGCCTACCGTTTTCCCGGGCCTCAATACTGATGGGCCCGGCGTAATTACTGTTTGGTATCTCCCCGCCGCCTCCCGGCGGTAAGAACGAAAATGGTTGGATCGGCCGGCACGTTCGAAGGGATCCAGCCGGTGGTCGAAGGCCCGGGGATGCGTTCGACCCCCAGGTTCGATTCTGTTATCGAAAGCTTTCATTAAAATTCCGGTTGGGTCATGATTTGCTGCCGGGGGGCCTGAAGGTCCGTAACGCTAAACCAGGAGGGATCAGAAAGGTAGTGGCAATGATGGGTAAGAGAGTTTATCGGTTGTTCAGTGCTGTCTTCGCCGTCGTGTATTTGACAATGCTTGCCTCCCCGGTCGCTACCGCGGCACAGGTAAATTATTCCCAGGGCCAGGCCGGAAGCTATACGCCCGATGCCGCGGTTCCTCCATTCCAACCAGCGACTGATACAGCCGCCGCGAGCCTTGTGCCGGTCGGAAAAGACCCATGGGGATTGTCGTTGAGCGATCAGGGAAAGTATGTTTGCGTGTCGAACAACGGGAGCAACTCGATTTCAGTCATCAACTCCCGGACTGATTCGGTGACCGCGACCATGGCTACCGGTGCGGGTCCGACCGCTATAATCGGATTCTCCAACAAGGTAGCCACTCTTAACTCAGGCGACAACAGCATAACCATCGCCGATATTAGTACCGGACAGTCATTGACCAAACCTCTCTCTTATTTTACCGGTCTGGTCCAGCCTTACGTCTCCCAAAAACTGGCCGGATCGTTGCCAGCGGCGTTTTTAGCGCTCCTCGGCCGGGGCCTGCCGCCGCAACTGCTACCCTTGCTGGCCAACGGCTCAATAACTTCTCCGTCGCAGTTGGCGGAAAGTTTTCTGTCACATCTGGCCGCCAGCGGCCAGCAAAACGTACTGCCGGGTTCGTTGCAAAACCTCTCTTCCGGTTCGCCCGCCGGCGTGCTTTCCCAAGGTCTTTCGTTGAGCGGTGTTTCCATCCCGGCGCCCGGTGCGCTCAATTCATCATCACACAATGATGTCGCATCAAATATAAATGTGGGAAAGATACTGAATGAATTAATTGCTTATCCGCCAATAATGGCCAAGGTTAAGTCAAAATTGGCTACTGTATCGGATCCATCCACCGGTCAGACTTTCACTATCGACAATAGCAACAACCAGGTGATAATAACCGGCAATATTCAGTCCGTCCAGGGAAATAGCACTAATTCCAATCCTATTATATCGTTAGCGCCAACCGTTATTAAATTATTGATCGGATCGGCTAAGGTAATGGTAAACGGACAGTCGTCAAACATGCCGGTCGCGCCGGTTATCATAAATAATCGTACAGAAGTGCCACTACGCTTTATTTCGCAGTCTTTAGGCGCAGCCGTACATTGGAACCCGGCCACCCAAGGCATAACCATCACCAGTGACAGCGAAGTTATTGAGATGAAAGTGGGACAGGACCGGTACACCGTCAACGGCGTCGATAAAACCATGGATCAACCGCCGGTGATTGTTGATGGAACGACGATGGTGCCGCTGCGTTTTGTGGCCCAGGCCCTCGGCGCACAAATATCAACTGATTTTTCTAATTTTTTGCACAGGAAAATAACGGTCACCAAAACCAACAAGGCCTCCGCTAAATTTACAGTGGACGCCGCGGGGAAAATATCCACTATGATTGACGGGCTAAAAGTATATACCGACCCGGCAAACTCGCTTGCCCTGGCAACCATGCCGGCGCAAGAACGGGAGTCGGTCTATGCGGGCTTAAAACATCAAATCGAAGGTTTTAAGAACACCGAACCGGCCTTTTCCCAACAACCCACGGCATCTCCGCAAACCAACGGGAAAACCATTGCTGAAAATACGGGCGGCCAGGGACCGGGCGCCGATCCCAGGACGGGTGATCCTCCCGGTAATGACCCGGGCCAAACCCGGAATATAATCACGGTTTTCGGTGGCGACGGGCAACCGTTCACCCTTCTGGACCCTTATACGGAGGAAGACAATATTCCCCATTACACGGTCAATTACGGCCTGGGGTCCTACACGGTGTGGTCCGGTACGGCTACCCACGGATACGATTGGAACAGCCAGGGAGCGGGTACCCAGATTCTGGCCGATGCCGGCATCGCCGCGTCGCGTAGCGACCTCTGGATGACCGCCGACTACAAGACGGCGGGTAGTCCCAAAACCACTTATCCGGTAACCGTTTACTATTACGATTGGATACAACCCATCCAATTCGATATAACCGCGATAGGGGCGGCAACCACCGAGGCCCGGATCGAAACCTCGGATCTTACCGGCAACCACTACCAGACCGTCCATGCCTCATCCGATATCGCCATCCCCAGCTTCGGATCCGATACCGATGTTTCGGAGGTGACGGAAACAACGGAAGCCGCCCAGGATGTGGCGGACACAGCGGACAATTCCGCCCTCGACAGCATTTGGTCCAAACTCGTGCAGGTTGGTGAAAACGCAGCCTCCCATGCCGACGACCTCCAGACCATTCAAGGTTATATCAGCCAGGTCGCGACGGCCCTGGGAACCGGATACACGGAACATTCCCTCACCTCGTCGGTACAGATGCCCGGAGGCGAGACCTTACCTTTCAGCGTGGGAACAGCCGCCATTTGCGGCGAGTCCGGCGTCGGCACCAATGTTGACTGGGTCAACTCATATTCGCTGGTTGTGGTGGACCAGCAGGTGCCGGTCGGTACAAGCGCCCTTGCACCTTCTTCACAGTCGTTACCAAATTCCTACAATGTCACGGTCAATGCTGGAAACCCTGCTTATACGACCAAACCAATCGGTATAGATGTTTCCCTGGCTTCGGGTTCCCTTTCCCGCGATGCCGGCATCCAGCTGGTGGGCGAAAAGGGGATGACCGCTCCTTCCGCCTTTTCCATACCGCTCACCGCTGTGGGAAAAGGCGAGTGGCACGCGGTTTTTACACCGGAAACGGCTGGTAGGTATACCAATCTAACGTCTTCTCCTGGTAAGCCTGGCTATGCGTATTCCGATTCTGCTATGTATTCCTTTTTCGTCATCGATGCATACGGTCAGAAGTTTTCGGACTACCAGTTCAGTACCGCCAACCCAGGCAACATATCTCCGCAAGGGATCGCGTATGTAACCGTGCAAAGGCTGCCGGTGGGTATAACGTCGTTTTCGATCACGCCAAATCCCTTTGCCATTGGAAATACACTGAAGGGGATTGTTACGTTATCTGTACCCGTGAGCGAAGGAAAGGTGGTTGTATATCTCTCTTTCAGCCACAAAGAAATCCCCGGGATGCCGGTGCCGGGATCTCCGCCTCCGCCAGACGAACCTTTCGTGGTGGCGAGCGGCAAGCCGGTGAACGGAGTTTTTCAATTTACGGTTAGCCTTGATGACGGCACCCTTGCACAGGGCGGTATCTACCAGGCCAATTACATGGGGGACGATACCTATGCGGCTTCCTGGTCCCCCCCCCTCTGGACGGCGTCGGTGGGGGTAAATATGCAACCCTTGCCGGACACCTTTGTGGCCACTCCCGTCAGCAGTAACACGGAACAGGTAAAGGAAACGGTTCCAGTGGGCAATGTACCAGGTGAAATATTCATCGCCGAGGCGACACCCCCGCCGGGACCCGCTCCGGATAACCGGCCCGGACTTAAGTACACCCCGGTTGCCTCCTGGCCCGGAGGCACGTGGGAAGGGCAGGTGGAGGGGAGCCCGGGAACGTCGAAGAAGATCATAAGGGTAACCTGGCAATGGTATGACACCGCTAACGGCAGGTACTATACCCAGTTCGTGACCTATCATCCGGTTTACTTCGGTCTTCCGACGCTGAAGGGTCTCAATCTTTCAGCGCAGGATATAGCGGGTCTGACGGAGCATTTCTTGAACTTGCTGGGCCTGCCCGTCGGGTCCACGTAATACACCGCCGGTGATCTCGTTCTGGTCGATGGTTGGCAAACAAAGCTTTGCCGGGACGCGTTTGGAATCAAGAAGTGCTCATCTAGTACGACAGATCAGAGTATTTCGCAGGTGGGTGTGTGGTTCTCCGACAAAAGAAACCCCAGTGGTAGGTGTAATGGATGCCGGTAGTAAGCGTATGGGTCAGTTTACTCCCTCAAAAGTTCGTCTTCTGGCTCGTTCCGGTAATGTTCTTTCGAAACTGATAATCTAATGTGAAAGGTGGTGTTTCGCGCATCCTCCCCATGTCTAAAGCCAGGGGATTCCGGCGCGCTTCCTTTGTTGATTGAGAACCGGCGTAGCGTTCCTGCCTGCTCCCGGCAGGAAGGCGGATTAAGTTGTGTAGAAGGAGGTGGCACCGGTGGCGGGGAGGGAGTCGGGCTCAGCCCGGTCTCGTTACCGGATTCTGATATGGCTCTGTTTTCAGGCGGGACTTCGCAACGCTCCATGGCGGAAGTGGAACAAACCCTGGCCCGGGTGGACTGGAAAAAGGGTGCGGCCCTTTCCGATCTAACGGGGGATGCGTTCTGGCTGGTTATCGACAAAGGGTACGAACCTTTGGGACTGGTGCTGGGTAACAGCGTTTTCAGCATGGGCGTCACCGGCGGGCTGGCCACCGCCCTGCGCGGCCTGGCCCGGGGTGAACTGGTGGAGTATACCGAACTCATGTACGACGCCCGGCGCCTGGCCCTGGCCCG
>JAJYZD010000062.1 GCA_021800315.1 Bacillota bacterium | reverse complement strand
AAAGGCGGATACGCTGACTTTCGTTTCCCGACTGGAAGCTGGGGGGGCGGCGATTGGAAGACACGACATAGTCAAAGAGTTTTCCTGGATCTGAAACCAAGTTGTTAATAGGGAGGTGACGGGACAACAGGTTGCCGTGACCGGCAGCCTGTTCACACATGGCCGAAAAACATTCAAACATATTTCAGCGACTGGCCCAAAGCGTGCTCAGACACAAAACAATATCCGTCGGGGCGACCCTTCTCATTCTGGCCGGCCTTTTCACCTGGCACCTCTACGTGGTCCGGTCCGGAGGCGGCACTTACCTGACCGCCGCTGCGGCTTACGGCAACATCGCCAGCACGGTGAGCGCCAACGGAAATGTCATAGCGGTGCAGGATGTCACTCTTACCTTTGAAAACCAGGGCTTCGTGCAGACCGATTACGTCAAACAGGGAGACTTGGTTAAAACCGGACAGGTTCTGGCCCAAGAGAACCAGAATGATATGCATGCCCAGTTAGAGCAGGCCACGGCCGCTTTGCAGAACGCCCAGGCCAACTACCAAAAGCTTGTGGCCACCCAGCCCCAACTTGTCGATCAGGCCCGGGCGCAGTTGACCCAGGCCCAAAGCAACCTCAATCTGGCCAAGACCACTCTGGGGCAGGATCAATCCCTTTTCGCGGCCGGTGCCGTTAGCAGGTCGACCCTGACCAGCGCCGAAAACGCCTACCAGAACGCCGACAGTCAGTACCGGGCGGCCCAAAGCAACCTGGCGGTGGTCGGTAACACCGGCAATATCGCCATTGCCGCCGCCCAGGTAAAGTCCGCCCAGGCCCAGTTAACGCTCGCCCGGGATAATCTCGCGGGTACGCAAATCATCGCGCCTTTCGACGGGTACGTGGCGACCGTCAACGGAAACGTGGGCCAGTGGACCCAAGGCGGTGCGCCGCCCCCGGGAACGGCGATATCGTCGCAGTTCAGCATCACCCTTGTTTCCACCCAATTGGAACTGCAGGCCGAAGTGAACGAAGCCGACATCAGCAAAGTCCGGAATGGTCAGGATGTTACCTTCACAGTTGATACCCACCCCAATCAAATCTTTAACGGCCAAATAACATCCCTGTCACCGCTGGGCGTTGATATCCAGGGGGTGCAGTACTATAACGCGGACGTCGCTATCAGCAACTACCAGGAGCTTAAGGCGGGTATGCCGGCGGCGGTGACCATCATATCCGCCCAAAAGAACCATGTGCTGGTGATACCCCGGTCGGCCCTTGATTACGCCAGGACCTACCTGACAGCTCGGGGAAAAGCGTATAACTCCGGTAAGGACTACGTGATTGTCCTGACGCACGGTCAACCCGTGGCAACAGCGGTGGACATCGGGTTGATCAACAACTCCGAGGCTGAAGTCGTGTCCGGACTCCAAGCGGGTCAGGAAGTGGTCATGGGCGCCGGGATAAACTTACCCGCCAAAGGCGGCGGCAAAGCCAAATCCGCCTTCCCTCATGGTCCGGGACTTTAGGATTTCCAGGAAAGGGTAAGATCATCATGTCGGCACCTCTGATCTCCTGCCAGGAACTGACCAAGTCCTACCCGTTGCGCGGGATGGAAATCAAGGCCTTGAACGGCGTGGACCTGGCCATAGAAGACGGCGAAATGACGGCCATCATGGGCGCCTCCGGATCGGGAAAGTCCACCCTGATGAACGTCATCGGCTGTATGGATCGACCCACCGGCGGCCGATACCTGCTCGACGGCGTCGACGTCATGAGCCTGACCAAGGACGAACTTGCCCACTTGCGCAACCGGAAAATAGGGTTCGTCTTTCAACGGTACAACCTTCTGCCCCGCATGAGCGCCCTGCAAAACGTCTTGCTGCCGCTCGTCTACGCCGGTGTGAACGCCGGCCGGGCCGCCAACAGGGCCCTGGCCGCCCTGGAGATGGTGGGACTGGCCGCCCTGGCCGGCAACCAGCCGAACCAGATGTCGGGCGGACAGCAGCAAAGAGTATCCATCGCCCGGGCGTTGATCAACGATCCCCAGGTTATCCTGGCCGACGAGCCGACCGGTGCCTTGGACACGGTCAGCAGCGCCGAGGTCATGACGATCCTGAAGGAACTCCACCAGACCAGGGGGGTAACCCTGGTAATCGTAACGCATGAAGCGGACATCGCCGCTTATTGCGAACGAATGATAACCATGCGCGACGGCCGTATCACCGGTGACAGCATCATCAAGGGAAAGAGGGGAGCCTGATTGTCCCTTAAACCGAAGACGCTGGTCGATTTTTCCTTTCAGGCGCTCAAGGCCAACAAACTGCGTTCTTTTTTGACCATGCTCGGAATCATCATCGGCGTGGCCTCGGTAATTCTCATGATCGCCATCGGTCAGGGGGCCCAGGCACAGGTGATGAGTCGGGTCAAAGCCCTGGGTTCAAACGTCATGATGGTGCTGCCCGGCGCTCTCGGCCGGTTTGGGGCGGGATCGGAAGGAACGGCGCAGAGCCTGACCCTGGAGGAAGCCAGTGCCGTGGCCCGTCTCCCTTACGTGGCCAATGTAGCTCCCGTGGTGAGAAGGGCGGCGCTGGTTACGCACGGTGCCAACTCATGGACCACCACCATTACGGGTACCACACCTTCCATCACCGCCATTTCTTCCACCATGAGCACGGTTGAGGGGCGTTTTTTTTCACCGGCCGATGAAAAAAGCGCCGCGCCGGTGGCGGTCCTCGGACAGACGGTTTGGCAGAATCTGTACCCGAACGGCTCGGACCCGGTCGGTACCACGATAACGATCAAGGGAGTACCTTTCACCGTGATCGGCCTCCTCCAGTCGGCCGGAGCCTCCATGGGCGGAAACAATCAGGACGACTTCGTCTATGTCCCGCTCAAAACAGCCCAGATACGCCTGTTCGGCATTACCTTCATAGGCCTGATGGAAGTTCAGGCCGCCGGTCAAAAGGAGGTAACCCCCGTAATCAACGAAGTGACCGCCCTCCTGCACCGCCTGCATGGACTGCCGCCGGGCGCTCCCAACGACTTCACTGTAAGGAACCTTTCCCAAATCCTGAGCACCGCCCAGGACATCTCCGGAATGCTGACCCTTTTCCTGGCCGGCGTGGCCGCCATCTCCCTCATAGTAGGCGGAATCGGCATCATGAATATCATGCTGGTGTCGGTTAGCGAACGGACCAGGGAGATAGGCATCCGCATGGCCATAGGGGCCACCCAGAGGGACATCCTGAACCAGTTCCTGACGGAATCGATAGTTCTGTCGCTTACAGGGTCTTTTATCGGCATTGTCCTGGGTGTAGGCGCCGCGGTAGCTGTAAGCGCTTTCGCCCACTTTCCCACCCCGGTCTCGTCACTGTCGATTGTTGCCGCCGTTGCTTTCGCCATTTTCGTAGGGGTGTTCTTCGGCTACTACCCCGCCCGCAGAGCGGCGAACCTCAACCCTGCCGACGCCCTCAGCTACGAGTAACGCCGCTGTTTGCCGGTGTGGGTGAGCACCGGACAGGATGTCCCCCCGCAACATATTGCCGAGGCATGCCCAATTAACCGGCATGTCTCATTTTTGTCGGAAAATCAATCGACAGGCCTGCTGGTGGCCGCCTCTGGCGGATCTGAAGGCGGAGGTGCCGGATCGACCGCCGGCGGTCCCGGGGCATTCACCACCCCCGCCGGGTCCCGCATAATATATCACATCCCCGGCCGGACCCGATTGCACGGGTACGCCCCCCGGGCCGGGACCGGCGCAAAACCGACCCGAGGCGGCAGGTGATATGAAAATTGGATAGGGTTTTCATCGCGGGAGGTTGCCCCCTGCGGGGCAGGGTCAGGGTGAGCGGCTCCAAGAATGCCACTTTGCCCATTATGGCGGCTTGTCTCCTGACCTCCGGCGTTTCCACCCTGCGCGAGGTGCCGCGCATCAAGGACGTCCTGGTCATGCAGGACGTGCTGGAGGTGCTGGGGGCCAGGCTGGAGTGGCGGGAGAACGACCTCGTGGTGGACACATCCCCAGTCGGCAGTTCGACGGTACCAGAGGACCTGATGCGCTCCATGAGGGCATCCAACCTGGTTTTGGGGGCCCTCCTGGGGCGGTTCGGCCAGGCGACCATTTCCTACCCCGGCGGCTGCAACATCGGTTCCCGGCCCATGGACCTGCACATGAAGGGGTGCCGGGCCCTGGGAGTGCGGTTCTTCGAGCGGTTCGGACTGATCAAGGCCCACGCTCCCGTCCTCTCCGGCGCGGAGATCCACCTGGACCAGCCCAGCGTGGGAGCCACCGAAAACATCATGATGGCGGCGGTATCGGCCAAAGGTACCACGGTCATCCGCAACGCGGCCAAGGAGCCGGAGATCGTCGACCTGCAGAACTTTCTCGCCAAGATGGGCGCCCGGATTCAGGGGGCGGGTACGGATACGGTCAGGATAGAGGGGGTGACCGCCCTGTACCCGGCCGATCATGCCGTCATTCCCGACCGGATCGAGTCCGGCACCCACATGCTGGCGGCGGCCATCACCGGCGGCGACGTGCTGGTGGAGAACGTCATTCCGGAGCACGCGGCGGCGTTGATCGCCAAGCTGAGGGAGGCCGGGCTGGTGATCGAGGTGGCCGACTCCAGCGTCCGGGTGGCGGGAAACGGGCGTCTGGCACCGGTCAGCATCAAGACCCTGCCGTACCCCGGTTTTCCCACCGACCTGCAGCCCCAGATGACCGCCCTGCTTTGCCGGGCCCAGGGTACCAGCGTCATAACGGAAACCGTCTTTGAAAACCGGATGAAGCATGTGGGCGAACTCAGAAGGCTGGGTGCCCACATCAAGGTAGAGGGCCAGTCGGCTATCGTGAGGGGGCCGGCGCAGCTTTCCGGTGCCATAGTGGAGGCGAGCGACCTGCGGGCCGGGGCCGCCCTGGTCCTGGCCGGGCTGGCGTCGGAAAACGGAACGGTGGTGGAAAACGCCGAACACCTGGACCGCGGTTACGAACGACTGGAGGAAAAGTACCGGCAACTGGGAGCGAGGATATCGAGGAGCATCGAGCGCTGACCCGTGCGTATTCTCCGCCCGGGAACGCCGAAGGTATGGTCTCCAAGCGGAATATTACCTGGAAGCCCCCTTCCCGGCGGGAGGGGGCTTTTCCCTGGTTGAACATTCTTTATGGACGGGCGGACGCTATGGTTGTATAATAAACCTCGACGGGGGATAGCCCGGGCGGTTGTGGTTTTTAGCGGACGGGGGTTGGATCATTCGGATGGACAGGCCCGGCAAGGCTCGCCCGAAACCAGGGATCAATGTCGGGGAAAGCCTTTTGTTTATCGTCCTGCTGGTCCTGGCGGGGTACATTCTTTTCCGGTCGCCGCTTTTCCAGGTCCGGAGGCTGGAGGTCACCGGGACGCGCCTCCTGCAGCCGGCTCAAATCCGGAAACTGGCCGGAATCAACCCGGGCGAAAACATCTTTGCGGTTAACCTTGGCCAGGCGCAGAAAAAGATCGCGCTGCTGCCCCTGGTCAAAACAGCGGTCTTGCGCCGCATTCTTCCGTCCACCGTATTGATTGAAGTCACCGAACGGACGCCGGTGGCCCTTTTGCAGGAAGGCAGCGTCTTCGCGGAAGTGGACCGGGACGGTTACTACCTGCAGCAGGGGAACGTCGACATCACCGGTTTGCCGCTCCTGACCGGCATCCGGGCCGTCCTGCCCGCCCCCGGCCGGAAGGTGGACGCCCCGGGGCTGGCGCCGGTTCTCCAATTTGTGGCCGGGTTACCGCCGGGGCTCGCGCCCATGTTGTCGGAAGTGCATGTCGAAAGCGACGGACAACTGGTCCTTACAACCCTGTACGGCGTTCCGGTACTGGTCGGCGATGCCACGGACCCGGCCGGCAAAGGGGAACTCCTGCTGGCCATCCTCCAGCAGTTGGGCCGGAAGAGGCCGATAGCCTACATTGATTTGGCGAGTGTCAAGTCGCCGGTCATCAAATACCAGAACTGAGGGAGCGGCGGAAAAATGGCAACCGTGGAAGGGAAAGACGGTGTCTGGCGCGGGAGTGTACGGGAGGCGCCGGCGGGGACCATGCGGCTTAAGGGGTATCACGTCGCCATGGGACTGGCCGGGGTCATCCTGGGGCTTACCCTGGGGCTGCAGTTCCGCTACGCCACGCTAGACGTTACGCCCAGCCCCGATTCGGGGGCGGCGCAGTTGGTGACCAGCGTCGAGCAGATGCGCCAGGAAAGGAATGCCTTGCAAACCGAGGTGAACGGCTTGCGCAAGCAACTGGACAGGCTGACCAACGAACCTCAGTTGGCCAGCGTCACCCGGGCGCTGGCGACGGCCCGCGTCGAGGCCGGGGTGGACGCCGTCACCGGTCCGGGGGTCCAGGTTACCCTCAACGACAGCACGTTGCCCCTGGGTCCCGGCCAAAATCCCAACCTGTACGTCCTGCATGATTCGGATGTCCTGCGGGTGCTCAACGAGATCAAGGCCGCCGGCGGGGAGGCCATAGCCATGAACGGTCACCGCCTCGTGGCCGGCAGCGAGATCCGGTGCATCGGGCCGGCCATCCTTATCAACAAGACCATCCGGGCGACGCCGCCTTACGTGATTACCGCCATAGGTAATCCGGACACCCTGGCCGGCTCCCTGGACATGAGGGGTGGCGTCGCCGATTACCTGCGGTACTGGGGTATACAGGTCTCCGTGCAAAAGGTGAACCAGGTTACGATTCCGGCCTACGAAGGCAACACCAGCCTCCGATACGCCAAACCGGTCGATTGAGGGGGGAGCGGCTTGACCAGGAAGAAACTTGTTACGTCCCTGTCCCTCGGAGCCGTTAGCCTCATCATCGGCGTCCTGATGACCTTCCAGTTGCGCGCCAACAACCTGGTGGGTCTGCCCTACGACCAGGGGGAGCAATTGACCATGGAATTCAACAACCTGACGAAGCGCAACGCGGCCCTGGAAGCCGACGCCGCCGACCTGGAGCGTAAGATCAGGCAGGCCCGGGCCGGGCAGGCCGGCGCCGTCCAGGCGGCGGAATCGGAACTCCGGAAGACCGACCTGGAGGCCGGGTTCACAGCGGTCGCCGGCCCCGGCGTCAAGGTAATCCTGAACAACGTTTCTTCCCAGGCCGTCGATGGCACCACCGTCTACATCATCCGCGATTCGGACCTCCTCAAGCTCGTAAACGAACTCAACGCGGCCGGGGCGGAGGCCGTCTCCGTAAACGGGGAGCGCATCCTGTCCACGAGCGAGATCCGCCTGGCCGGATCCAACATCGACGTCAACCTTACGCCGATCACGCCTCCCTACGAGGTGCTGGCCATCGGCGACTCCGCCCGGCTGGCCGAGGGTCTGCAAACTCCCGGCGGTATTCTTGCTTTTCTGCAGGACCTGGGCATCGGCGTAACGGTGAAGAAGGAAACCAGGGTGGTTGTACCGGGCTTCAAGGGCCATCCGGATATCTCCTATGCCCGGGAGGTCCAACCCTCCGCTGGCGGGCGGACCTGATCCGGCGACCGGGGAGGGAGAAACCGGAGGCCGGGAAATGCGGCCCCGGGGACATTGGCAAGGACAGGGGGGACAGCTTCCGGTTACGGAAGCGTAGGCATGTGGCTGGGTATCTGGCTGGTTATCGTGGGACTGACGATAGGCGTATTGATCGGACTGAAACTGCCCCTGGTGGTGCCCCCGGCCTACACCAGCTACATCGGCGTGGCGGTTTTGGCGGCGCTGGACTCGGTGTTCGGCGGCATCAGGGCGGCCCTGGAAGACCACTATGACAACCTGATTTTCCTGACCGGTTTCTTTTCCAACGCCCTCGTGGCGGCGGGACTGGCCTTTCTGGGCGGACGCCTGGGCGTTCCCCTCTACCTGGCGGCGGTGGTGGCGTTCGGCGTACGGCTATTTCAGAACCTGGGCATCATCAGGAGACTCTTACTGAAAAAATAGCTGGTTGTAACGGCCCCAAGAGAGAGGAAATTGCTTTTCCACGTAGAAAATGATTAAACAGTGGGTACATATCTTCAAGAAACAGTTCCCCGATCAGCAGCATGAAGACTTAATTGCGGTCACGTTCCCACCGGGGCGGGGCCGCACGCGGAAAAAGCCGGTGAAAGGGAGGTGCCGAACCTGGTTTCGCGGCAGCGTGCAGGGTGGATGCGGTTTTCCGCGGCCAGGGATACGGGGGCCGGGGCCGGCCGTACGATCCCGCAGGGTTGCCGCCCGTCTGGTCAACGGGTATACCGCAACTGACGAAACCAGGGCTGAAGTGCTGGATTTTGAACTGAATTGCGATCAACTGGCCACCATCAAGGTGATTGGAGTCGGCGGCGGGGGAAGTAACGCCATCAACCGGATGATTCTGGCCAGCCTCAAAGGCGTTGAGTTTGTGGCGGCCAATACCGACGCCCAGGCGCTCCACCTTTCCCAGGCGGGCAACAAGATTCAGTTTGGGGGCAAGCTCACCAAGGGGCTCGGTTCCGGAGGCAACCCGGATGTCGGCATGAAGGCGGCGGAAGAAAGCCGGGAGGAGATTATCGCGGCTTTGCGCGGCGCGGACATGGTTTTTGTGACCGCCGGCATGGGCGGCGGCACCGGAACGGGCGGGGCCCCCGTGGTGGCCGAGGTGGCCAAGGAAATGGGCGCGTTGACCGTGGGCGTGGTTACCAAGCCGTTTTCCTTCGAGGGACGCAAGCGGATGCTGCAGGCCGAGGAAGGCATTGAAGGCCTCAAGGCCAAGGTGGACACCCTGATTATAATCCCCAACGACAGGCTGTTGCAGGTGATCGACCGGAATACGTCCATCATGGAGGCGTTCCGGATCGCCGACGACGTGTTGCGCCAGGGGGTGCAGGGAATTTCCGACCTGATCGCGGTGCCCGGACTGATTAACCTCGATTTTGCCGACGTCAAGACGATCATGAAGGATACCGGCTCCGCCCTCATGGGCATCGGCCAGGGCAAGGGCGAAAACAGGGCGGGCGACGCGGCCCAGGCCGCCGTTTCCAGCCCCCTGCTCGAGACCTCCATCGAAGGGGCGCGCGGCGTGCTCCTGAACATTACCGGAGGCGCCTCCCTGGGCCTGTTTGAGGTGAACGAGGCGGCCGAGATCATTGCCCAGGCGGCCGATCCGGAGGCCAACATCATCTTCGGCGCGGTAATCGACGACAACATGGAGGACCGGGTGCGGGTAACCGTTATCGCCACGGGCTTTGAGAGCCGCAAGGGCTTTGTTGCCGCCAAACAGCGGCCGGAGACGGAAATAAAGTCTTTCGCCGAGAGCGAATTCGAGATTCCGGCCTTCCTGAGGCGACGCTCCAGCTAGGACCGGGACCCGGCGAACCCGCCGGGTCTTTTGGTGTCACCGGGGCGGCGCCCGCTCATCCTCGGACTTGATCAAAGTTCCATCCGCTATACATCACGCCGGCACGGGGGGGACATCCGGTCTTGGCAAAGATCCTGCCCCTGCTCATCCTGGGGGCTACCATAGCTTTTGTCGTGGCCCGGCCCGGGAAGTCGGGCGCGAGTTACGGGGCCGTAGCCGGTGGACTGGCCGTTCTCCTGCTGGGTCTGGTCAGCCCGGCCCAGGCTTATGTCGTGTGGCGGGAAAATTTCGGCGTGCTTCTTCTTCTGGCCGGCTTGCTCATGCTGGCCGCGGCGGCGGGCAAGGCGGGTTTTTTCGAATGGTGCGCCCTGCTCACGGTGCGGGCGGCCCGGCAAAACGGCTACCGTCTGTTCTTCGCCACCGTAATCCTGAGCGCGGTGACCACGGTGTTCTTTTCCCTGGACACCACCGCCGTTATCCTGACGCCGGTCATCTATACCACGGCGGTCAAACTTCGGCTGGATCCCGTGCCTTTTCTCTACGCCTGCATTTTCATCACCAATACCGCATCGCTGGTCCTGCCGGTCAGCAACCTGACCAACCTGCTGCTGACCGGACAACTCGGGGTTCCCTTCGGCCCGTACCTGCTCCACCTGGCCCTGCCCGGTACGGCGGCCGTGGGCGTCAGCGCCTGGTTACTGTTCACCTTTTTTCGCCACCGCCTCAGGCCGGCCTTCGAGGCCGGCCCGCTGACCGGTTTCCGGCCGGACCAGGGACGCTTTTTTCATGTTACCAGGATCATCGTTTGGTTGACTCTGGGCGCTTTCCTGGCGCTCACCCTGGCCCGGCTGCCCCTTTACCCGGCCGCCCTGGCCGCGGCCGCGGCCGCCTGGGCGGCCGGTATCCGGTACGGGCGGCTGCGGTTGGGACAGCTTCTGCCCAACGTGCCGTGGTCGCTCTTTTTCTTCGTTTTCGGCCTGGAAATGGTGGTGCAGGGGGTGGAGAACACCGGCCTGGCCGCCGCCCTGGGCGGATTAATGGCCCTGGCCCTGCGGCATTCGCTGTTGACGGGGCTTTTGACGGTGGTCTTCGGTACGGCGGCCGCTTCCAACCTTATCAACAACCTTCCGGCGGCCATGCTGGCTATCTCGGCGCTTAAATCGGCGCCGGGCCTGCCCCCGGGTCTGGCTTGGGCGCTGTATGCGGCCGTTTTAGTGGGCACGAACCTGGGGCCCAACCTGACCCTTTCCGGCTCGCTGGCCACCATGCTCTGGTTCCTGGTGGTGCGCCGCCAGGGGCACGAACTGGCGGCCGGGGAATTTTTCCGGGTGGGGATCCGGATCACGCCCGTGGTCCTGTTGTTTACCACCCTGGTTTTGGCCCTGAATATCCTGTTGCTGGGAGCGCGGTAGGGGACGGTGAAGCGGACCGGAACCCGGCTAGGATGACTTCTTTACCGGACCCGCCGGCACTGAAAACATCCTGGTGGCGTAAGTCATCGTTCGCTTCATGACCAGATCGACATACCACCAGGCATGGTTATACCGGTATATGGCAACATACGGGTTTTGCGCAAACCCGTTCGCCCGCAACATCCGGGCAGCGGTGAATACAGCGTCCCATGGGTCGTAAGGATTCGGCGGGTTATCTCCCACAGGTGAAACAGCATATTCTTGCCACGTTACCGGCATGAACTGCATGAAACCCACAGCACCCGCACTTGAAGTGGCCATATCCCGGCCGAAGTCCGATTCAGTCCTGGCGATCGCCGCCAGCACGTTCCACGAAACGCCGTATTTCCGTTGTGCGGCCAGGAAAATGGGCACGTATTGCGATGGTATCTCGTTTGGGGCGTAAATAGACGACGGATCCCTCGGAAAGTTCTCCTTCCTGACGCCGGTGTTCATGCCCGTGCCCCCGAGAGGGGCAGTCAGCATGATAACTATAAGGCAAATTGCCGTTATCAAACCAATCGAGGCAATCCGCCCGGAATTTCCATTCAAGCGGGTGGTAATTATCCGGGCGTCCCTGGTTACCATTGCCGGAGCAGAATGCAAATCACTGGTCATACTGATATATCGGGACAAGCGCAAACTTTAGACCGCCGTTATCCCCGAAAACCGTCCTTTCAGGTATTGTCACCCTGATGAGGTCCCGACTTGCCTTACCCCTCCCGGAGAGGATCGAGCGGTAACCATTTGGGGTCAGGTCCCCAAAGGCAACGTCTTAATTATTATTACCGCCGGAGTCGCAGACTAACCATCCAAGCCGACCGTCGATCACCGCCTGGCCGCCGTAATCCCGTGCGGGTATGGCGAATCCGACCGGGAGGAACAGGTTCCCCTTCCCGGAGAGAGGAGAACCCGGTTCCCGGGCCGTTTGGCGTCCCGAAGTAGGCGGGGGGGATCTGTCTAGCAAAAGGCTGGTTGCCGGAGTATGCCGGAGAAAGGACAACTTGTTTCATCACCTTGGCCGGCCCAAGCTTCTCATCAACCTTGCCGGCGCTACAGCCGGGTATTATAATAGATGGACAATAATGAAAAGGTAGTGATGCCCCGAACGGTCCCGGCCGAAAAAACTCAATAACGGTCCAACCTTCTTGACGCTTAATTCTCTTGACGACAGGAGAAACGGGGGAACCACTTCTTTGGGGTGAATCTCTCCATTAAGGAGAGTAGGGTTATCCGATGACCCGAATCCGTCAGCTAACTCCGTAAGCGTAGTCGGGGAAGGAATGGTTGCTTACATTTCAAGTGACAACATGCAGTTTTTGTTCAACCTTTTCCTTACCCTGCTTTTTTGGAGCGGGTATTTTTTTTCTAAAAGAGGGGGGCTTCCCATGAAGAGAGCATTGTTTATTTCCGACCACGGTGATCCCCTGTCCCCGTTAGGGGGCCGGCAATCGGGCGGGCAAAACGTCTACGTGCGGGAACTGGGCCGCGCCCTGGGCCGCCTCGGCTGGCAGGTGGACGTGGTCACCCATCACGCCGACCCGCAAACGCCGGCTTGCGAAAAAAAGGACAGCCTGCGGGTGTTCCGCTTTTCGCGCGGTGGGCCGGCCTTCGTGGCCAAAGAGGAGATGCCCGTTTTGTTACCCCACCTTTTTCACCATGTATTAGCCCTGGCCGGCCGGTATGATTACAAGGTGATTCATACCCATTACTGGATGTCGGGCTGGCTGGGATTGTACCTGTCCAACCGGCTGGGCCTGCCCCTGGTGCATACCTCCCATTCCCTGGGCGTGGTCAAGGAAAGGGCCGGCACCCCGGTGAACCGGGAGCGGCTGGAAGCGGAGCGTTTAATTCTGTCGTTTGCCGACGGGATTGTCACGACCACCGAGCAGGAGGCCGGGATAGTCGGTTCCCTGGTACCGGGGGACCAAAGCGGCTCCCGGGTGGAGGTCATCCCGGCCGGAGTGGACGCGGGACTCTTCAACCCGCGGGCACGGGAATCCCGCCGGCCGCCCTTCCTCCTCTTCGTGGGGCGCCCGGAAAAGAACAAAGGCCTCGACGTGTTGCTGCGGGCCTGGCGCCGTCTGGCCGAACGCCCCGAACTCTATGTGGTCGGTCAGCACCGCCGGCGGCCTGAACCCGGGCTGGTCTGCACGGGTCCGTTGGAACACCGGGACCTGGCCCGCCTGTATAAGACGGCCGCCGTTACGGTGGTTCCTTCATTCTACGAATCATTCGGCCTGGTGGCGGCCGAAGCCATGTCCTGCGGCTGCCCGGTCATAGCTTCGGACGTGGGCGGCCTGGGTGAAATCGTCGTCCACGGTCAAACCGGTCTCACCTTTCCGCCCGGCGATCATGGACGTCTGCGTGAATCCCTGGTCCGGGTTCTGTCCGACCCCCCGCTGGCC
This sequence comes from Bacillota bacterium, assembly GCA_021800315.1. GTDB lineage: Bacteria > Bacillota > Desulfotomaculia > Desulfotomaculales > JAJYZD01 > JAJYZD01. The sequence goes on along the minus strand of JAJYZD010000062.1, from coordinate 2,810 downwards.
GCCAGACTGGGGACGACGGCCGCTCAAAGAGCCGCGCGGCGTTTCAACTGGGACAACATCGGGCGGCAGACAGCCGCCCTGTATGAACGCCTGATCCGCTCACCCGGGCTGTACAGGCAAAGAGGAGGGTCTTTCGATGCGGGAAATTGTTCTGGCCTCTGACCTCGACAATACCCTGATCGGCGTACCGGGCATCATCTTCCTGATGGACGAACTCGATCGCCGGGGTTGCCGGATGTCCTGGGTCTATTTGACCGGCCGGCACCATTTTTCGGCCATGCAGGCCGTTCTTGAAAATTTCCTGGCCATGCCGGCGGCTATGGGGTGCGACGTGGGCAGTACGATCTACTGGGAGGGTTCCGTCCGTCCGGATCCCGGGTGGAGCCGAAGGCTGGCCCGTTTCTGGCGGGGTGGGGACGTTTTGCAGGTGGCCCGGCGGATTGAAGGGCTACACTCCCTTCACTCTCCCAATCCCTTCCGGGTTACCGGAAAGTTCGACGCGTCCGTGACCAATGCCGGCCGGATCGAAGACGCGCTCGGCGCCGCGGGTCTTGCGGCCAAAGTCGTGTTGAGCAATGGTGATTGCCTGGACCTGATCCCGGCGAAGGCCGGTAAAGGCCCCGCTTTGAAATATATCTGCGCAACGGCCGGGCTGGGGGAGCGGATGGTCGTCGTGGCCGGGGACAGCGAGAACGATGCCGACCTGTTCGACGGTACCTGGCCCGGCATCGTGGTGGGCAACGCCGTCCCCGCCCTCAAGTCGGCCCGGCTGCCCTCCAACATTTACCGCGCCGGCGCGCCGGGACCGAAGGGCGTTCTGGAAGGGCTGCTCAAAATGGTGGGGTGAGCGTTACTGCGGTAAAAGACCGTTTTTCAGGGGATACGCGCTCACGTAGATTTTGGTCTTTGCCGCCACAACCACCAGCTTCACCCGGAGGACGTAGCCGCGGCCGTCGACGTTAACCTGGCGGCCGTCCACCACCTGGGAAACCAGCTGATGGTCCAACCGGTCGATCTCCTGCCCAAGCAAGGGTTGCAGCCACTCGCGCACCATGCCCTCCATCGTCAGACGACCCTTGGTCTGGTCCAGTTCCGGAATGTCCTTGCCGCCGGCAATGGAGACATACACCTCGACGCCTGTTATTTTCTCGATCCGGTGGGTGGCGAGACTCTGTTGCAGCTGTTTCACTTCGTCCTCCCGGCTGGCCAGGGCGTCTTTCAACGAATTGTTGAGCAGGGTGATCCGGTCGACCTGCCGCCCCAGAAGAACGTTTACGACGGCCCCGCCGACCAGCATTCCAACCAGGAATGCGGCCACAAGGCGCGTCTTCACGACTTGCTGCCGCCGAGCAGGACTATAAGGTAATAGGCCGTCTCGGTTCCGGCCAGGGCGCTGACGATGTAAAGCATCTGCTTTAAGACCGCCCGCACGTCTCCCTGGAAAAGCCCGGTGCCGAATATTTCAAAGGTGGAAAACGTACCGCCGATGGCTGCGGCTATGGCCCAGATTTTAGTATCCCGGGCCAGTTTGAGCATGGTCACCATGGGAGGCTGCCGGACAAAAACCGCAGCCAGGGAACCTACCAGGGACGCTCCCAGCAAGATCCCAAGAGCGGTGAAATAGATGAGTACGATTTTGTTTACGAAACCGTCCATGATTCACCCCTCGGGCGGGTCTATATCCAGAAGGTATTGCCGTAAGCGGAAAGTTATGACAAAAAATAGCCCCCCGTCTTACAGCGGGAGGTTGTCTCTTTTGCGGGCGGGAAAAGCCTGCAAGGCCGTGGGTTTCCACGGATGATCGGTTAGGAAGGCGGCGGTGGTCAGCCGGCGTACCCATGAAAACCATCTCCCCGGGCGGATATTTGAGGACACAAGGCAGCCCGGCATGCTGCCTGTTCATCCGGATATACTGAACGGCGGATGTATGATGAGGCTTTCCGGCCCGCCATTACATCACGCCGTCGTGAACGGCCGGATTCCCCGGCGGATTACAGCGCTTCTTCCGTAATGTCATCCGTTAATGGTTCAAGTCCCAAGATATTTTCGACCGTGTAAAATCCGGGTGGGTGCAACCGGACATACTGGATCAGTCTGAAAAGACAGTCGGTAAAAGCGTTGCGGTTTAGCGACTCGTGCTTTATCTCCAGACGTTCGTTGTCGCTGATAAAGACTATCTTGTGCATGCCTACGGTTCCCCCGCCACGTACGGCATGGATGGCAATTTCCTGTCCCTCGCGGCATTTTTTGCCGTGTCGACCGAAAACAAGATTCTTATCGGGATTAACACCCATTTCCCCGGCGACCGCTTGAGCCAGGCGTATGGCTGTTCCGGAAGGCGCGTCTTTCTTGTAACGGTGATGTTCTTCAATTACCTCCACGTCAAAGCCATCCAATGCGGTAGCTATGGACTTGGCCATATGAATCAGCATATTGATCCCGATGGACAAATTGGGCGCCATAACCAGGCTGGTGTTATACATACCGGCGTTGGCGCGCAAACCTTCGACCTGGAACCGGGAGAATCCCGTCGTGCCCACAATGAGATGCGCACCGGCTTTGGCGGCGGTCTTCAGGTTGGCCAGGCCCGCCTCCGGGGAGGAGAAATCGACCACTACTTCCGGGCGCGTCTCGTTCAAGGCCGGGGCCAATTCATCGCTCCCACGAATGGGCAAGCCGGTGGAGGGAAGTTCCAGGACATCCCCCAGATCCCTGCCCACTTTAGCACTGCCGGCGCGTGTTACTACCAATACCAGCCTGGTAACGGGATTTTTAAGCAGATTTCTTGCCACAACCTGCCCCATCCGGCC
>JAJYZD010000310.1 GCA_021800315.1 Bacillota bacterium | reverse complement strand
CACACCCAGCCGCCTGGCTGCCTCTCCTGCGCTGAACATCTTTTCCATGATGGTCAATTATATCAGAAAATAGGCCACCGGTCAATACCTACACATATTACTGATTGACAAATACACTTGCTGCTACGAACCCCTTTTATCTCAAAAGTTTTGTTGATCGTTCATATCCCCCAAATTCCCGGTCAGGACGCACGTTCCTCCAGGCAGACGCCCCGACACTTCCTGTCCCGGTGGATCAAGCCTCAGGCAAAGATAATGTCCAAACTTACCGCCAACCCACTGAAGTGGAAGGACAGCGCAGTCTCTTGATTCTTATAGGTGGCGGTTTTACAGATATCGTTCTCCGTAAACAGATAGACGCATACTTCCCGGTTGAGCGGGTTGACGGTCCAATATTCCCTGACCCCGGTGGACATGTACAGGTCCAGTTTTTTGATCAAGTCCTTGCGCCGGGTACTTTCCGAGATGATTTCCGCCACCAGCGTCGGCACGCCGATATAGTAGTCCTTCTCGTTCAAGTTCTCCTCGAGGTCACAGATTACCATCAAATCGGGCTGGACCACGTTGATATCATCGACCCATCGTCTCAGGGTAATATCGAATGGAGCAAACATTGGCCGGCATTTATTACCCCGGAACCAGTTGTGGAAGATGGAAAAAAGCTCAGCCAAGACTTTTTGATGCGCTACCCTGGGTGAAGCCAGAAGGTATATTTCGCCGTCGATATACTCGTACCGCTCCTCACTGGTTTCGGTAAGTTCAAGGTACTCCTGGTATGAAGCCTTGCGCGGTGCTATTTCGTAGACATAAGCCTGTTCCCTGACGCACCAGTCACTTGCGCCGGCCTTGTCCCGGTCTTCATAACCCATTAGCCTGGCTACCTTCCGGCCGTTCGTGGTGATGATGATCTCTTCGCCGGCGGACAGGCGCAAATATTTCCCCAGGTCATTTTTGAGATCCGCTGAATCGACAATCATCTCCCACACTCCCCTGTAACCAGCCATCCAGCCAAACCAGTTAACCGCAAGACGTACGAACCACCCGTATTCGGCAGGGTTGACCTGCCCGCCTGGTCTAGTATTCGCCCGTTTGACGGTCTATCCCTGCCGGGGCGGGGAGAAAGAAAACTCCTTAATCCCGGGCTGCCTCCACCCGGGCCGCCGTTTTGCTCCAGGTGCTCCAGGTGAAAAAGCTGCCCGGGATATTGGCCTCCATCGCCCTTCGACGATAATCCGATGCGCTTTATATGCGAAATTTTCCTGTCCATGGGGCCGGTGCTTCATCACCTGGCTGACTTCGGATTTTGGAACTACAAAAAGTCCGCGGTTCGGGAAATATCAAGAGTCACTAGCATCGCCGTTACGAAAGTGACACCCACCCAACTGGGTTCGGCCATGTTCGGAGCCTGCCTTCGTCGCCCCATCGAGATCTACCATGAACGGCTGGATAAAGACATGGTAATCGACCACACTCTTATTTATCGACGACCACCTGTACGCCTTCTTTCTGGACGGCAGGATGTCGTCCCGGAACGCGGTCTGGGACCGGAGGATGGAGAGGACACCCCATGCCGACGAGGTGGTGATCGGGGAACTGGGGTTGTTGAAGGGCCAAAGGATTCTCTACTTGTACGGCTTCGGTGACGAAATTAGACTTGACGTCAGAGTGGATGACATCCTCCAGGAAGATGCGCCGCCACTCAGTCCCATGATCGTGGAACAAAGAGGGGAGCCTCCCGAGCCCTATTCTGACTGGGAATGATAAACCGGCGTTTCACGGGCCGGCCCCGTGAAACGCCGCTATCCTATCCCCAAGGACATTACGCCGCCTACTATTCGGGACGCGCCGCTATTGCCGTCCGTAGACGGCCTCCGGATCGAACACCGGATCCCCCACGGTTTCCACGCCGCCGTCCTTCTCCCGGTAGTGAAAGCAACTCGGGTAGCCCTCGTGGCAGGCCGCCCCGGCCTGCTCCACCTTGATCAGGAGGGTATCCCCGTCGCAATCGCACAGAACCTCCGACACCCGCTGCACATGCCCGGAGGACTCGCCCTTGTGCCAGAACCGCTGCCGGGACCGGCTCCAGAACCAGGTTTCCCCGGTCTCCAGGGTTTTCTCCAGGGATGCCCCGTTCATCCATGCCACCATGAGCACATCACCCGAGACGGCATCCTGCACCACGGCGGGAATGAGGCCCTGGTCGTCGAATTTCAAACGGTCCTTAAAGTCCACTGCCCTGCTCCTCCAATCGGACGGGAATCCCCCGCCCGCGCAAATATTCCTTGGCTTCCCGGATGGAATAGGTGCCGTAGTGAAAGATGGAAGCGGCCAAGACGGCGTCGGCCCGTCCCCCGGTCAGACCCTCGGCCAGGTGTTCGAGCCGGCCCACCCCGCCCGAGGCGATCACCGGAATCGCGGCGTGGTCGGCCACCGCCCTGGTCAGTTCCAGGTCGTAGCCGTCCAGCGTGCCGTCGCGGTCCATGCTGGTCAGGAGGATCTCCCCCGCCCCCAGTTCTTCGGCCTGCCTGGCCCAGGTCAGGGCGTCGATGCCGGTGGGCGTGCGCCCGCCGTGCAGGTAGACCTCCCAGCCGCCCGCGCCGGTGCGCCGGGCGTCGATGGCCACCACGATGCACTGGCTGCCGAAGCGGGAAGCCCCGTCGGCTATGAGGCGGGGGTCTTGCACCGCCGCCGTGTTCACCCCTATTTTGTCCGCCCCCGCCTTGAGCATCGTGCGCATGTCCTCAACCGTCCGGATGCCGCCGCCCACCGTGAAGGGGATGAAAACTTCCTCGGCCGTCCGGCTGACCACTTCCAGCATGGTCTTCCGTCCGTCGGAGGAGGCGGTGATGTCCAGAAAGACCAGTTCGTCCGCTCCCTGCCCATCGTAAAACGCGGCCAGTTCCACCGGGTCGCCGGCGTCGCGCAGGTTGACGAAATTGGTGCCCTTGACCACCCGGCCGCCGGTAACGTCCAGGCAGGGTATGATCCGCTTGGTTAACACTTTAAGATGCACCTCCGGCCATGATTCGACTTCTCTCCCGGCGCCTCAACCGCAGGTGAAGACATCCGACAGCTTTATCTCCAGCCCGGGCAGAAGCGAGGTGGTCAGGACATCGTCGCAGCCGTAAACTCCGCCCCACCGCCATTCCTGTTCTCCGGCGGCGAGCACTTCCACCAAGGCCTGATCGGGATCGACGATCCAGTATTCCCGGACGCCGTTTTCGAAATATAATTTGCTTTTTGTTTTCTTAAACATAGGCAGCCGTGGATGGAGACAACACCTCGACCACCAGGTCCGGGGCGGCGGTGAGGTACAATTCTCCGATGATACTCCTGCGCTCTTGGGCAACGAACAATACATCCGGGCCCACAACCTTGTCGCCCAAATGGACATCCATCTCGTAAATAACTTCGCC
>JAJYZD010000061.1 GCA_021800315.1 Bacillota bacterium | reverse complement strand
GGCCATGGTGCGTGACTTCGGTCTGCCCCTCCTCCATATCACCTACCCTGGGAACGTCTACGACTCCACTCTTTTCCCTGGTTTCCTGACCCGCCTGGTTGAACGCTTGGCTGCCCTGGCCAAAGACGTTGAGAATATTCTTCTGGTCTACGACCGTGGTCAGAACTCGCTAAAGAACATAAAAAAGGTGCGCAGCCTAAAAATGCATGCGGTAGGAGGGCTTTCTTGGACTCAACACAAGGACCTGGTGGGCACCCCCTTGGAGTGCTTCGGCAAAGCCAAGGACCCCAGGCTCCTGCGTTGGGAACGGGTGGGGCCTGTTTGGGGGTTGCCAGCCAAAGTGGTGATAACTTATAACCCGGTTCTGGAACGTAAGCAACGACGCACCTTGGCAAAAATTGTTTGGCGCTTACGGGCTCGATTAAAAGAAGCATATGCCAAACATAGGGAGGCCCCCCCGGAAAAGCTCAAGGAGGCTCTAAATACAGCTTCTTCCAGTTCGCGCCATGCTCGGTACTTGAATTGGTCGATCAAGGACGGCAGGCTTCACATTCATACCTCGGCCGTGTTCGCATTCCAGGTCAAGCAATGTGGGAGACGCCTACTCTTCTCCACAGATACCCGGAAGACCGCTGACCAGATCATCAGCTACTACAATAAGGATAAGTCGGCGGTAGAGGAAGGGTTCAAGCACTTGAAGTCCCCGGACCTGATTCGCTTTCAACCGCTCCGAGCGTGGACCGATACCAAGATTAGGATCTACGCCCTGATTTGTATATTGACTTTGTTGGTCCTCCGTATCATGGAAATGAAAGCCCGCTCCTCCGGGCTCAGCACAAAGGCACTATGCACGGAACTCGCCGACATCCGCGAAGTAATCCTGGTTTACAGCCCGCGCAATGCCCAGCGGCAGATAACCTCCCTGTCTACCATTCAGCAGCAACTCTTCCAAGCTTTTGATCTGGATGCCCTTGTAAAAACGACTGGCTCGGGTGTTGGTTTGTTGCCACAACACTAAAGGGTGCGAAAAGCCCAGCAATGGAGCGGCTTGGCTGACCTCGCCTTCAGCTATTGGCGAAACTTAAGTCTTACTCTTCAACCCCTCCCGACAGCTCGTCCAGGGGCTGCCAGAGGGTCTCCCATCTCCTTCCCGAACCACGGCGACCGGGTTCAGAAGCACCGCCGCGCCTGGTCAGAGCCCGTTAACTAGGGAAGGAACTTGTGGCACAGACTACTAGGTATCGAAGGATTTCCCGCCGCGGGATCGGTTTCATCTTCGGTCGCCTCCCGGAGAGCCGTTTCGTGATCCGGCCGCCGCAGTCCCGATCAGTCGCAGGCCGTGGCGACGACCACTTGCCTGGTGCTGCCTACCCAGGTCACCTGGTCGCCCAGGGCCTGGCTCACGAAGCTGACCGGCACCATGGTGTAGCCGGGATCCTGGATGAAGGGGGCCACGTCCATCTCCTGGTTTTGGCCGTTCACGGTGTAGCCGGTGCTGCCGATGGTCAGCACGATATCGGTGCCGCCCTGCTCGATGCCGACCTGGCGGGTGGCCCCGTTCCAGGTGATCAGATCGCCCTGCTCTTTGAAGAGGTCGAGGGGTACGAAGGTGCGGCTGCTTTGGATCTCCGGGGGCACCGGCAGGGAGAAGTAGTGGCCGCCGATGTTGTCCACCTCAGGGTAACCGATGGTCAGCACAAGGCCGCACCGGGGCAGGGTCACGGGGGGAAGAGGCGTGGGCCCGACTTCGATCCCGAAATCTCCGGCCGGGATGCTCCCGCCTTGGCTGGTCTGGACGGTGACCTGGGCCCTGCCGGCCTGCAGCCCGTTGGGCACCGTTCCCCAGATGGAAGTGTCGCTCCAGGAGATAATCTTGGCCGGAGTGGGCGATCCGCCGATGCTGCAGTCGCAGAACGTGACCGTACCCTGTGAGGCGCCGAAGCCGGAGCCGGCGATCCGGAAGGCCGAACCGTAGGTCCCGGTGGCGGGGGATATGGCGGAGGGCGGCGTCACGGTGTTGGTGGGTACGCTGAAGGTGGCGTAGACCCCCTGGCCCGTGGAGGGCGTTCCGGACATCCCGGCGCAGGTGTAGAAGTAGACGTAGTAGAGCCCGGAGGGCACCTGGGGCACCCGGAAGGTGGCGCCGCCGTTTGACAGGTTGGTGGTGGAGAACTTGCCGGCGGTGCCGGCCTGACCGTAGAAGATGCCTCCCCCCGCGGTCTGAGCCGAGCCGGAGATGCAAGGTCCCAGGCCGCCCAGTTGCTGCACCTCGGCGGGGGAGAGGGTAATTTGGGTGCCCGGCGGGCCGACGGAGGGGGTGAGGGTAATGGACGGCTGCGCCGCGACCGGGGAAGCGAGCGGGAACAACGCTGAAAGGGCGAGGCTCAAGGTCCCCAGGAAGGAAACCAAACGCGACATGATGCACGAACGCCTCCTTTCTCCTTGGCGAGTTCTCTTTCATGTTCCTCCCGTAGCGCCCTGGTCAGGCCTTCTCCTTTAAACAGGCCGTAAAGCCCGGCCAACGATTTTTTCTCCACATATACCAAGAGAAGCTGATTTTCAAGCATCTTAACCTCGAAGCGGTCTCCCTGTTTGATACCCTTTTTCTTCCTTACCTCGGCAGGAATTATGATCCGTCCCTTGCTCGAAACGGTTGCCACCGATACTGCAACTTACCTCTTTTCGACTCACATCCATCATGTAAACCATAAAGCATTTCTTACATTATGTCAAGGGCCCAACCGTCCTTAGCAACCAACATAAGTAAATGTGAGCTGGGATCAGTAATCAAACAATGGAAGACAACCTCAAAAGCTGGTACCAATCAGACGAGCGGCGGGCGAGCCGGGAGACCTCAAGCCCCAGGACGATACCCACTTTGCCCATGCCGACATCGGCTACCAGACGCTGGAATCCCTCCCGGCCATCCGTGGAGGCGCCGGATCGCCCCTGGTCCTCGTCGATCGTCACGACCTGCCCCGTTGTCCAGCCCAGCGCCAGCGCACGACCCCGTAGGGCGTACTGGCGGTGGGTACTTTCCGTGTTCTCAAAAACCTGACGAAGGGTGCTCTGTCTGACATAGAGGTATGCATCTCGCCTTAGGTGCCGGGGGGTGATCTTCTGGTGAACATCTCTATCCATTCCAGTCACCTTCGATCTTTTCAAATCTCTCCATAACAAGCCTATTTGATCCCCACCCGCATTTATGAGCCAGCCCGTTACGTAGTTACCTCCTGACAGGTTGCCGCCTGGATCGCCATCTCCAAGAGAATCGAGACCATGTTGCTATTGGAACGTTCATCACTCCCGCTCTGATGACGGTATTTAGGTGAAGCCGGTGGCAGGCTTGTCCATACACGCATCCAGCCGGCCACCAAACCCTGGACCGGGGTGGTGGGCTGATTATCTCCGGTTACGAGCGCCCGCATCGCTTCGTAACGCACAACCCACTCAGCCTGCTCCATCGCTGGACTACTTGGAGTGCCCCCTTTTTACCAGGCGTCTCATGCCCCGCTCTATGCTGCGCGGATGCACCTCAATGCCCAGTTGTTGACGGATGCGATCGACCAGTTCCTTCCTTCGGGGAGGCGGCTTTTCTTGCAGCCAGCCCTCGATTACCCTCAGCACATCTTCAGTCAATTTGTGAGGATGTCGGGGGCCGGGCTTCTCCGGCAATAGTCCTGGCAGCCCCCCCGATTCAAAATCCGCCTTGGTCCGATAGAAGCAAGGGCGGGAAAGGCCGAACTCGTCAGCCGCGCGAGTCACTGGAACGCCGTCATGATCGACGCGGCGGAGCATCTCATACTTGACCTGAACCAAGTCCCTGGAGTCGAAGAATCTTCTTCCTGAACGGAAGAGTTCATTCTGCACATCTTCGGGATGAGGGTTCAAGGCGTGGGCGTCGCGCAGATCATCTTCTTTCTTGCTCATGGCGTCCCTCCCTCATTATGTTATAACGATTATACTCCCCTCCTATTACCAAGTCAAGTCATGCGCGAAATTATTCCGGACCATCAATCAGCAGATCAGAAGCCACCGGCGTAATTAGAGTTACACCAGTGGCATAATCGGCATTACACTTCTTCCTTCAGAGTTTGAACGAGGTGAACGAGCGCCAGCAGGTCGGCCGTCCTGAACAGGACGCGTCCGCCAGCCAATTCCACAAAGGGATCCACAGGGGCAAGATCCGTCCAGGCTACAGGCATTGACTGCATGTAGCCGCTGGAACCAATGAACATGACCCGGTTTAGCCCCTGGTTGTTTCTCACCGTGAGGTATTCAAATTCCTTATTGAACCACGGGTGAAAGGGATGGGTTACGCGGAAAACTCTCTTACCATTCGTGGTACAGGTAGCAGTTGACTGGTTCGCGTGAGGGCGGCCGTGGTAGCCTATCCCTTGGCGGCCAAGGTCCTTGGCACCTTCCTTGGGGAACCACGGCCGCGGAGGCTCGCCCGCCAGGGGCTCCGGGCGGCTAATTTCATGACCACTTATTTCGAGCGGAAACGTCTCAAAAAGTGTTAGCGCTGACATCGTACCGTTGACCCGGATCCTTTGCCCGTCTTTTATCGATTTCCTCAAAGCCAAGCACATATGAATTCATACCGGTTCTCCTTTTAGTTTACGCGTTTATTCTTTTTTAATGGAAGAAGCAAAATACGTTATAAATATTGCTCCTTATAGAAATTGTTTTTTAATAAATTGATACACTCGACGAGTTCTTCGTGCAACGCGTCAAGATCAATCCTGGTTTTAACCGGTATTTTACTTAAATACCCATCGGTAAGTCGGATGAGTATTTTCATAACAAGCTTCGGATCAATACCATCTTTAAATTTGGCAATGTCCGTGCATGCAAAAGCAATTCCAGTCCTCAAATCGCCACCCTGTCCATTGGTAAGAATAGTTTGTATATCCGCCTTAACTTCATCATCATTTTCAAAATACACACTGTTTAAAAAGGAAAGCATGGCAGGGTGTTTTTTCATAGCCGCAATCTTAATATCACTCAAAAGCATGATTCTATCGAAGAAATCAGTAACACTGTTATCGAATTTCTCGTTAAATTCACACATTGCAATATTACCACACAACTCTAGGCAATATAAATATAAAGCTTTCTTCGTGCCAAAGTAATGGAATATCAATGCTTTCGAGATTCCTGCAGCAGTAGCGATATCACTTACAGATGATTTTCTGTAACCGTTAGTACCGAAGCAGATAAGTGCTGCGTCAATAATTTTCTTCTGTTTCTCTTGCGGTATATTTAGGAAATTTTCCAGAGGACTCACCTCGTAAATAGTATTGACCGTATCGGTCAACATGATAATATAATTAACCGATTCGGTCAATAGAGAAATTTCTTGTCCGTCCGGACGGCCGTGGTCCTAACAGTTGCCTCGGGTTGCCTGGGGTTGCCTGGAAAACCCCACATTACTTTTCCCCGACAAAAAAGGCTTTGCGTCCCCCGGCCCGAAAGAACATTCTTGGACGGCGCACCTTCTCCAGCCTGGCCCGGCATACCGGACGAGACCGCCAGGGGATACTAGCGGCAGGTAACCGCCGAAACCGGGAGGTCATAAATTGAGCAGTCTGGGCCCGGGCAAACCCAACCGTCTGGCCGGGGAAAAGAGCCCCTACCTCCTCCAGCACGCCCATAACCCGGTCGACTGGTACCCCTGGGGGGAGGAGGCCTTTGCCCGCGCCAGGGAGAAAAACAAGCCGGTATTCCTGTCCTGCGGTTATGCCACCTGCCACTGGTGCCACGTGATGGCCCGGGAATCTTTCGAGGACCCCGGGGTGGCCGCCCTGCTCAACGAACGCTTCGTCCCGGTCAAGGTAGACCGAGAGGAGCGACCGGATGTGGACATGGTGTACATGGCCGCCTGTCAACTGATATCAGGCAGCGGCGGCTGGCCCCTGTCCGTCTTCCTGACGCCGGAGAAGGCGCCTTTTTACGCCGGCACCTACTTCCCGCCGCAAAACCGCTGGGGGCGCCCCGGCTTTGCGCAGGTCCTGCAGCTGCTGGCGCGGAACTGGTCCGAGCGGCGGGAGGAGATCGAAAAAGCCGGCCGGGAGGTACTCCACGCCATCGAGTCCCGCTTCCTGCCGGCGGCCCCCCGGGAGCCCGACCCGCGGCTCCTGGACCGGGCCTTCGCCGAGCTGGCCGTCCACTTCGATCCGGTCTGGGGCGGTTTCGGCCCGGCGCCCAAGTTTCCGGCCCCCCAGAACCTGCTCTTTCTCCTGCGCTATTTCCGGCGCAACGGCGAGCCCAAAGCCCTGGCCATGGTGGAAAAAACCCTGCAGGCCATGTATCGCGGCGGCATTTTCGACCATATCGGTTTCGGCTTCGCCCGCTACTCGACCGACGAGCGCTGGCTGGTGCCCCATTTCGAAAAGATGCTCTACGGCAACGCCCTGTTGGCCATGGCCTACCTGGAGGCCGCCGACGCCACCGGCAACGGCGGCTACGGCACGGCGGCCCGCCGGATCTTCGCCTATGTCTTACGGGACATGACCGGCCCCGAGGGAGCCTTTTTCGCCGCCGTCGACGCCGACTCGGAAGGGGAGGAGGGCAAGTTCTACCTCTGGACACCGGGCGAGGTGGAGGAAGTGCTGGGCCGGGAGCAAGCCGCTCTCTTCAACCGGGCTTTCGACATCAACCCGCAGGGCAATTTCGAAGGCCGGAGCATTCCCAACCTGATCAAAAGTCCGGCCGGCCTGTTCGGCGACGGGGACCCGGAGCAAATGGAGAACGCCCGGGCCATGCTTTTTGCCGCCCGCGGGCGCCGTGTTCCGCCCGGCACCGACGACAAGATCCTGACCGCCTGGAACGGGCTGATGATCGCCGCCCTCGCCTTGGGTGCCCGCATCCTGGGCGAAGAAGTCTACGCTTTCCGGGCCTCCCGGGCCGCCGGCTTCCTCCTGGAACGCCTGCGCCCGGACGGGCGCCTCTTGGCCCGCTACCGGGAAGGACAGGCGGCTCATCCCGCCTATCTCGACGATTACGCCTTCCTGGCCTGGGGCCTGCTCGAACTGCACCAGGCCACCGGCGAGGAGGACTATCTGCGCAAGGCCGCTAATCTAACCAGGCAGATGGAGGACCTGTTCGGCGATCCGGAGGGCGGCTATTACTTCACCGGCCGGGACGCCAAAGACCTGCCGCTGCGGCCGCGGGAGGCTTGCGACGGAGCCATGCCTTCCGGCAACGCCGTCGCCCTGGCCAACCTCTTGCGCCTGGAATACCTGACCGGCAACCGGAAGTTCCAGGAGGCGGCCCGGCGCCACCTCCCCGCCCTCATGGGCGAAGCCGCGGCAACACCCACCGTCCATACTTTCTTTCTGTGCGCCCTCGATTGGGCCACGGGCCAAGACCGCCGGAAGCAAAAGGAGGAGATTGGAAGTGAAAAGAGTCTTGCTGGCCGCCGTCGCCCAGGAGCGGCTCGAGGAGGCCCTGAAGATAGCCCGCCGCCAGCCCCTCGTGGTGTTCGGCACCCTGGACGCTGAATCCCTGGCCGGGCTGGCCGCTCCCGGCGATCCCGTGCCGGCTTATCTTTACCAGTGCGATTGAAAGGCCGGCCGGAAAACGGTCGCCGTGGGCGGCCTGGCGCGGGTCTGGACCGGATTTGCCCCAGCTGATTTCAACCAGTTGAAGAAGGAATTCGCCTCTTTTTTTCAGGAGGACTGGTCCGAGGTCATGGTGGGAGCAAACCAACCATATTCCTACCACAGCGATTGGAACACCTACGTCGGCCTGACCGCCCTGCGTGAATACCGGGAGGTTCTCGCCGACCTGACCCGGCGGTTGCGGCAGGAGTGCTACCGGATTTACAACACCATCTTCGGATAGAACCCCGGCGGACGTGGCCCGGCTTCAAACAAAGGCGACAAGCACTTCGTTGGCCGGCGGCAGGCCGCGCCTGGTCAGACCGCCCGCCGGCGATTTCCACCGGGCCCAGGTTCGTCAGCCGTGCCAACTCCCCGGCGTACACCGACTCCAGGCTCACCCCGAAGCGCCAGGTCCAGCCCCTCCAGGAGCCGCAGGCCCATCAAGACGGTGTCGGTCATTTCCCGGGCCGGGTCCCCGCCCTCCTCTCTACCGTCCTCGACCAGTAGGTAATCCTCCAGGCCGCACGCGTTGGACCGAGGCTGGCCCCGCCAGTGGGGCGGCCGGGTTCCCCTTGCCCGTTGCCATCAACGAAACCAGTCCCGGCTTCCCTTGACGTTTGGCCTACATCATGTTACCATAAGTGTAATCATGATATGGAGATGAATAGTATGTTGCGAACTCAAATCCAACTTACCGAACAACAAGCCATGGCCTTGAAAACCAAGGCAGCCGCCGAAGGCGTTTCCATGGCCGAGTTAATCCGCCGATGCATCAATCACGCACTTGCTTCCCAGGTAACCGTAGAGCCAAGGGACCGGATGCAACGTGCTGTCTCGGCTGCCGGGCGTTTCCATTGCGATAAGGAAGATTTGGCGGTTAACCATGATAAATACCTTGCAGAGGCTTTCGATAAATGAGTATTTACGTGGATACATCGGCTTTTCTGGCCGTCCTCAACGCCAACGACGAAACACACAAAAAAGCTAAACAAGTTTGGATCGACCTAATAGAATCTCTTGAAGCCATGGTTTGCAACAGCTATGTGTTGGTCGAAACCTATGCCCTGCTACAAAACCGCTTAGGCATGGAGGCGACCAGAGTGTTTCATGAAGATATTTTCCCCATGCTGCAATTGGAATGGATCGATGGCACTCTTCATCACGAGGCCGTTACCGCTTTCATAACCGCCAACCGAAGAAATCTGAGTTTGGTTGATTGCGCCAGCTTCGTTACTATGCGGCGCATGGGGATCACAAAGGCTTTTACCTTCGATAAGCATTATTCCGAACAAGGATTTCACGTATTCCCGGCTCTGTCCGAGTAAAAGAGTTTACCGCCCCTACAGTAACTCTTTCAGGATTCGTTTGGACTCTTCCGGGAGTATGCCGACAAAGTACTCAAGACCAATGTTGTAGACAAGTGCCATCACCATTCTGTCCCTCTGCCCGTCTCCCCACAAAGCCTCACCGTCTATGAGTTCAAGCTTGTTCTCGTAGGGCGTATGTTCATACCATTGATCGACAGTTAATCTTTGAGGTTCCTTGCGCGGTATCAGGGTCATACTTCCACCTACTTTCGTCGTTTTGCTTTATGGCACGACACCCGCTACTGACGGCTCCCTTACAGACGGCCGGGAAATCGCAAGCCTCACACAAAGGCCGGGAAAACCTCGTTGGCCAACGGCAGGCCGCGCCTGGTCAGGCGCAGCCGCCCGCCGGTGATTGCCACCAGGACCAGGTCGGTCAGCCGTGCCAACTCCCCGGTGTACACCGACTCCAGGCTCGTCCCGAAGCGCCGGGCAAACGCCGCCAGGTCCAGCCCGTCCAGGAGCCGCAGCCCCATCAGGATGGTATCGGTCATTTTCCGGGCCGGATCCGCACCCTCCACGCTGACCTCTTCGCCCCGGAGGTATGCGGACAGGCGGCCGGTCCGAAACCCAGGTATTCACCGTTTTCCCAGTACAGCAGGTTGTGGCGGCACTCGTATCCCGGACGGGCGAAGTTGGATATCTCGTAATGACGGTAGCCGGCCCTGGTCAGCGTGGCAATGGTGTCATAGAACATTTCCAGAGCATCTTCCTCCCCGCAGGGGGCCAGGCTGCCCTCATCCACCGCTTCGGCCAGCGGCGTGCCCGGGATCAACTCCAGGCCGTTGGCGGAAACGTGCTCCGGCTAAAGATCCAGAGCCCGCTCCAGGGTATGGCGGTAGGAACCCGGGGTCTGACCGGACAGACCGAAGATCAGGTCCAGGCTGAGGTTCTTGATGCCGGCTTCCCGGGCGCTATCCACCGTCCGCCGCACGGCTTCCGGCCCCACGGGCCGGCCCAACAGGCGCAGCAATGATTCGTCGAAGGTCTGGGCACCCAGACTGGGGCGGTTAACCCCCGCCGCCTGCAGGGCGGACAGGTAAGGGCGGGACATGGTGCCGGGGTTGGCTTCCACCGTCGTCTCCGCCTCCGGCGGCACGGAAAACAGGTTCCTGGCCCGGTCCAGGAGGAACACCAGGTCCTCGCGGTCCAGGCAGGTGGGAGTACCGCCGCCGAAATAGACGCTCCCGAAACAAACCCCCTCGCTCTTGCCGGCGGCATCGGTCATCTCCCGCAGCACCGCCTCCCGGTAAAGCACGGCCCGTTCCTTGTCGTAAGAGAAGGATACCCACCGCAATAGCGGCACCTGGAGCGGCAAAAAGGGACGTGGGGCGCGGCCTTAGTCAATTACCCGTACGTTCGCGGAGAAAAGCGGCAAATAGAGGATGATACACTTCGTATTGACCCCGCGCGGTGCGCACCAGCAGATTCGTGTGCATCAGCCGGGAGAAAAGCGCCCTCTTGTTCCCCTGTATTTCCTTTCCGTGAGCCAACGCCAACAATAGTTCTTGTTCGGCCGGAGTGGCCGCGATCAACTCCGCGTTGAACTTGTCGGTCTCCAGGTGATTGGCGATCCTGGACCAGCACTTTATACACACTTCCGCATCGATAACCGGCCAACCATGCTTCACCGTTTCCTCTACAATATCACGCATCAGGAAAGCCAGGAAATAGGGATGGCACTTGGTTTGCCCGTACACCCACTCCACGGCGTCATCGGCCACCTGGAAGGGAGCACCGACCTCCACCAGAGGCTCCCTTACAGCGTCAGTGGTATCTTTCCGATCGAAGGCATTCAGAACCAGATGCTCAAAAAACCGGGTGACCGGCTCCGCAGTCTCCCTAACCTCGCCGAACAGCCCGAGCGGTCCGGTAACAACCAGCCCATACCGGGTGTGATACATCTGCAACTCCTGAAATATAGCCCGCAAAGTCATCAAAGCCTGGGGATCAATATCCTGCAGCAGGTTGACGTCATCCAGGACCAAAACCAGGGACTTGCCGGCCGGATCGAGCCGCCTTTCCCGTTTCATCGAAATCCCGGGAACCGCGACCTGAACCGACCACCGCTCCAATTCGGTCCGTACGGTCTCCGACCAACCGCACAGGCTGAGTATCTCTACCAGTGCGATTGAAGGGCCGACCGGAAGACGGTCGCCGTAGGTGACCTGGTAAAGGTCTGGACCGTCGGTTCCCGAAGGTGATTTCAACCAATTGAAGAAGGAGTTCGCCTCTGTTTCATCTTGGATTGGCGTCACCCGCAAGTCCTCATTTAGAGGACTTCCCTGGTCCTGGTGTTTTCTTATCCTTTTCGCATACCGCAATAAGTTCTTTCCACGAATTAGGTGATTCCCCGCGATCAAGCATTTTGCGAAACACAATATACGGATCGGATTCCGCCCCAGCCTTCCGAAGTGTATTCTCGTCATTCAACCAGGCAAACACAACCGATTTACTTTCAGAGTTATACCAGAAAAACAAGCGAAATCGACCGTTGAACTTTACGCGACACCAGTGCCGTGCATCAGATCCGAGGGTATTCCCCTGCTTGTAAGCCTGTTTCCCCGGGTCCGCCGGCACCTCTTTAAATATAATCGAGTCTAGCCGCCGTCTAAACTTGATTTTCGGATGATTGACATCATGAGTCGACGCAAGAATAGCATCTGATTCTCGCACCAGCTTGTCATATAGTACCTGCATTTCTTTCGTGAATAATAGTTTCCAGCCGTTTGCTTCAAAGGACATCGTCAGGAAACTCCTCGTCGTCGCTCACAGCCGGCACAGCGTCGGCAAAGCACTTCGCGGCAGCCGCTGTTTCTTCGGTCATAGGAACCAATCTCTCTTCCGGCGCAGCCAGGAAAGATTTTTCGATAAAGCTCAGGTATGCCTCCAAATACGGACTTTCAGTCTCTTCAAACTCCGGATCAGGCCTTTCGACTGAAAGAAGGATTTGTCCTTGTGATAAGATGCTTGCGAAAAAACGAACCGGACTGTGTGTAGGTAATTTTAACGCTTGGAAAAAAGATTTTTCAAACCGGATTGCTTGAGAATTCCCAACGGTAGTCATGGAGCCCGTGTATTTCACCGCCACGCTGGATCACCCCTGAGTACGTATTATTGTAAGTACCAAGTAAATTATAACACGGCTGTTCAAAAAGAGCAATCCCTTTCGTACCAACGGGGATGAGACACCTACCCCCTCCCCTCGAAATTAATGTAGAAGAACTAAGGGTGGAGAAAGGTGATGGGTCATGACGGGGAATTTCGTGGTCTGGGAGAGGCCGGGGGCCGGGGTCAAGGATTCGGAGGTGGGCGGTAGTCTAAGAGCCATGGGCGAGAGCTGGCAGGCCGGCGTCGGGCCCGGATCAGTGACTTCGCGGGTGGGACAACCCTCCACGCAGGATCCGGAGGTAATGGAGAAGGCAACGTCCGGCACCTGGCCACCCTCATGGGTTAGGCCGCCGGCCAGGCCGTCTCTCATGCGTTTGTCCTCTGCGTTCTGGATTCGGCCTTGCCCGGGCTGGAGAACAATGAGGATGTCGCCCTTGAAAGAGTGTTACTGGACGCCGTGGCCCCGAAGCGCCTCCCACATGGCTTGGAACAGCTACCTCGGTCTGACGGACCTGAGGGAATACCGTGGTTCTGGCCGACCTGAGGGAATACCGTGGTTCTGGCCGACCTGACCCGGTGGCTGCGGAAGGAAGGTTGCCGGACCTTCAAGACCATTTTAGTCCCTTAGTTCCGAAGATCTACGCAAAATGGAAAGAAAATCGGCCGTGGGATGACCTGTTGGTTCCGGCTTGTCCGGGTCAGTCTAAAGTTGGGATAACAGTTCTTTCAAAGCTTGTTTCGATTCTTCCGGCAGGATACTCACAAAGTATTCCATTCCCATGTTGTAGACCAGGGCCAGTGCCATTCGCTCTCTCTCGTCTTCCCACAAAGCGTCACCATCTGTCAGCTCAAGCTTGTTTTCGGCAGGCGTATGTTCGTACCACTGCTCAAAGGTCAACTTTTGCGGCTCTTTCCTCGGTACCAGTCCCAAGGTTTACACTTCCTTTCTAAACCCAACCTCACACAAAGGCCCGGAAGACCTCGTTGGCCAGCGGGAGCCCCCTTGCGGTCAAGCGTAGCCGTTCCCCCTTTACTTCGGCCAGGCCCTGCCTCCGTACCCAGGCCAGGGTCTGGCCGTAGCTTGATTCCAGGGAAACGCCGAACCGGTCCGCGAAAGCGGCCAAGTCCAGACCCTCCAGGAGCCGCAGCCCCATCAGGATGGTGTCGGTCATTTCCCGGCTCCGGTCCGCACCCTCCTCCGCGATGCCTTCGCCCCGGAGGTAGGCCTCCATGCTGTCCGCGTTCTGCCGGCGCCCGCCCCGCCAATGGGAGGCGGCGGCCGGCCCGAAACCCAGGTACTCGCCGTTTTCCCAGTATATCAGGTTGTGGCGGCACTCGTACCCCGGGCGGGCGAAGTTGGAGATTTCGTAATGACGGTAACCGGCCCGGGTCAGGACGGCTATCGTCTCCTCGTACATGGCCAGGGCTTCTTCCTCACCGCAGGGAGCGAGACTGCCTTCCGCCACCGCCCTGGCCAGCGGCGTACCCGCGATCAGTTCCAGGCCATAGGCGGAAATGTGTTCCGGCTCAAGATCCAGGGCCTGCTCCAGGGTTTGGCGGTGGACAAAGGGGGTTTGCCCGGGCAGGCCGAAAATGAGGTCCATGCTCAGGTTGGTAAAGCCGGCCTGCCGGGCGGCCCGTACCGCCCGCCGCACCACGGCCGGACCGGCCTGCCGGCCCAGCAGATCCAGCAAGGACGGGTCGAAGGTCTGCGCCCCCAGGCTGATCCGGTTGACCCCCGCCTGCAGCAGGGAGTGCAGATAGGCGCCGTCCACGGTCTCCGGGTTGGCCTCCACCGTCGTCTCCGCTCCCGGCAGGACACAAAACAAGTCCCCCACCCGCCGGAGGAGGAAAACCAGATCCTCCCGGTCCAGGCACGTGGGAGTGCCGCCGCCGAAATAGACGCTCCCGAAACAAACTCCCCCGCTCTTGCCGGCGGCATCGGTCATCTCCCGCAGCACCGCCTCCCGGTAGAGGAGGGGCCGCTCCTTGTCATAGGGGAAGGACACGAAGCCGCAGTAACGGCACTTGGAGAAGCAAAAAGGGACGTGGACGTAGATGCCGGCCGTCATTTCTTCTTGATGTCCAGCACGGCCATGAAGGCCTCCTGGGGAATCTCCACGTTGCCCACCTGTTTCATCCGCTTCTTGCCCTCTTTTTGCTTTTCCAGGAGCTTGCGCTTGCGGGTTATGTCGCCGCCGTAGCACTTGGCCAGCACGTCCTTGCGCTTGGCCTTGATCGACTCCCGGGCGATGACCTTGTTGCCGATGGCCGCCTGGAGGGCGATTTCAAACAACTGGCGCGGGATCAGGGCCCGCAGCCGTTCCACCAGGTCGCGGCCCCGCTGGTAGGCCCGGTCCTGGTGCACGATCGACGACAGGGCGTCCACCTCCTCGCCGCCGACCAGGATATCCAGCTTGACCAGGTTGGAGACCTGGTAGCCGGACAGTTCGTAATCCAGGGAGGCGTAGCCCCGGGTGCGGGTTTTCAGCTGGTCGTAATAGTCGTAGATGATCTCGGCCAGCGGCAGGTCATAGGTGAGAAGCACCCGCCCGGGGCCGACGTACTCCATGTTCCGGAACATGCCCCGCTTCTCCTGGGAGAGTTCCATGACCGGACCGACGTATTCCTTGGGCACCATGATGGAGGCCCTTACAAAAGGCTCGGCCAGGGACTCCAGCTTGCCCAGGGCGTCCAGTTTGGCCGGATTGTCGATCTCGTGGACACGGCCGTCGACGGTGGTCGCCCGGTAGACCACGCTGGGCGCGGTGGTGATCAGGTTGAGGGCGTATTCGCGCTCCAGCCGCTCCTGGACTATCTCCATGTGCAGAAGCCCCAGGAAACCCAGCCGGAAACCGAACCCCAGGGCGCCGGAGGTCTCGGGCTCGTAGACCAGGGCGGCATCGTTTAAGCTCAGCTTGTCCAGGGCGTCGCGCAGCAGGCCGAAATCGCCGGAGTCAACCGGGTACAGTCCGCAGTAGACCATCGGGGTGACCTTCTTGTAGCCGGGTAGCGGCTTGTCCACCGGGTGCCGGGCGTCGGTCACCGTATCCCCCACCCTGGTATCCCGTACGTTCTTGATGCCGGCGGCGATGAAACCCACCTCGCCGGTCGCCAGACGCGGAACGTCGACCAGTGCGGGACGGAACACCCCGGTCTGGGTCACCTCGAAATCCTTGCCGCTTTCCATCATCCTGATCATTTGGCCGGGAGCGATCACCCCGTCCATCACCCGTACGTAGGCGATGACTCCCTTGTAGGAATCATAGTGCGAGTCGAAGATAAGGGCCGCCGGCGGACGGCCCGCCTCCCCCCCGGGCGGCGGTATCTTTTTTACGATGGCTTCCAGGACCTCGCGCACACCGGTTCCCATCTTGGCCGAAGCCAGGATGGCGTCGCCCGCGTCCAGACCGATGATATCCTCGATCTCCCTCTTGACCCTTTCCGGATCGGCGTTGGGCAGGTCGATCTTGTTGATCACCGGTATGATCTCCAGGTTGTGCTCCAGCGCCAGGTAGACGTTGGCCAGGGTCTGGGCCTCGATGCCCTGCACGGCGTCGACGACCAGAAGGGCCCCTTCGCAGGCCGCCAGGCTGCGCGACACCTCGTAGGAAAAATCCACATGACCCGGCGTGTCGATCAGGTTGAGCTGGTAGGTCCGTTTATCGTTGGCCGCGTAATTCAACCGCACGGCCTGGGCCTTGATGGTGATGCCCCGCTCCCGCTCCAGGTCCATCTGGTCCAGAACCTGGTCAGTCATCTGCCGTTCGGAAAGGGCGCCCGTATACTCCAGCAACCGGTCGGCCAGAGTCGACTTGCCGTGGTCGATGTGGGCTATGATGCAAAAGTTACGGATGCCGTCGGTCGGTTTACTAAAATCTTGCATTGCCGTCCTGCCTTCTATGCCAAGTCCCCGGCCCGGCCGGGACGTGCCTTTGGAACATG
>JAJYZD010000060.1 GCA_021800315.1 Bacillota bacterium | reverse complement strand
CTGAGGCGGGTGATAGCGCGACATAGTTGTGCCCTTGCGAGCAACTTATACCGCTTTCCCGCCTTAAGACGCAGGCCCTTGGAGTTTCCTCCGCAAGCCCCCGCCTTTAGGCGTGGGGTCTATGACCGTTGATCTTTAGCACTTTGCCTTTCACCGCCCGGCCACGTTTGTCAGACCGCCAAACGACCCCCCCCCTATGTGACTTGTTTTCGGCGGTAATGGGCGTCGGCCGTCCAGGAAACAGGATTTGATGCGGCGCAGTGTCTTTGCCGGCGCGATCCGAATCCCCCGTGAAACCGCTCCTGCATAATTCTATAGATTGATAGAATATCTGCTCATCAATAGAATACTACAGGAACGGAATCCTGTCAACGGCCTGCCGGAGGTCGGGCAACCCTGACCGGTCTTTCGTACCGAACGTGGCTCCCGGGTTGTCGTGTCCGGTGGAGGCCGCCACATGGTCCAGGCCGGCTTGATCCGCACCGGGATGGCGACAGAACGGTTTACGGTCCTCATGATTCCGGGCGGGTCAACCCACGTCTGCGCTACCGGGTCGGATCAGGCGCCCCTTCTCCCGGACGAGGCCGCCTAAAACCGAACCCAGGACCAGGACGGCGGCCATGAACCACCAACTGTCCCGGTAGGCGTGGCTGCGATCCACCAGGTAACCGAAAAGGGGCGGCAGCACAAGAACACCCAGTTGCATCAGGCTTATGCCCACCCCTACCGCGGTGGCCGCGGCCGACCTGGCGGCCCCGAGTTCGGACAAAAGGGTCACATATACCCCGTTCCAGCCCAGGCCGGCAAAGCCCAGCAGGAAGGTAAGGGCGACAACGGCGGGAAGGGGCGTCGGCGGCCGGACCAGCAGCATCGCCAGAGAGGCGGCCGCCGTCACCCCGCCGGCCATAACCAGGACGGGTTTTCGGCCGCCCCCGAACCATCGGTCGCTGACGAATCCCCAAAATATCCGGCCGCCCGTGCCGGCCAGGATCAGGACGGCCAGGAAACGGCCGGTCGACAGGTCCGGCAGATGAAGCCGGCTGTGCAAAAACAGCTGCAGGTAGGACAACAGGATGAACTGGCCGCCTACGAAAAACATGCCCGTCAGGCAGGTCAGCCAGACGTCCCGGTCCAACAGGGTCTCCAGTACGGTTTGCCAACCGGCCGGGCCGGCGGTTGGGCTTTGCCCTACCGGAGCCTGGCGGTAAAACAGGCCTACCGACAACGCCGCCAGTAGGCCGGGCAGCCCGGACAGGAAGAAGGCCTGGTGCCATTCGGTCCGTGTCGCCAGAAACGGTAACAGGAGAGCGGCCAGGAGACCGCCCATCGTAACCCCGGTCTGCCGGACGCTCTGGGCGAACCCCAGACCGCCGGCCGGAAACCAGATGGCAACCAGCTTGCTGCCGGCCGGCGTGACCGACCCGGCCCAGAATCCGGTGAACAACAGGACGGCATAGAGCCCCGGGAAAGTCTGCATCACGGATGCGGCCATGACGGACAGCCCGGTCAGCAGGCAAGCGGCAGCCAATACCCTCTTTTCCCCGTACCGGTCGGCCAGGTAGCCGGCCGGAAGGGCCAGGGCCATCATGCCCACGTTTACCGCTCCACCGGTCAGGCCTACCTCCGCCGTCGTCAGTTTGAGTGGATGTACCAGGAAAGGGATCAGGGAAGCCACGCCGAGAGAAATGAAGGCGGTCGACATCTGCGCCGCGGTGGCGAGGGCAAGATAGCACCAAGGTTTCAGTTTGTCGGTCAAAGGAAATATCAAACCATTCTTAATGAATAAACAGATATAAACAAAACGGCCTCGCCCCAGCCGAAGCGGGGACAGGCCTGATTAAGAGCCCTCAGCCGGAGGCCGCCCGCGAATTGCCCGTTTCCTAGTACATGGGTTGGTTTTTACCGATGGAGTGCCACTCCACCCGCTCCAATTGCGCGGCGACCGGCTTGGCGAAGCCCAAGGCCAGGCCGGACAGCACGACAAAGATACCCAGTCCCACGTAGAATCCGCTCCAGTCAAACATCCCGACCCATCCCTTCCTTGATAACCAGTAACAGCGGTTGTACGTAAACTGTATCATCCGCCGGCCCGCTCGTCAAGGGGAACCAGCTTTACCTCGCCCCAGGCCGCCATCCGGTCCCCGGCGATCACCACCGCCCCCGTCACGCCGGCCAGACTGCCGGCGAAAATAGCCGCTTCCTCCACATCCCCCGGCCCCCGCACCCGGTTGCCCACCGCGGTAGCCGCGGCGTCGGCCGTAAGGGGCGAGGGGGCGAGGATGACCACGGCGTCGGCCCGGCCCAGGGAAAGCGAGGGACCGACCGTCCCGGACGAGGTACAGATGCCCAGGGGGCTCTGGAAAGGCTGCACCTCCAGTGCCAGGCGGTGGGAAAACCTTGACGCGCCGGCATAGATGCCCACTGTGCGCCGGACGGAGGTCTTCAGGTAGATGTCGCCGCCGTTCTCCACGATGACGTCACGCGAATGGCGGGCGAGCATGCGTCCCGTGTAATGGGCGAAGGCGCCGGCCACCGCCGCCATGGGACCCACACCGGCCGCCGCCGCCGCCGCGGCCATGTCCACGGCGATCGCCGGCGCTCCCTGACCCGCTGAGTAAGGGTCCAGCGCGGCGACGAAGCCCGGGTCCCCCTCCACATACGCCTCCAGGACCGAGCGCAGGCGGCGCACGAAGGCGCTGGTGCGGCGGACCAGTTCCCCGGAAAACGCCTCCCGGCGCACACCGATGGAGAGATCCGTTTCCCGCACCACCACCTCGAAGCGGACCAGGTCCTCCTGGCGGAAAAGGCTCCGATAGGAGCGGACTTCCCCCAACCTAGAAGTGCACCTCCATGGCTCTGACCGGACAAGCGGCTACGCAGAGCTGACAGAGAACGCATTCATCCTTGTCGAACTCCACCTGCATGGCCGGTCGTGAAAGACTCAGGGCGCCGGTGGGGCAGACGGCCGTGCAGGCCCCGCAACTGGTGCAGCGTTCCCCGCTACGCACTACCTCCTGGGAGAGCGGCTGCACGCTGACTCCCCGGGCTTCCAGGTAGGCCAGCCCCTCCTGGTAGCGTTCCCCCTTCAGTTCCATAACCAGCGATCCCTCTAACTGGGGAGAGACGTTGGCCTTCAGGATGTTGAAGACCAGGTCGTAGTCCTTGGCCAGCCGGTAGATGATCGGTTCGTCGACGTTGGCGGCGTTGAAGCGCAGCACTATTCTCCTGCTCGTCACGCTCAAAAGCTCCTTTCTACTCCCTGCCCCTTATCTCCAGCGACCGCGCCGCCGCCGCCCGGCCGGCCGGCGGCAGGGTGAAGGCCGGCTCGGTAAGGGTGAAGTCGCCTTTTTGAATCCATTCCTTCAGGGTCGCCGCTATTTCCCTGGCGCGCGGCAGGCTCGACACCGGGGCGGTAGGCACCTCGCGGTCCCGGACGGTGATCCGGCCGGTCTTGAGTTCGGCGTAGCTGACAAAGCCCAGGTTCTCCGCCCGCCGGTCCGGGTAGGCGTCGGAATAGTCGACTATCTGGGCGAAGAGTTCGGCGTCCGTGGCGGTGGCGCAGCGCAGGACGTCCGAATCCAGCACCGGGATCGGTATACCCAGACCCACGGTGAGGGTGGCCCCGTAGCCGGTGAAGCTGGACCCCATGAGCCAGCGCGGGCTCATCTGCTTCAGGTCCCCGATCACGGCCAGGGTACCCCCGGCCGGGCCGAATTCGCGCCCGTTTGCTCCGCTGTGCACGGCCGGGAAGTGCTGGGTACCCTGCCAGGCCACGTAACCGATGCCGCCGCCCAGAAAGATGCGGGTGCCCAGGCCGATGGTGCGGAAGGCGGGATCCTTGAGGAGCGGGCTCAGCTGGCCCGAGGTGCTGTAGTGGGCGTTGCCCAGGCGGGCCTTCAGGATGCCCATGTAGGTATAGATGGTCCGGTCGCCGAGGTTGACGGCGCAGTTGTAGTTCTGGTAGGCGTTGCGGGGGTTGAACAGCACCGCTTCGTTGATGTCGTCCAGGGAAAACCAGGTATCGATTTCCCTGCGCGGGTAGCAGTCGGTACCGTAGCTCTCCGCCTGCAGGCGGACCTTGCGGCCGGCCACCAGGTCTTCGATCACGTGTCCCCCGCCGTACTTGAACTGACCGGGAAAGTTGCTGTTCAAGGGATCGTCCTCCGGAACCTCGGTCGCGCCCAGGTAAGCGTCCACCGCGGCCAGGCCGGCGTAGGCGGGCACCTCGTTAAGCCATACCTTCTGCATCTTGATGCGCGGCCGGGAATGGCCGAAGTTGAAGTAGGCCCCGGAAGAACACATCGGTCCGAACGTACCGGTGGTCACCACGTCCACCTCGGCGGCCGCCTTGGCCAGCCCCTTGGCCGCCACCAGGTCGATGGCCTCCTCCGCGGTCATGACCACGACCTCGCCCGACCTGATCCGGGCATTGATCTCCCCGTAGCTTCTGACGGTCAACTAACGCAGCCCCCTTCTCCAGTGCCCTTCCGTCAAGGAAGAGGGCCTCTTCCGTAGCAGAAGAGGCCCTCGAAAATTCCTCCTCTTATCTACCAGAAGACTTGCGTCTCCCGCAGGAATTAGCACCTCGCCGGGCCAAAAGCCGCTCTTGGCTTTTGCCCTGGCAGGTTGCCGGGCTTCATTGGGCCAGTCCCTCCGCCACTCCGGATAAGAGCACTGTTATTTTATTTTCACGGTCAGTATACCAGGGGCAAAACACCATGTCAAGAGGCGATTTATTTCCACCGGGTAACAGCCTTGTCGCCGATCCGTAAGGACGAAGGAAAGGAAACTCACCGGAATCCGGCCAGTTCCTTCTCTACCGCCCTGATCCTTTCCCGCAGGGACGAAAGATCGGCCTCGAACCTCTTGCGCTCGCCCCCGGTCACATGCAGCCCGGTCTGGGACAGGGTGAACATCTGTTCCTCCTCCAGTTCCTCCAGTTCTTCCCGCAATCCGGCCAACAACCGGCGCAGGGCGGCCTCGTCCCGTGGTAAATCCATAGTGGATACCTCCCCCCTACTATCTTACCGGGATTTCGGCTTAAACTTACCACAGCGCATCAGCGCATACAAGGTACATTTTATGCCGTCCGGCCCGGTTACGCCCGTTTTTTACCCGCCTGGCCCCTTCTCAAATCTTCCGGGATAAGCTAAGATAGTAATGCACACCGTTGGCCGAGAGCCGGAAAGGAGACTTTGCTTGAACATATCCCGGAAAATCGCCGCCTCCCTGGAAGGAGCATCCTTCATCCGCAAGATGTTTGAAGAGGGCGAAAGACTGCGGGCCATCTTTGGTGCCGACCGGGTCTACGACTTTTCCCTGGGCAATCCCAGTGAGGAGCCGCCCGCGGCCATTCACGCCGAATTGCAGAAGCTGGCCCTCTCCCCCATCCCCGGCATGCACCGTTACATGCCCAACGCCGGTTACCAGGAAACCCGCGCGGCGGTGGCCCGGGTGCTGGCCCGGGAAGCCTCCCTGCCCGTCGAGGCGGACCACGTGGTGATGACCTGCGGCGCCGGCGGGGCCTTGAACGTGGCCCTGAAGGCTATCCTGGACCCCGGCGACGAAGTCATCGTCATCACCCCCTACTTCATGGAATACCGGTTCTACGTGGACAATCACGGCGGCGTGATCCGCGAGGTTCCCGCCGGGGACAACTTCCTGCCCGACCTGGACGCCCTGGCCGAAGCCGTTAACCAACGCACCCGGGCCCTCATCCTCAATTCGCCCAACAACCCCACCGGCGTGGTATACCCGGCCGCGGTTTTCGACGGCCTGCAGGAGCTTTTGGCCGACCGGGAAAAGAAGTTTGACCGGATGATCTACGTCATCGCCGACGAGCCTTACGCCAAACTGGTTTACGACGGCGTCACGGTGCCGCCCGTAATGCGGCACATCAAGAACGCCCTGGTCGCCACCTCCCACTCCAAGGACCTCGGCCTGCCCGGGGAACGGATCGGCTACCTGGCGGCCAGTCCGCGCATCGACTCGGTCGACCTGCTGATGCAGGCCCTCATCTTCACCAACCGCACCCTGGGCTTCGTCAACGCTCCCGCGCTGATGCAGCGCCTGGTCGCCCCGCTGGAGGGTCTGCCGATCGATGTGGCCCCCTACCGGGAGAAGAGGGACATCCTCTACAACCACCTGATCGCCCTGGGTTACCGGATGGTGAAGCCCCAGGGGGCCTTCTACCTTTTCCCCCGCTCGCCCATCCCCGACGACCTGGCCTTCGTGGACCTGGCCCGAAAGCACAACATCCTGGTGGTGCCGGGACGCGGCTTCGGGCGGCCCGGCTACTTCCGGCTGTCCTACAGCGTGCCCCTGCCGACGGTGCAGGGCTCGTTGCCGGCCTTTGACGCCCTCGCCGAAGATCTGGCGGAACACCCGCAAAGGCGGGTCTGGTAAAAAACCCGCCGGGTTCGCCCGGCGGGCCGGAGGGGTACAACCGTGTCCGATTACCGCGAATATTTGCGCCACATCCCCATCTTCGCCGGCCTTGAACCGGAGGAACTGCTCGAGATCGAGAAACTGGTCCTCGAACGTCGCTACGGCAAGGGGCGCATCATATTCCTGGAGGGGGAGCCGGGCGAGGCCGTCTTCTTCCTCAAGTCGGGTCGGGTCAAGATCGCCAAGACCACCCCCGACGGACGGGAACACATCCTGCATTACATCCACCCCGGCGACGTTTTCGCCGAGGTGGTTCTGTTCGGCGACCAGACCTATCCGGCCAGCGCGGAGATCGTGGAGGACGCCCAGTTGGGCCTGATCCGCAACCAGGACATGGAGGCCCTGCTCATCAAAAGCCCCTCCATCGCGGTCGCCCTCCTGAAGGTCATGTCGCGCCGCCTGCGGGAAGCCCAGGCCAAAATCAACAGCCTGGCCCACGACGATTCCTACCGCCGCATGACCGGCATGCTGCTCGACCTGGTCCGCCAATACGGTGTACCGGCGGAGAAAGGCACCTGCATCGACATCAACCTGACCAACCAGGAACTGGCCAACCTCATCGGCACCACCCGGGAGACGGCCAACCGTATTCTGAACGATTTCCGCCGTAGCGGCGTCCTCATCGCCGACCGGCAGAGAATAACGATCACCGACGAGCAAAAGCTGAGGTCCTGGCTGTAGGCCTCAGCACCGTACGTTCCACTCGTCCCCCCCGTATTTCCCGGCCAGACGCGCGGCCAGGGACTCCTCCTCCCCGGTCAGGTCCCCGGGGACGAGGGCGACGCCCAGGGCGGTCGCGAAGCCCTGCGCGAAGGCTCCCACCAGGTCGCCGTACGGCGGGATGAAACCGAGGATTTCCCGCAGGCTGGTGACCCGCTCCCGGTACAGGGCGGCCGCCTGCTCATCCGGCCCGGTCACCCGGGCCAGGAGGCGGGGGTCGAAGTCCAGAAGCAGGGAGCCGTGCTGCAAGATGGTGTTTTTCCGGCGCACCTGGGCGCTGCCGACCAGCTTCCGGCCCCCCGCCAGCAACTCGTAACTCGAGGGTACGGCAAAACAAGCCGGATCCGTCCCCCCGCCCGGTTTCTCACCGGCCAACTCCGCCTCGACCCCCAAAAGCCGCAGGCCGGCCAAAAGGCCGGCGGAGAGCAGGCGATAGGTCTCCAGGACCGATCCGCTCAAAAGAGCCTCCCCGACGACCACGCTGTAGGTCAAATCCGCCCGGTGCAGCACCGCCCGTCCGCCGGTCAACCGCCGCACCAACCCGAAACCCTCCTGCGTAAGCCGGTCCCGGTTCACTTCGCCCCGTACCGGCTGGAAATGGCCGATGGACAGGGCGGGCGGATCCCACCGGTAAAAGCGCAGGGTGGGCAGGGTCCGTCCGGCGGCATGCTCCAAGAGGAGGGCCTCGTCCACGGCCATGTTGCGGACGCCGTCACCCGGCCCGCTGTCCAACAGCCGCCAGGTTTCCCCGGTCCCAGCCATGTCCCCTAATCCTCGACGATGCTCTTCTGGTAACCCGCGGCGTCCAGCAGGTTTTCCAGTTCGGAGAGGTCGCTTGGCCGGATCTTGATAATCCAGCCGTCGCCGTACGGGTCCTTGTTGATGATCTCGGGGTGGTCGTTCAACCGCCCGTTGACCTCGGTGACCTTGCCGCTGACCGGGGCGTAGAGATCGTTGACCGACTTGACCGATTCCACGCTGCCGAAGGCCTCGTTCTGGGTCACCTCGTCCCCGGCCTGGGGCAGTTCCACGAAGACGATGTCCCCCAGGGCCTCCTGGGCGTGATCGGTGATCCCCACCCGCCCGGCGTCCCCGTCCAATTCCAGCCAGGTGTGTTCCTCCGAATACTTGAGATGATTCGGATACATGACCAACCCTCCCGTCGCATGAATACCACGTTACCGCCGCGCCTTCAGCCGGGCCCGCAGGCGTCCGGCCCAGGCCGCCGGCATCTCGGCCTCCACCATAATGCCTTCCGCCAGGTGGGTCTCCCTCAGGACCCGGCCCCGGCCGTGAACCAGTTCCAGCAAGCCGGCCTGCTGGTAAGGAATGCAAAAGTTCTCCCGCACCCGGTCCACCGCCAGGGTTTCGGCGATGGTCCCGAGCAACGCCGGTATCCCCTCTCCCGTCGCGGCGGAAACGTACAGCGCATTGCCGTCCGGCCAGGGCTCCTCACCGCCCGGCAGGTCAACCTTGTTGAAAACCAGGAGGGTCGGGGTCCGGTCCGCCCCCAGGGCCGCCAGGACCTCTTCCACAGCACGTATCCGGGCATCCCTGTTTTCCTCCGCGGCGTCCACCACGTGCAGGACCAGGTCGGCCGCCGTCACTTCCTCCAGGGTGGCCCGGAAGGCCGCCACCAGTTGGTGGGGGAGATTCCGGATGAAGCCCACCGTATCCGTCAGAAGCACCGTTTCCCCGCCCGGCAGCTTCACCCGCCGGGTGGCCGGGTCCAGGGTGTCGAAGAGACGGTCGGCCGCCGGGAGGCACACGCCCCCTAAAGCGTTCAGGAGGGAGGATTTTCCGGCGTTGGTGTAGCCCACCAGGGCAACAAGGCAGACCGGCATCCGCCGCCTGGTCCCGCGCAACAGTTCCCGGTGTTTTCTGACCTCGGCCAACTGCCGCTGCAGATCGGCTATCCGGCGGCGAATCTTACGCCGGTCTGTTTCCAGCTTGGTTTCACCGGGCCCCCGGGTGCCTATGCCGCCGCCCAGGCGGGAGAGTGCCGTGCGCGAGCCGGCCAGGCGCGGCAGGAGGTAATTCAACTGAGCCGCCTCCACCTGCAACCGGCCCTCCCTGGTCATGGCCCTCTGGGCGAAAATGTCCAGGATCAACTGGGTACGGTCGAGTACGGGCATCCCCAGGAGTTCCTCCAGGTTACGCACGTGGGCCGGCTGCAGTTCACCCTCGAACACGGCCAGGTCGGCCCCGGCGGTCTTCGCCTCCACGGCCGTCTCCGCGGCCTTGCCGCTGCCGATGCGGTAGCGGGAGTCCGGATGACCCCGATACACGGTGCGGCCGACCACGGTCCCGCCGGCGGCCTCCGCCAGGCGGCCCAGTTCGGCCAGGGCTTCCTCCGCGATCTCCAGGCTCTCCCCCGGCCGGCCTATACCCACCAGGTACACCCTCTGCGGTTCCTGTCCCTCCGGCCCCCTGTTTTCGCCTCCTGAAACGTCCGTTTTCTTCGTCATCCCACCCTCTCTTCGGGAAACAAAATGGTATCCTATGTATTCGACCCGTCGGCCCGATTTCCTTTCCCCGGCGGAAAAAGCGGACGGGCCGCCCGCCCTGGTATTCTACAATCATTCTTGTTTTCCGTCCATCCGCGCGGACACCAACCCGCAGGGTGGGTCCGGCAAGCCCCGCCTTCAGTCGTCACTTCCCAAACTGAGCATTCCCTGTTTCCCTTCACTTATTATTGCCGGCCCAGCCTGGCCGGACCGGTATACCAAGGTCTATTCCCGGTGGAGTTGTCAGCTTGAATAGCCAGACAAGGTTTCCGCCCAGGTCCCTTGGCAGGATTTTCAACCCCCTGCGGCCAATAAGCCAAAGGTACGCTCCGCATCTCCTCGACGCCGGAGCCGGGTGGAAGGTGTCATACAAATGAGTTCCACGGCCACGATCCTGGAATTGATCCGCGGCCTGCAGTTCACCGGCAAGGTGGGGGCGGCCTTCGGCTCCTACGGCTGGAGCGGCGAATCCCCGCGGACCATCGGGGAGAAACTGCGCGAAGGCGGCATCCAGTTGGCGCAGGAGTCGCTGAAGGCACAGTACGACCCGACCCCGGAGGAACCGGCCCGGTGCGGGGCCTTCGGCGAGGTTTTTGCCGCCGCGCTGTAACATCCGCGCCGGCGGTATGATCACCGGTATACCGGAGGAAGCCATGCTGAAGATCAAACGGATTTATGAACCGCCCGCGCCGGAAGACGGCTCGCGCCTGCTCGTGGACCGGCTCTGGCCACGGGGACTGGCCAGGGAACGGGCGGCCGTCGACGAATGGCGCAAAGACTTGGCGCCCAGCCACGAATTGCGCAAATGGTACAACCACGAACCGGACCGGTGGGAAGAGTTCTCCCGCCGCTACCGGGAAGAACTCATTGAGGCGGGTATGGACGGCGAACTGGCCGACCTGGCCCGCCGGGCATCCCGGGAAAACGTCACCCTCGTCTACGCGGCCCGCGATCCCGCCTTCAGCCACGCCCTGGCCCTGGAACGATTCATCGCCGGGGCCGGGAAGCCCGCCGCAGGCCCTGAGACCCCGCGTTAACGGCCCGGACGCTTTGGATGCCGGAACCTACGCCGACTCTTGCGGCGCGGGTCCTCCCTCATATCGTCCCAACAGCTTCTTGAACAGGACGACGTAGCTCAGTTGCAGCATAGCGGCCAGCACAAAGGGCCAGAAAAGCGGCCCCATTTCCAGAAGCCAGCCGCTCAGGGCCGGACCAAGGGATGATGGCACGCTCCAGGAGACCGCGTTCAGACTGCTGGCCAGGCCGCGCCGCCGGTCCCGCACCAGGCCCAGGCCGAAGGCCTGGCGGGCTCCGACCGAACCGCGGTTAAGCACGGAGCGCAACACGTAGAGGCCGGCCGAAAGGCCGTAGGTGGGCATGAAGGCCATGGCCACCATGAGGACGACCCCCGCCAGGCGCGGCAAAACAATGGAGCGGACCAGCCCCGCCTTTTCCGAATACCGGCCGACCACGAGGGACGCCAGGCCGGTCAACAGGAAGGTCAAAAAGTACACCGGCCCGATGGCATCCGGCCCTACCCCGTAGCGGACGGCGAACCAATAGGGAAGGATGGGGGCTACCAGGCCCACGCCGAGGGAGTTAATCATGTTTACCGCGACCAGGGTAGCCATGGCCTTATTCTCCCGCGCGGCCACCCGGGCCTCCTCCGGCTCGGCCGTGCTGGTTGCCGCAGGTGCGGGCTGTTCCCGGAGGCCCTTGATCTGCCAAAAGTTAACCATGGCGACTGTCAGATTTAACAGGAACACGGTATTGTATGCCGCCGGTCCACCGGCCCCGGGCCAGACGTGGGGCAGAATCGCGGCTAGAAGCGCGCCCAGACCCATGCCCCAGAACTGCAGGGCGGCGTTGAAGCTGAAAACCATGCCCCGTTCCTGCCCTGGGATGGTTTGGGCCAACCAGGCCTGTTCCGCCGGGGCAAAGGGACCGGAAGCGCCGTTGGCTCCCCGGCCGAACCCGAAAAGCCCGGCCACAACATAGAGGACGAAGGCACCGGGGATTAGGATCACCAGGGCCGTGCCCAGGGCCAGGCCTGCTTCGTAAACAAGGAGGAAGGTCCGGCGTTCGGCCCGGTCGCTGGCCATGCCGATAAAGACGCTGAGAACCGCACCGGCCAGTCCCCCCGCCATAAGCAGGAGGCCGATTTCGGCCGCCGTGAAGTTCAGAGCCCGCAAGTACAGGGTAAAATCGACGCTGAGCGCTCCCTGGGCGACGCTGCGCAGGAAACGCACGCTGATCAACCGCCGGGCGACCGGATCCAACCGGAGCCAGCCCTCGCGGCTATATGGACGACTGTTCACGCTCTCACCTGTTTCCCGCCTTATATATTAACCATCTGAAATATTGATTGTCAAATGATCTGCGGGCCAGGATGTGTCCACAGGCTGTCCCTTGATCAGCCGGGTGGAGATTACCGGCGTTTTACGACGGCGGCGGTGAGCGCGGCCTGATTCGTTCAAATGTAGGCGTTCCTTGGGGACGGGTTACGACACTCCTCCGCAGGATTCGCATCAATCGCGCAGATGTTCAAGCCGCGTGTGCCGCAGAGATCGCAGGAGATCGAGCGCGCATAACCGCATAATTAGAAAACATCCCCCTTACGGCCGCGCTTGGGTTGCGAGCAACGCCCGCGCTAGGAAATACCCAAGCGACGACTGTAGTCGCCTGATGCAAGAAGCCTCCGGAACACCGGAGGCCTTGTCATCCCTGTAGCGAAGGTGGAGTCGATTTCGTCTTTTTCTCTCCGGCTCCGGAACCGGTGCCATGAGCCACGGCCGCCCCGGGTCAGCACCATTCACCGGTCCCGGGCACGGGTGCTGTAATCAGGTTTTTCTAAGTAAGAACCTTTGGATCTTACCGCTGGGGGTTTTGGGCAACTGGTCGACGAACTCGATTTCCCGCGGGTATTCGTGGGCGGAAAGGCGTTTCTTTACAAACCCGCCCAGTTCTTCGGGCGGGGGAACGGGAATCCCGGGCTTCAAAACCACGTAAGCCTTCACTATTTCGCCGCGCAACTCGTCCGGTTTTCCAACCACGGCGGCCTCGGCCACCGCCTCGTGCTGCATCAGGGCGCTCTCCACCTCGAAAGGGCCGATCCGGTAGCCGGCACTGAGGATGATGTCGTCGGACCGCCCGCTGAAAAATATGAAACCGTCCTGATCAAAAGCGGCGGCGTCCCCGGTCAGGTAATAGCGTCCCGTAAACCTTTCCCTGGTCCGTCCTTCGTCGTTCCAATAGTGACGGAACCAGCACAGGGGAGACCGGTCGACGTCGACGGCCAACTCCCCTTCCCGTCCAACTCCCAACTCGTTCCCCTCCCGGTCCAGCACTGTCACGCGGAATCCCGGCATGGCCTTGCCCATTGATCCCGGCCTGATTTCTTCCTCAAGCTCGGGCAGGTGATGGTTGTTTACAACCATGCCCAGTTCGGTTTGGCCGTAATGGTCATACACCGGCACCCGCCACATTTCGCTGGTCCAACTGATGACTTTCGGGTTCAGAGGCTCTCCTGCACTGGAGGCAACCCGGAGGGAAAGTTTGGCCCGCCTGGCCGGCTCGTCCCCGGCGGCCATAATGGCCCGGTAAGCTGTAGGCGCGGCGGCAAAATTGGTCACCCCATACTTCTCCATGATCCTGTAGGTTTCCAGAGGGCTGAAGGGAGCGTTGAAAAACAGGGTAGCCTTGCCGATGAGAAGAGGCCCGATGAGGTTGTAGTAGAGTCCGTAGGCCCAACCGGGGTCGGCCAGATTCCAATACATGTCTGTGTCCCGTAGATCCAGGCCGAACCTCATATAAGCCTCGAATGAAGCGAGAGCCTTCACCGGGATTTCCACGCCTTTGGGATTGCCCGTGGTCCCGGAGGTGTATAGTAAAACCAGCAGGTCATCTCCACGGACGCGGACCGGGGAGTCCTTCCGGCCGCCCTCCAACTCGCGCCAGAAATCGTGGTCGCCGTTTTCGACGACCCCCTGCCCGGCCACGGTCACTACGCCGGCCGAGGACGCCCCCAGCTTGTTCCGGTTGACCGCGTCGGTCACAACCAGACGTACGGCCCCGTCCTGCAGGCGGTAGCCGACGGCGTCCGGTCCGAACGCCGTAAACAGCGGTACATATACGGCACCGAGGCGCCAGACGGCCAGGGCCGCAATGACCAGTTCGGGACTCTTAGGCAGCATGACGGCTACCCGGTCACCCTTTTGCACCCCCAGGGCTTTGAAAAAACCAGACAGCCTGCCGGAAAGTTCGCGTAATTCGGCGAAGGTGAATTTGGCGTTTTCCCCCTGGGCGTCTTCGAAAAACAGGGCCACCTTTTCCGGCATCAGGGCATGCCGGTCGCAGAGCAGGTCGGCTACCGAAACATTCTCCTTCCCGTATTCCTGGAGCCATGCTGAAACACGCGACGATATCATGAAACTTCACCCCCCATTTTGACCGCTATTTTCGCCGGACCCTGCCACTAATCCTGCCGGGATGGACAGGACATGCAAAAACGGCTGATCGACCGCCAAAAGGGAGTATATATCCGGCACTCCCTCGTCAAGAAACCTCAATAGGGGGTTACCGCCGGTGCAGTTCCCGGATTTTCCCGCAGTTCGTATTCGGAAAAAAACGAGCCGGCCTGCCCCGCACCCGGTGCTTTGCGAATATCAGCTGTTGTTGACTTTGTGCTCAACGGTGGCGGCGCGGCTGCCGGGCAGGTGAGGAATAGGCCAAAGATGGATCAACGAACCTTTTGCTCGTCACCGCTCCATACGGTGACCGTTTCTTGGCGCTCACCCCAGTCCAGTGCTTCCCGCCGATGCAAAAAGAAAAGGTCGATACGGTCACCCTTGATCAATCCCCCGGTATCCTCCGCCCTGACCAGCCCATACCTCGCACTGTACCCCGGCACCCAAAGCAGGCTACCCAAAGGGATCACCCCGGGATCGACCGCACACTCACCCGGACGGGCCCGGGTACCCGTGTAGGTTATGCCCTTTCCGTTCTCTCCCGGGTCATGGGCGGTATACCCGGTGGTCAGGACTTCAATGTTTACCGGCTGGCTTTCCTCAACCCTCGGGGCCCCGGCGGGAGTCGCCGCGAAAGAGGGAAGAAGAAAACCGGCCGCAAGGGCGAACGATAGAGCGAACGGCAGGACCAGCAGAGACCGGTTCGTGAAACGAATCATAGAATACCCCCTGTTCAGTCTCATCCAACACAGCGCGACACGTCCAGGCCGCTTTTCGGGAAGGCCCATTGCACACAGACTTTCCAGCCATACTCCCAGCCCCCTCCGCCCGTACCGACGGCACCGCGCTGGGCAGACCAGCAGGGATCGGCCGCCATCATGCATGCGGTACGATCTGCCAAAGCAGACTTATAAGGCTCAACGAAGAAGTTGAAGAAGTGTTTGAAGTACTTCAGATATGAGTGAGATATTAGCGGGGTGTTTACCGCGAATCCTTCTTGCTAACCCGAAAACCACCGCGTGAGCCTTGTTGTTCGCGAACACTTTATTTGGCACTGGAATTTCCAGTTGGAACACTTTATTTGGCACTGAGTGAGGGGGTAATGCCACACAAAGGGAGCCTCCCGCTTGCCCCCGTTGTCGTCACGGTCCTTACGGCGGCAAGGACTAGGGACATGACGGACCGACAGTTTACTGACGGACTGACCAGTGCCATTTAAATTGTTCATTTCCAGCTCCCAGTGCCATTTAAAATTTCCGGGAACACTTTGTCGGTTCCGACCGGGAAAGTAGTTATCTCCTGCTTATAAAAATGATTTCAGATTGAAATTGCTATAACATTTCCTCCTTTCGTTGTTTTACGTGGCACGCGACACCCTTGATGGAAAGGGTAGCACCCCTGTCACTGATGGAGTCGAAAGTACCGCCTTTCGGTAGCAGCCCGCAAGCATCTTGAGATAAACCAAATCAAGTCTGATCGATCCCATAAGATATGGCAACTCAGTGCGTTGTCAGGATATCAGAGAAACGAGGACGGTGTCAAATCCATACATTTCCATGGAAGCTCCTTTTGGCTCACTCTTTCTCTGAAGTAGCCGGATTGTAACCCGCCGGGTGAGGAAATTTGGGTCGAAAACATCTTTACCGGGTTTCACGGACATGAGCCTATGGGTGATTTCAACCGACGGAGCCCAGCCCTGAAGTCCTCGACCCGTCCGGTTTTCTGGCGCTGCTCATTCCATAATTAGCAACTCATGAGTGAATATTCAGAAAATTAACATGGATCGACTGCAGAAATTTTTCGTAACCTTTGGGGACTGGAAAATCGCAACATGAGTCATGAAACACCGCACTAAGGGTTCGTAGCAGCAAGTGTATTTGTCAATCAGTAATATGTGTAGGTATTGACCGGTGGCCTATTTTCCGATATAATTGACCATCATGGAAAAGATGTTCAGCGCAGGAGAGGCAGCCAGGCGTC